>CAZBQA010000006.1:65341-70509 GCA_964493905.1 uncultured Prevotella sp.
GCTGCTTCGACTGGAAACAGAAGCTGCTTCGACTGGAAACAGAAGCTGCTTCGACCGGAAACAGTGCCTCGTTCGGCCCAAAGCGTCATGCCGACACAGCCTGCAGGCCGGACCAGAGACACGAAAAGGGCCTGACGGCACATCCTTGCGGGATGATGGTCAGGCCCTCTGCTTGATATGATGATTGATTTACTTGTGCTCCTTGTAATAGTCGAGACCGGTCTGCACGTTCTTCACCAACGCCTTGCTGGTGTACGTGGCTCCGGTGACACCGTCGACCTGCATCTTCGAGGCCTTGGTCACGCTCTTGCCCTCAAACTGCTCGAGCACGGCCTTGGCCATGGCGAAATATTTGGGCGACTCGCGGTTGGGCAGCCCCTCTACCTTCATAACCTTGTTTTTCTTGATGTAAATCTTCACGGGCGTGGTACCCTTGTAGCCCCTTACGTTCTTGGTCAGCGAGGTGGTGTTGACCACCATCGTGCCTGCATCCTTAGACATCACCGTGTTATCGGGCATGCCACTCACTAACACAGCCAAGGCCATGGCTGCCACCGAAGATGCTATGATAGTTCTTTTCTTCATGTTTCCTGATTACTTGTTTAAATTATTACTTCGTAAGAAAGACGAGCAAAGGTAGCCAAAAGTTTAATGCTGCTACGAGCAAATGCTCTATTTTTAACGTTTATCATTTATCTTTTAACTTTAAAAATAGTATCTTTGCGAAAAACGAACAGGGTTATGAAAATCAAGATTCGCCACAACTCGTTGATGCGTCTCATCTTCGGCATCCTTCTTCTGGTGGTCATCCCGGGCATTGGCTTCGTGGCCCTGTGGCCCCTGGTGGGATGGCAGTGGGCACTGGTGCTGCCTGTGGCATGGGTGGCGCTGATGGTCTATGGATTCTTTTTCGGCTGGCGCCACCTGGTGGTGCGCACCACAACCTGCGAGTCGGCACTGCTGCCCGAGGCCTTCGACGGCTACAAGGTGCTGCAGCTGTCGGACATCCACATCGGCACCTTCCTGCGCAACCGTGGCTTCATCGACAAGCTGGTGAGCGTGGTGAATGCCCAGCAGGCCGACCTTATCGTCTTTACGGGCGACCTGGTGAACGTTAGTGCCGAGGAGGCCATCCCCTTCCAAGGCAGCCTGAAGCACATCCGTGCCCACGACGGCATCTACTCGGTGATGGGCAACCACGACTATTGCGAATATGGGGAGGACAAGAGCAACCGCAACATTGCCCGCAACCAGAACGTGCTGCGGTATCTGGAGGAGAAGATGGGCTGGCGACTGCTGCTCAACGAGCATGCCGTCATCACCCGAGGCCCGGGGGCGGGCATCGCCGTGGTGGGCGTGGAGAACATCAGCCGCCCACCGTTCCCCGACCATGGCGACCTGCCGAAGGCCATGGACGGCCTGCCCGACGGCATGTTCAAGATTCTGCTGAGCCACGACCCCAGCCACTGGCGCCGACAGGTGCTCCACCAGACCGACATCGCCCTGACGCTCTCGGGGCATACCCACGCCGGACAGATGCGCTTCGGCAGGTTCTCGCCGGCCAAATGGGCCTACAACGAGTGGGGCGGCAAGTATGTGGAGGGAGGGTCGATGCTCTACGTATCGCTGGGCATCGGCGGCACGGTGCCGTTCCGCTTCGGGGCCTGGCCCGAGGTCAACGTCATCAGGTTGAAGAAAAAGAAGGGATGAGCCCGGCAGCACGGGCCCACGGGCTAACGACACAGCACCTGGCACACGCGGTCTTGAAACTGCCTGCCGTTCTTGGTGTGCATCACGCCTTGGTTGATGATGCTGAAGCACAGCCGGTGGCCGTTCGAGGCGGTGAGGTATCCGCACAGGCTGCTCACGCCGGTCACCGTGCCCGTCTTGGCACGCACGTTGCCACGGGTGAAGGCCGATGTCATGCGGCGTTTCAGGGTGCCGTCCTGGCCGGCAATGGGCAGGGCGGGCAGCAGGTGGTTGTAGATATTGTCGTTTTCGTAGGCATAACGCAGCATACGAATCTCGAGTTCGGCACTCACATAATTGTACAGAGAGAGGCCTGAGCCATCGGCAAACTGGTAGCGTGAGCCCTCCAGTCCCAGCTTGCCCACCAGCTGGCGTATCACGGCCCTGGCGCTCTTGGCCGTGGCCGGGTGGTTGCCCGTAGAGGCGGCGATCTGGTAGAACATCGACTCGGCATAGAGGTTGTCGCTCTCTTTGAGCATACGCATCAAGATCTGGTCGATGGTATGGAAGCGGCGCACAATGCAGTTGGCATCCTCGGGCTTGCGCTTCTCGCCGATGGCACCTGCCAGATAGATGCCAGCCTTGCGCAGTTCGGTGTAAAACCTCTCCATGAACTGGTCTTTGCGCGAGACGAGCAGGGGCGAGAGCACGGGGTTGTCGTCGTCCCAGCACCAGCCTTCGCCCAGCAGATTGGCGTCTTTCATCGACTTATCGGAATAGATATTGCCACGTATGGTGTCGAGGCCCATCTTGCGCAGTGCCTCGACGAAGGCCCGCATGTCGTCGCTGTTGAATCGTGGGTCGAAGCCGCCCACACAGTAGACATCGCCCTTGAGGGTGCAGCTATCCACCTGTCCGGTATAGCACAGCTCAGTCTTGAACTGGTAGCTGCCGCCCAGACGGTCGAGGGCAGTGATGGCGGTGATGACTTTCATGGTCGATGCCGGGCGCATGAGCTGACGCTCGTTGTGGCGGAAGATGGCCGAGTCGGCATCGAGGTCCCATATCATCATGCCCACCTGCGAGGTCTGGAACATGTCGTTGCGCAGCAGGGCGTTGATCTCGGCACGCACATTCTCGGGCCAGAGCAGCGTGTCGTTGGTCATCACCAGCGAGTCGGCCCACACCGAGTCGTTGTCGGTGGTGTCGTTGTCTATTACGTATTCGTCTTCATCGGTCTGGGCCTGCAGGGGCAGGGCCACGGCCAGCATGAAGAGCCAAAGCCATATCTTGTTCATCTTTTCTTGTCTGTTACAACCAATCATCTGCGGCGAGGGCGTGTGGCGCACATCGCTGGTGGCATATCGGCATCAGCCTCTGCCCTTGCGGAGCTGCTCCACAAAGGCCTGTTCCTGCTCGGGCTCCACGACCACCAGCTTGTTGTCGCCATACTCGATGAGCAGGTAATGCACCAAGCCGAAGGTGGTGGTCATGGGGCGGCACGACTTGATGTCACGCAGCGCAATCGCTCGGGACTTGGCAAAGCGGCCGCGCCGGATGATGAGCTTGCCGTCGGCCAGCACGTATTCGGAGTGGAGCACACGTTCCATAATCAGCACAGCCATGACGGTCAGCAGCAGTCCGAGGACGAACGACTTGACCCAAAAGAAATAGAAGGCCAGCACCACAAAGGTGATGATGCCTCCCTTGGCGCCCAAGGTAAACCGATGATGAAACGTTCGAACGATGCCTGCCACAATAACCAGATGTTTGGTAAATGCAAATTCAAGTTGCAAAATTACAAAGATTATTGCAATTTGATGACTTTCATAAAGATAATATTTCGTAATTTTGCACCCGGTAACATGCTCGGGGCCATGGCCCGCGGGCGTCATTCACAAACCTATCATGACTTACAAATACGACTTCCTGATCATCGGCGCTGGCATCGCGGGCATGAGCTATGCCCTGAAAGTGGCCAAGGCGAAGAAAGGAAAAGTGTGCATCATCTGCAAGACCACCCTCGATGAGGCCAACACCAAGTTTGCACAGGGTGGCGTGGCATCGGTGACCAACCTCGAACTCGACAACTTCGAAAAACACATCCACGACACAATGGTGGCCGGCGACTATATCAGCGACCCGGCGGCTGTGGGCCAGGTGGTGAGGATGGCACCCGAACAGATCAGCGAACTGGTAGGCTGGGGCACGCAGTTCGACCGTAAGGACGATGGCAACTTCGACCTGCACCGCGAGGGCGGACACTCGGAGTTTCGCATCCTGCACCATGCCGACGACACGGGAGCGGAGGTTCAGCGGGCGCTGATGGCGGCCGTGCGGGCCAATCCCGACATCGACATCAAGGAGAACCACTTCGCCGTGGAGATCATCACGCAGCACCACCTCGGCGCGCGCGTCACCCGGCGTACACCTTATATATATTGTTACGGGGCCTATATCCTCAATCCCGAACAGCACGTAGACACTTACCTGAGCAAGGTAACGGTGATGTGTACGGGCGGATGCGGCGCCGTGTACAACACCACCACCAACCCCATCATCGCCACGGGCGACGGCGAGGCCATGGTCTACCGCGCCAAGGGTACGGTGAAGGACATGGAGTTTGTGCAGTTTCACCCCACCTCGCTCTACCATCCCGGCGAGACCCACCCCGCCTACCTCATCACCGAGGCCATGCGCGGCTACGGTGCCATCCTGCGCCTGCCCGGCGGCGAGGCGTTCATGAAACGCTATGACGAGCGCGGCTCACTGGCTCCGCGCGACATCGTGGCACGCGCCATCGACAAGGAGATGAAGCTGGGCGGCCTCAACCATGTGTTCCTCGACCTCACCCACAAAGATGCTGAGGAGACCAAGGAGCATTTCCCCAACATCTATCGCAAGTGCCTGTCTATCGGCATCGACATCACCAAGGACATGATTCCCGTGCGCCCTGCGGCCCACTATATGTGCGGCGGCATCAAGGTCGACCTCAACGGCTGCTCGAGCATCGAGCGGCTCTATGCCCTGGGCGAGTGCTCGTGTACCGGGTTGCACGGCGGCAACCGCCTGGCCAGCAACTCGCTCATCGAGGCGATTGTCTATGCGGAGACGGCGGCGCGCCATTCGCTCGACCATATCGACGACTACGACTTCAACGAGAAGGTGCCCGAATGGAACGACGAGGGCACGCTGACCAACGAGGAGCACGTGCTTATCACCCAGGCCAACAAGGAGGTGGGCGAGATCATGTCCAACTATGTGGGCATCGTGCGCAGCGACCTGCGCCTCAAACGCGCCTGGGACCGCCTCGACCTGCTCTACGAGGAGACCGAGAGCCTCTTCAAGCGCGTGAAGGTATCGCGCGACCTCTGCGAGCTCCGCAACATGATCAACACCGGATACCTCATCACCCGCATGGCCATCGAGCGCAAGGAGAGCCGCGGACTGCACTATACCATCGACTATCCGGTACACGC
>CAZBQA010000006.1:70609-81583 GCA_964493905.1 uncultured Prevotella sp.
TCGAGCGCAAGGAGAGCCGCGGACTGCACTATACCATCGACTATCCGGTACACGCTTACGAGAAGTAAGCACCGCCCTGCAACGGAATATAGCAAGGGCCGACAAGCGGACAATCCGCTTGTCGGCCCTTGCCTTTGGAGGTCGATGCCCCGGCCTAACGTATGAAGTTCATCATCTGGAAAGGCTCGAAGGGAGGAATGTCCTTCCCTTCGCCAGCATGGATTTTCTTCAACATCCAAGCCATGTTGCGGCCCATGGTACGCATGGTCTGCATGCCTTCGCTGTCGGTAGCCGTCTCACCAGGCTCGGCCCCATAGCTGATGTTCCAATACTGAGAAGTGACGATGGGCATGCACGACATCTCGAACGGCATGTTCATGGTCTGATAGGCTGCTGTGGCACCACCACGACGGCATACCACAACGTTGGCCACGGGCTTGTAAACAAAATCCATGACGTCGGCATAGAGCATGCGCTGTATGACCGACATCAGCGCTCCGTTGGGTTGACCGTAATACGTCGGAGAACCGAAGACAAAACCATCGGCGCCTGCCGCCTTCTCCAGGATGCGGTTGCAGATATCATCGTCGAAGGTGCAACGCCCGTTCTGCTTCTTCTTGCAGGTCATGCAGGCGATACATCCCCGCACGGGCTTGTTGCCAATCTGAACGATCTCCGTCTCTATACCCTCAGTCTCCAAGGTGCGCGACACCTCTGTCAGTGCTACAAACGTGTTGCCGTTTTTACGTGGACTTCCGTTTACCAATAATACTTTCATAATGCTTCTACATTTGATTACGGGTCTTAAACTGCAAAAAACATGCCATCTTGTTTAGTTTTCCAGCCTAAGGGGAGACCACACCTCTTCCCACTGCTCCTCTCATTCCAACAGAAGATGTTCGGCCAACCCATGCTAAATACGGATGATAGCACAAAAATGAGCGCCCTATGAAATCGTGAGGAACATTGAATCAGGAATCAGGGATTGTCTCCCCATTCTACCTCGTCAGGCTGAACTTGATGCTCAGGCCGAAGTCCTGCGTGGTCGTGGGATAGCTGCTGCTGCTCAGCAGCGGTGTGTTGGTCTGCCGGTCGAGGTAGAAGCTCATGGTGAGCAGACGCGATAGCGTGTAGTCGGCCATGAACGAGAGCTTGAAGGCCGTGTTGCCGCTGCTGGCTGCCGAGGTCATCGACGCGATGTCGCGGGTGATGCTGGCCTGCTTGCGCAGCGACAGGTCGAGGCGCAGGTTGAGGTCGCGGTTCACCCCGCCGCGGCTGCCAGACTGGTTTCTGGTGCTCTGGTTCTGCGCGTTGCTCTGGCTGGTACCACCTTTATTGTTGCCCTTCACCTGCCTGCGGTTGCCGCCGCCGAAGAGCTCAAAGTTGTTGATCTTATAGCCCAGGCCCACTACCCAGTCCTTGCTCACGGCCTCGTTGACCTGGACGCTGGTCATCGAGAGCGACAGCACACGCGTCTGCCGGTACTCCAACTTCGCCGTGAGGTTGTTCTGCAAGGTCACGTCGACACCAAGCAGCGGCGAGAAAGCCTCGTTGATGCTTACCGTAGAGACGTTGTACATCGAGTTGGGTATAGGGTTGCCGGTGGTGGCGTCGTTGATGAAGCCCATGCCGGGCCCCATGAGCTGCATGAAGGTGGAGTAGCTCTGATAGGTGCCGATGGCAAAGATGCTCTTGTAGCTGTGGGTGAGGTTCACGCTCTTGAACACGTCGCGGAACCACGGCAGCCGTCCCAGTCCGCTGTAGCGCACTGTCCAGTTGGGCAGCAGGCGCGACAGCGCGGGAAAGATGTCGAGGCTGCCGCCGCCCATGCTGGTATAGCTCGCCAGGAATGCCGGTATCATCACGTCGCCGCTGTATAGGTTCACCCCACCGTTGGCCGCATCGAACGGCGTGCCGGCCAGCGTCGTGCCGGCAGGATACACCGTGCCCACGTAGCGGCTCTCGACCCGCTGGCGGAAACCCTCGAGCGACCGGCAGAACTTCTCGAAGGTAGCGCTGCGGAAGCCGTTGGTGGCATTGCCCATGCCCTCAAAGGCTGTACCCAGCGAGATGGTGGTCATGGTGAACGTGCCGGTCTGGGTAGTGGGATTGCCCACATACATATACTGGATGCTCTTGGCCGTCGTCTGGGTGCGGCTGGCATTGAGGTCAATCTTCAGGTTCTTCACCGGTTCAAGGGTGAAGCGCAGCTGCAGGTCTTCGGTAAGGTTGGTGGTGGCCGGCGTTGCCACGCTGTCGTTCATGAGCAGCCAGCCGTTGTTGCGGGCCTTCTCGATATATCCGTCGCCCACGAGACCGAAGGCGAAGTCGAGTCCCGGCGACAGGGCGCCCGTGCCCCGCGTCTGTCCGAAGGCATCGCCCACCGTGGGCATGAATCCCGGCAAGGCCATGGTGTACTGGTTGCGGTACGACACACTGGCGCTGCGCACCATCATGGCGACACGTGCGATGACCTGTGTGGTCTTGTACCAGCCCTTCTCTTCGAGTGCCGGCTTGGCCGTCACGGTGAGCTTGAGCTGCAAGGCCGAGTCGACCCTGTTCTTGATGCGTATCTTGTTGGCGTCGATCTTGCGGTATTTCAGCTTGAACACCTTGCCGTCCTGTGTCTTGGCCGACACGATGAGCCGCTTGCTGTTCTTGCCGTGGCTCACGTCGATGGTGGTGTCGGGCTTGAGGGTAATCTCCTTCTCAAACGAGCGTTTGTTCATCGGCAGCGTGCGTTTCTTGTCGTCGGCCTGCTTCCTTGAGGCTTGCCACTGGCGCACGGCCTCCTCCGGATCCTTGCCATCGGCCAGGGCCTGCTGCCGCACCTTGTTCTCCTCCTCGCGCAGTTTGGCCCTGTCGGCCTTGGCCTTTTCGCGTTCCTGCTTCTTGCGGTTGATCTCCGACTGACTGGTTTCCTTATCGAAACGCTCATTGGCCTTCTTCAGGAAGGGGATGTGGTTATAGAGCCTCACCAGGTCGAAGTTGCCGTTGAGGTTCAGCTGCCGGTTGTTCTGGATGGTGTTACCGAGCGACGTGCCGTCTTCCAGGTTCGTGCCTCGCACCCAGTTGTAGGTGGCATTGTATGAGGCATCGGCCCGCAGCCAGTCGAAGATGGGAATGAGGTTGAGCGGCAACTGGTACGACAGGGTGAAGGTCTGCTGATAGTCGAGCGGCGTGCCGAAGTGCTTGATGCTCGTCCACACCGAGTCTTTCCAGGCGTCGTAGCTGGTGGGATAAAGCTCTTTGTTGATGGGTGTATAGGGCTCTTCGATCTCGGCATGGGTGGCACTCTGGAAGTTCATGTGTATGTTCTTGGTCAGATCCCACCGCAACTGGAAGTCGCGGTTCCAGAGAAACTGCTCCGAGAAGGTCAGCGGCAGCGATGCGTTCTCCGTCGCCTCCATGTCGCGCTCCTGCAATTCGTAGTACGACCGGGTGAGCTCGCTGTTGAACCCGATGTTCTGCGGCAGCCAGTTGAGCCCGAAGCGCTTGGCGATGTCGAGCCATTTGCTCTTGCTCTTCAACTTCTTGAAAGGCTCCCAGGCCTTGTACACCGGTGTCCAGTTATAGTTCATACCCCCTCGCCAGTTGTCCTCGTTCTCGTAGACGGTGGTCTCTCCCTGCCTGTGACTGTGGCTGTGGCTGTAGGAGAACGAGAAGTTGGCAGGGTCGTAGGGCATGGGGTGACGCTTGGTCTGTATGCCCACGCGGACGTTGGACAGCGAGAAATTGGTGTTGATGACCTTCGTCACCGCGATGTTCTCTATCGAGTCGCGCACCGCCTTGGTCGGGCTGCTCTCCAGAGCGTCACTCAACTCCATGTCGGTGTCCAGCGGATTATACTTCGGTCGGCTCACCTGCTTGGTGACACTGTAATACAACGGGGCCGATACCTTGGCCTTATCGGGGAAGAACTTGCCCAGTTCGAGGCTTGTGGTGAACGCCACATTGCTCTGGTCGTCCTGCGAACGCGAGCTCACGCCCTCTTCCAGGCCGCCGAATCCCTGTGTGACATACTTGCCCTGGACGTTCATCGAGCCAAAGTCGGACATCTGCACGTTGAGGTTGCCGTTAGCCGCCCATCCGCCCGAGTTGTTGTATTCCTTCAGGCGTAGCTCGTTGACCCACACCTCGCCGCTCTTAGCGTCGGCCGCGAGGTTGCGCACACCGATGATCACCGTCTTGACCTCGCCCAGCGTGGGGTTGCCCATCACCGTGACCTTGTTCTTGGGATGGTCGGCGTCGTAGGCCACGTAGGGCTTGTTGAACGATGCCGCGCCCTGCGCCTTCTGCATGTTACGCTCCTTCTTCACGGCGGTGAGCAACGACAGCGGGATGTCGAGCATATTGTCGGCAGGCCACACCGCCTCACAGTCTGCACGCAGCAAACGGTTATAATGTCCGGCTGGCGTGAGCTTGAGCGGTATCTCGTATTCGTAGTAGTTGCTCTTGTAGTCGGAACCCAGGCGGACAAACAGCGCCAGCTGGTTGTCCTGCAGGTTGGTGGTGTTCTGCTCGTGGGCGTTGGCATGTACAAACATCTGCAGGCGCTTATACTGCCTCAGGTCGAGCGTGATGTTCTTGTACACACACTTCGACTCGCCGTTCGAGAGGTTGTTCACGTTGATAGCGAGCGCCTGCTCGTTAGCCTCCACCAGCTGGGGCTGGCTGGGATCCTGTGTGCGGTCTATGCCCGGGGGCAGCACATAGTTGACCGGCGTCTTGTCGGTATTCTCCTCGATGTTGACCGATGCCGTGGTGACCGACCCCGTCTGGGCCGCCTTGGCATCGAGGTTCTGCTCATAGGTGCGCCACTTGCCGCTCACCAGGTCGAGGCTGCCGAAGCGCATCACCACCGGATGGCGGAAGCCCGTGAGGAACATCCGCATGAAGCGCACGCTGGTGAAGTCGGAGATGTTGCCCACGCGGTTCTCGTATTCGTTGAGCGGGATGCGGAACTGGTACCACGTGATCTTGACATCGTTACGGCCGTTGCGCAGCGTGGGCGAGGTCTCGCGCTTGTCGACAATGAAGTTCTTGCCCACCACGAGGTCCTCGGGGCGCACCGACACATGATACTGATAATACTTCTCATACTCGTTGAGCGTATAGTCCTGGTTGATGTCCTCCACGTCGGGCGTGGTCTTATAGGAGGTGTCGTAGCTCTCGGTGCGGCTGTCGCTGTCGGGCGAGTTGCCCTGCGGGTTGTTGATATACTTGTATCGGCGCAGGATGGAGGCCTCCATGCGGTCGTAGTCGGAGCCTCTGAAATAGTGGTAGTTGTCGTTGGCGGGGTCGGCCCAGATCGAGTCCCACACGGCGGCGTTGACCTTACCCTGAATCTGAGTAAGGAAATCCTGGTACGACTCAAACTGCTGCTCCTCGCTGTCGTTCAGTCCGTTGTATCCCACATCCTGCTTGGCCCTGCTGCCCGCGGTGGTGGCGAAGGCGTAAGTCACCGTCGACTGCGTGGGAATCTTTCCCCACTGGGTATAGGTAAAGCTGCTTGACCCGTCGACAGGCAGCCCGCTCTCGTAGAACTTCTTGCCGTCGCGCAGCACGTCTTCCGACACCTCACCGAGGTTGATGTAGAAGTCGCCGCCATACTCTGCGGCATCGGCCTGCTGGCTGCTGAGGATAAAGGGGTCCATCATCCAGAACTCGATGTACTCGATGTTGGCCGTCTCGAAGTCGTTGGTGTCGAGCTTGCGCATCATACCTCCCCAGTGGGCCGTGGGGTTGTTGAGCAATCCGGTGGCCGTGAGGTCGGGGTTGAAGTTGTATGGTCCGCGCTCATCGGGATAGTAGGCCAGGTTGAGGATGGGCAGCGTAGAGGTGGCCCCGCTGTAGCTGCTCTGGTCGCGCAGGGGATAGAGCTCCTTGACATACACCTCGCGCACATAGGGATTGCTGAGCTGTTCGAGGTCGCTCTTGATGTGTCCGGGCGTGAGCGAGCTGCTGCGCCGGGTGAACAGCGGGTCGATGGTGTACCAGGCCAGCAGCGAACGGTTGTAGCCGCTGCGCAGGGTGGTCTTGTCTTGGCTCTCGGCAAACATCGACGGCACGCTCGACAAGATCCAGCTGGAGGGTGTCGACACATCGATCTTGTCGGTGGTGCCTTCGAAGTCGTCGATATACGAGGCATTGTCTTGCACACCGTGGGTCTGGCCTGCGATGAGCTGTGCAAACTCGCCGGTGAACGAGATCTGCGAGGGCTGGGTGAGGTGCAGGAAGGGCAGCTTGTCGAGCACGTTGGTGAGCCACTGGCTCTCTTTCTTCCAGTTGATGTTGAAGCCCCACAGCGTGTTGTTGAGCGGTTCCTGCCCCATGGCCACCTTGCTGGTGAGGGCCTGCTCGGAGAGGTGCTGCAGCGTTCCCGAGAGCTGCAAGTTCTTCGAGAAGTCATATTCCCAGTTCATGCCGAGCATGGTCTTGCGCTCCTGCGAATACTCGCTCTGGCTCTCCAGCGACACGTTGACGGCGGTACCTGCGTCGATGATGCTCTGGTTGAGGATGGTCACCTCGCCGGCGCTATAGTCCACCGAATAGTCAGACCCCTCGGTGAGCCGCACGCCGCCGGCCGTGACCACCACCGACCCCTGCGGCACATTGTAGGCCCCCAGCGATATGACATTGGCCGAGGTGCCGCGATACTGGCCCTGCAACAGATACTTGTCTTTCTCGGCTATCTGCTTGGCAATGGTCTTCGTCGAGTCGTAGAGTTCGGTGAAGGCATACTTGCGCGCCGTCTCGGCACTCACGCCCTTGCCGGTGAGATAGCTGTAGAGGCTGCGTCCGAAGGGCTCCACCGTGGGGAAGAACACGCGCCCGTTGCTCACCGTATAGCCCTCCACATAGTCGAAGTAGCCATTGGGGTTGGCCTTGTTGTTGTTGTCTAGTCGGTCGGCGCCCAGCACCTTGATGAGCGTCTGGCTCTTGACCTGCTGCTCGGGTATATAAGAAAGGTACACGCCCGCGGTGTCGCTCTGGAACTTCACGTCGAGCCTGAACTTGTCTTTCTCGACCGTCGATGCCAGGTAGTAGACGTTCTTCATCATCAGCGGCCAGTTGCCCTGCTGCGGATTGTTGCTGGTATTCTTCAGCGACTTGACGAAGAGGGCCTTCCCCACGTCGGTGATGTCGCTGGCAAACTCGCCCACCTGGTAGGTCTGTCCGCCGTAGGTGTATTCGTATGCGATGGCCAGCACCTGGTCGGTCTGCAGCGATGTCTTGAGCGAGACGTAGCCCAGGGCCGTGTTGACCGTATATTCGGAGGAGTTGAGCAGGCGTGCGCTCTGCAGCTTCTCAAAGTCGGTGCCGCCCACCAGGCCTCCCCCCTCCAGGGTAGAGGATGTCTGGTCGATGTCGCGCGCGGCGGCCAGTTGCCCCACCATGGCCGCATACTCGCTGTTGGCGTTGTTCGAGGGCACGGCGGCCCCGCCCGCCGTCCACATCGGGTTGCTCACGGTCTGGTTCTCGCCGAGGTCGGTCAGGGCCACGATGTTGCGGGTGTTGGTGGTGGTGCCGCTCTTGTTGGTCACCCAGATCTCCACGCGGTTGATGGTCACACCGGTGGTGAGATTAGGCAGGGTGCGCATGGCGGCGTCGTAGCGGTTGCGGAAATACTGCGCGAGGAAGAAGTGGCGGTTCTCCTCATAGTCGGCCGCGCTGATCTCGAACGGCGTGAGCTGCTTGCCTCCCTGGCTGGTGACGCTCTTCGACAAGCTCTTCTTCTGCGAGGCCACGAGCTGCAACTTGAGCTTGCCAAACTGCAGGTCGGTGCGCAGTCCGAAGAGCGAGCTGGCTCCCTGCACCAGCGACGAGTTGCTGGGGAACGACACATTGCCGCCCTCCACCAGCTTGATGATCTCGTCTTCCTTGCCGTCGTACTTCAGCTTCATGTTCTGCGCGTCGAAGTCGAAGGTAGCGTCGGTGTTGTAGTTGAGGTTCATGTTCACCTTGTCGCCCACCTTTCCGTTGACGCTGAGGTTGATCTTCTCGTCGAAGTCCATCGTCGTGGTCTTGCGGTTGCGTATGGGCAGCGAGGGGTTGTCGATGTTCTTGAAGGTGGCACCAAACTTCAGCTCGGCGGTGCCCTGCGTCTTCACGCGCACGCCGCCTGGGCCGAAGATCTTCTCGGCGGGCCCGAGGTCGAAGTGCATGTCGGTGAAGTCGAACTTCTCCTTGCCCTTGGCCTGGTATATCTCGTCGTTCTTCGTGCGGTAGTAGGCGTTGCGCCCGTTGCGCTCGCTCCATTTCATATACTCCTCAGGGGTCATCATGATGGGTGCGTCGAGCCAGGTGGAGCCAATCTTGGTGCCAATGACGTAGCGGTCGAGGGTGTCGTTATAGACCACCTCGTAGCGCAGTCCCTGCGGCCGTTGCAGGTCCATGGCGCTCTGGTCGAGGTCGTCGTAGGTGATGGGCGTGGTGCGCTGGATCTTCCACCGGGGGTGGAGCAGCGAGTCGGGGATGGTGTCTTCGTCGAAGTTGGTGGGCTGGTGGGTTGGTGGGTTAGTGGGTTGGTGGGTTGGTTTGTTGGTTTGGGTGCGCCTGTCCTGCTTGCGTGGGTCGACCTGGAGATAAGGCACGCCGAGGGCATAGCCGGCCATCGCAACGACCAGCACCATCAGCGTGAGCAAGTAATACTTCCTTATCATCATTCCAATCTTGCGTACAAACCGTTATTTACACGCCTCACGTGCTTCCCTCTCGCCCTATTTGATGCGCTTGAGCGCTTCTTTCACCACCAGCTCCACGGCCAGGTCGGGCTGCTCGGTGAGGATGGCTGTCACCACCTTGGCCACCGGCGCGGGCGAGAAGCCGAGCATGGTCATGGCCGACACGGCCTCGTCTTTCACCGCCGTATTGACCGCCGGGGCCGACGCCGTGGCCGAGACATGCAGCTCGGTGGCGATGCCGGCCGACATGATTTTGTCTTTCAGGTCTACGATGATGCGCTGTGCGGTCTTCAGGCCGATGCCCTTCACTCCCTTGATGAGCCGTTCGTCGCCGTTGGCAATGGCGTTGCAGAGCTCGCCGGGGGTGAGCGACGAGAGCATGGTGCGCGCCGTATTGGCCCCCACGCCCGACACCGAGATGAGCAGCCTGTAGAGCTCGCGCTCCTGCCGGGTGGCAAAGCCGTAGAGGGTGTAGTTGTCGTCGCGGCCGCCCGTCTGTATCGACTCGTGTACCAGCAGCTTCACGGTCGGCTGGCCCTGGATGGCCGTGTAGGTGTTGAGCGATATGTTGAGCGCATAGCCCACCCCGCCGGCCTCGACCACGGCCAGGGCCGGAGTAAGTTCGGCGAGCTCGCCTTTGATGTATTCGATCATGTGTTACAACGTTTGTATATATACATTATCCATAACGCACAAAGGCCGCCCATATTGCATCGACAGGCAAAAAGCCGTGCCACAAGGGCTCTGCGCCACCGCCATAAAGGCCTGCAGATGGGCAGACAGGGGCCCACAGGCATACTGTTTTGAGTCGAAACAGCGTGTGATTCGAGTAGAAACAGAACGTACTTCAAGTGGAAACAGCGCGTGCTTCGGCTCGAAGCACAATGCCGCGCCACTGCCGCCGTCTGGTCTACGCATCGCTATCGCCTTGCCAATACTCCGCCGTCGCCCCATGGGCAGGACGATAAGCTGGTGGCAGACCTGTGTCGGCGGATAGGCCAAAAGGGGCTCACGGTGACAGATTATCACCTTTCACCATCACGGTCGGGCCTCAGGGGTATCTTCGAGGCACGACAACTTACTATCTGTTACTTTTGATACTTTTTTAGATTTAATAAAAACTAAAAAACAAGAGTTATTCGGCAGAATGATGTAAATTTGCAATGCAAACAATAACAACTATATTCAAACAACCATAAAGATGAAGAAAATCAGAGCAGCCGTAGTAGGATACGGCAACATCGGGCAGTATAGTGTCGAGGCACTGGAAGCCGCTCCCGACTTCGAGATTGCAGGTATCGTGCGCCGCCAGGGCGACAACAACAAACCGCTGGAGCTCACTCCCTACGAGGTGGTGGACGACATCGCCAAGCTGAAAGACGTCGACGTGGCCATCCTTGCTACACCCACACGCTCGTGCCCCGAGTATGCCGAGAAGATTGTGGCCATGGGCATCAACACCGTCGACAGCTTCGACATCCACACCTCGATCCTCGAGTATCGCGCCAGCCAGATGGAGCACTGCAAGAAGGCCGGCAAGGTGAGCGTCATCGCTGCCGGATGGGACCCGGGATCCGACTCGGTGGTGCGCGTGCTCATGGAGAGCCTCGCCCCCAAGGGCCTGAGCTACACCAACTTCGGACCGGGCATGTCGATGGGACACTCGGTATGCGCCCGTAGCAAGAAGGGTGTGAAGAATGCTCTCTCGGTGACCATTCCGCTGGGCGAGAGCATCCACCGCCGCATGGTGTACGTGGAGCTTGAGGACGGTGCCACGCTCGAGGAGGTGACGGCCGAGATCAAGGCCGACCCCTACTTTGCCCACGACGAGACGCATGTCTTTGCCGTGCCGTCGGTAGACGACGTGCGCGACATGGGCCACGGCGTACACCTCGTGCGCAAGGGCGTGAGCGGCAAGACGCCCAACCAGCGTCTGGAGTTCAACATGAGCATCAACAACCCTGCCCTCACGGCCCAGGTGCTCGTCAACGTGGCCCGCGCCTCCATGCGCCTGCAGCCCGGATGCTATACCATGCCCGAGATTCCGGTCATCGACATGCTGGCCGGCTCGCGCGAAGAGATCATCGGCACGCTGGTATAAGCACGGCCGCCATCTTCTACCTAATATTCTATCGCAGCATCAGACAGACGGTCAGGTGCTGCGATAGTGCGTTCACAGAGACCTGTTTTAGGGTTTCTTAATACTGTGAGACATACACTCTGCAAGGATATTTCGTAACTTTGCAAGTGTCAACACCAACGCTTACCTACAATGAAATCGTACCAC
>CAZBQA010000006.1:81683-84858 GCA_964493905.1 uncultured Prevotella sp.
TTCGTAACTTTGCAAGTGTCAACACCAACGCTTACCTACAATGAAATCGTACCACACCATTCTCGTCTTTGTGCTGCTGATAGGCTCGGCTGTCTTCGCGAGCATACGCAGCTACCACCATGCAGAGCGCGACATCATCCACGACATGAACCAGGCGCTGGCCCTCACCCTGCAGCAGAAGCAGGAGGGATGGATCACGCCCGACACCATACGCCACTACCGCAGCCACCTGAAGATTGAGGCCCTGCGCTGGCAGTCGATCGTCTACTATGCCCTCGACGACCGGCGAGGCGGACTCGCCAGCCGCAGGATGCAGTGGCGCGGCAAGGCGCGCACGCTGGAGTTTCAGGGGTATGCCAACTGCTCGATGGCTTCGGTGCTGGCCCTCTCCGACCAACGCCTGCCCCTGGCACTGACGCTGGCGGCCCTGCTGTGGATGGCGGCATCGATGCACCACCTCAGACAGCGCCGCCAAGGCATGATCGTGGTGGGTGGCATGATGATGGATGAGACACAGACCCGTTTCTACGACCTGAGCCGACAGCCCGTGGCGCTGACACCCATGCAGCAGCAACTCATGGCGATGTTTTTCAGGGCCGAGGACCACCGCCTCTCCAAACAAGAGATCTGCGACGCGCTCTGGCCCCGCAAGCCCGACGCCAGCGAGACGCTTTACACCCTCGTCAGGCGACTCAAGCCCGTGGTGGAGGCACATGGAGGGATGAGAATCGTCTCTGACCGGGGCAAGGACTACCGTTTGCAAGAAGACTGACAACCGACTTACAGTCAGCAACATAGACGAGTCTGAACATCGACCGACATGAAATGTCAGGTAGATGTCAGACTCTTTTTTTGTGCCTTCGCCCATGCCGCCCTACCTTTGCGTTAAAAAACCGAATGACCATGTATTGCAAAGGATGGATGCTGGCAGCCGCAATGCTGCCCCTGGGGCTCTGGGCCCAGGACGACAAGGCCGTGCAACTGGAGGAGGTGAACGTCAAGGCCGCCCGCGTGACACAGAAGGCCGACGGCCGGCTGCTGGTGCCCACCGAGGCACAGAAGGCGGCATCGACCAACGGCTACAGCCTGCTGGCCAAGCTCGACCTGGCCACGCTGCGCATCGATGAGGTGATGCACACCGTGACGACGCTGGGCAACCAGGGCGCAGTGCAGCTGCGCATCGACTGCACGCTGGCCTCGAAGGCCGACCTGCTGACGCTCGACCCGCAACGGGTGAGACACATCAACGTCATCGACAACCCCGGCGTGCGCTACGGCGAGGGCATCGCCTACGTCATCGACATCAAGACGGCACGGGCCGACAAGGGCTACACCACGGGTCTCGACCTGACAGACGCGCTGACGACACGCCGCGGCGACAACGCCGTCTATGCCCGCATGAACCGCGGCAAGGCCGAGGTGGGACTGGCCTACGATTTCAACTATACCGACTTCAGGAACAACGACTTCCGCGAGGAGGCCGACTACCTGCTCACCGACGGCACGCACGACGTGCTCACCCGCGAGGTGCTGCAAAGCCGCAGACGCAACTACAGCCACACGGTAGACCTGAAATGCAACCTCGCCGACTCGGCATCGTACGTCTTCCAGGCCACGCTGTCGGCCGCCTTCGACCATAATCCCGGTGGCTGGTACGACATGCTGGTCAGCGAACGGGGCACCGGCACCCTGACCAGCAGCCGCAACCGCGACCGCAGCAGCGCGCCGTCGCTCGACCTCTACTTCTCGCACGAGCTGGGCAGTCACCAGACACTCACCGCCAACACCGTGGCCACTGCCATCGCCACGCGCAGCCACAGCTACGCCGATGAGGGCGGGGCCTACGCCTACGACGTGGACGGCAACACATGGTCGCTCATGACCGAGGCCATCTACGAGAACCGACTGAAACGGCTCAACCTGTCGACAGGACTGCGCCACAGCCTGAAATACACCCGCAACAGCTACGAGGGCGACGTGCTGTCGGTGAACCGCATGCACAACGCCAGCCTCTACCTCTTCGGCGAGGCCAAGGGCCACTGGGGGCCGCTGGGCTTCGTGGCCGGCACGGGCGTGAGCCGCGAGCGCTACCGGCAGGGCAGCTACCGTTACCACTATTGGCTCTGGCGACCCAAGGCAACGCTCACGTGGACCATCGCCGAGCCCTGGAGCCTGCGCTACAGCTTTGAGGTGAGCCAGTATATCTCGCGCATCGCCATGATCAGCGACACGCGCATCAGGCAGAACAGTCGCGAGTGGACGGTGGGAAATCCTGACCTCGAGCCCAACCGCGTGACGACGCACCGGCTGCGACTGGCCTACACCCGGCCGCGGCTCACGCTCGGAGCCGACGCAGAGTGTCGCCTCAACCACAACCCCAACATGGCCAGCTACAGCCGGTCAGCCGATAACCAGTTCTACTACACGCAGAAAAACCAGCCCGCCATCAACATGTACTATGCCATGGGCACCATGCGCTATGACGTGATAGACCAGAAACTCACGGTCTCGGCCTACGCCGGCATCTACCGGTTCTGCAACCGGGGCGACGACTATCGCCACGACCTCACGACCTACAACTACGGCGGCTCGGCACAGGCCATGCTGGGACGGTGGACGCTCACGGCCTATGCCGACAACGGGTGGGAGTTTGTAGAGGGTGAGATGCACGGCAACCAGGGCATGGCAACCTATCTCACGTGCAGCTACCGCATGGGCAACCTGAAGCTGAAGCTGCACTGGCAGCATCCGCTGCAAGACAACCCGGAGATCGACCGCAGCGAAGTGCTCAACCGGTATGTACGCAAGACGATGGTGATACGCAGCAACAACCTCGGCAACATGGTGACCATCGGACTGGCATGGAAGATCGACCGAGGCCGCAGATACCGCGACATCGAGAAGAAAATGCAAAACAAGGACACGCAGACGGGGATTCTTTAGCAATTCAAAATTCAAAATTCAAAATTCAAAATTAGCTTGCGCTACGGGAGGTGCAGGACATGGTACACCATACAAGTTCATCCTTCATGCTTCATTATCACTCATGAAACGCCTGCTGCCGATATTCCTCATGCTGCTGTTGCTGGGTACACTCGGTGAGCTGTGTATCCAGCCCAGAGACGAGCGGCCGCCCACGGAGCAGTTTGCCGAGGCCATGAACTACATCGCCTTC
>CAZBQA010000006.1:84958-88179 GCA_964493905.1 uncultured Prevotella sp.
AGACGAGCGGCCGCCCACGGAGCAGTTTGCCGAGGCCATGAACTACATCGCCTTCGACGAATACACCGACCCCGACTTTGGCTACCGGGTGCCCTACCCCAGCTTCTTCGAGCGCGAGCAGAATGACAGCTTCGGCATCGGACACGTGCGTTTCGGCTACCATGCCCGCAACATCAACATCGTCATCGAGTGCAGGGTGGTGCCGGCCAGCACGGTGGACGACCCACGGCCCCACTTCACCACCCTGCGCCCCCTGCCCGGCACAGAGCGTTACAGTTGTCTCAGCCGCTATGTGCGCCGTGGCCGGTGCTGGTACGTCCTCACGCTGAGCTATCCCGAAGACTATCGCAAGGCGCTGTCGCGTCTTATCCATCGCGTGGCAGGCTGGCAGGCCGACATCGCCGTACCCGCCCTTAGGCTACGCAGGAAGATGAGATAGCATGGCCGGTGAAGAGCCATACGACGGGATGGACGGCGACTAGGCAGTGCGATTGACCATTGGCCCGACATCCGGGCAGCTATAATAAAAGAACGGGTGAATGCTCATCGCTGAGTATTCACCCTTGAGAGAGAATGACCGACAGGTATTTTGTCAGATGTATATAATAGATATATGGCTTCGGTCTGTCAGGCTAGTGCCCTACGGCATCAATGGCCGTGGTGCCTGTGATGGCTGTTGTCCCAGCCACCATTGCCAAAGTGGCGGCGGCCGTTGTCGTGACGCGGACCGTATGAATAGCCGTCATAATGGCGGCGGCCGCGGTCGTAGCCATAGGCTCTGGACGGACGGCCCCATGTGCGAGATTCGTAATAGCGCACCGGACGACCGCCACGATAGCTCACATAGCCCACCGGATGGCTGCGATAGAACCTCCCACGGTCGTAGCGGCTGTAGATGCGCCACTGCCAAGCATTGCCGGCCCAATAGAGCGGACGGTAGAAATAGGCTGCCGACAGATAGGCATCATACTGCCAAGGATCAAAGATGGTGCGAAGCAGGCGGTTGCGACGGGCCCAATAGTCGCCGTACACATGGCTACGGGAGTCGACTGCCATCAGGTAGTCGAGGTTGATTTCGTAGGCGGCCTCATACTGCTCGTCGGTCAGGTTGAGCTCGTAGGCCATCTTGTCGGCGAGGAACAGGGCCTCGCGCTTGGCCTCGCGGTATGTCATGGCGGCGGCCGATGTTGCTATCACAACCATCATGGCCAGGGTCATCAGCTTCTTCATCGTTTCTCTGTTTTATAGGTTCTACAATCGGATGCGTAACTCTTGATTTTATATCGCAAAGTTAGGCTTTCTCCATGAGCAATACAAAGGTAATCGCCTAAAGGCAGGGTGGAATTTCCCTAAAGGCAATAGGAAAATGCGTAGAGTGCCACAGAAGAGCCTCTCTCACCAAGTCACCCACAACCAAAACATAAGGGTCGCAAGGCTTCTCACCGCCTTGCGCCCCCTTTAAGCTTCTTGTTGTTTGGCAACAACAGTCATGTCTCGTCAAGCGTCCTTACCATTTGTCGTGACCATGGCCGCGCGAACCCTTGCGCATATCCTTTTCGAAGTGGCGACGGTCTTTCTCCATCTTACGGAAGGCCTTCTCGCGCTCCTTGTTTATCTTGGCACGTTCCTTATACACCTTGCCCCGGTTCCAGTTGTTGGGGCGCTCGGGCTTGTACCAGTTGCGGTTCTTGTACCATCCCAAATGCCTGCCACCACGATAGCTATTGTAACCCGAGGGATAGGAGCGGTAGAAGCGTGCTCGGTCATAGCGGTCGTAGATGCGCCATCGCCATGTGTCGCTCACCCAATACACCGGACGGAAGAAATAGTCGGCGGCAGCGTAGGCGGCATACTGCCATGGAGCCAACACAATGCGTAGCAGTGAGTTGCGTGTGCTCCAAGCTGAGCCGTAAACCATTCCTCGACCGTTGAGCGACATCAGGTAGTCGAGGTTGGCCTCATAGGCGGCCTCATATTGTGCGTCAGAAAGATGCAACTCATAAGCCATCTTGTCTGCCAAGAAAAGAGCTTCGCGCCTTGCCTGTTCGTATGACATTGCTGAGGCAGAGGTTGCTATCGCGACCATCATTGCCAGAATCATCATCAATCGTTTCATAGTTGTCTTCATTTAAATGGTTGTACTTTCTGTTATCGTTCTCTTTTGTATCTGTGGCAAAGATAGGCCACATGCCACCATTATCCAAAGGTATTCCCCTAATCGTGAAGGTGGAAATCCCTATACTATCTTAAGATGTACATGCAAAGAAGTTTCTGGGCACAACACCGCTTGGCATGCACGATGAGATGTCTCCAACATATCAACAATTAGGAAGAAAAGATAAATATATATTGTTTTTCGATAATTTATTACTGTTTTCCTTGTCGGATTATATAAAAACCCATATCTTTGCAACATCGAAAAAAGATAAGTAAATGATAGTATTCGATATTCGGAGAAGAACGTAGAAGTCAACATAAAACACCAAAAAGAACTGTACGATGAAACGAATGAACTTACTTTGTGCCTTGTTGCTGGCATCGGTCATGCTGAGCTTTGTCACTAATCTCTTCGTGGGGGCCGACGCTATGGCCAGCGGCTTCATGGCCGGTTGGAACCAGGCCGGCGCAGAGTATAACAACGAAGGTATGGTTTACTCCAGTTGCGAACTCAAGCCAAAGGTATCCGACTATTTTTTTAAGACCGTGAGCAAACGCGATGGAGGTGTCATTGCTTTCAATCCTACAGCCATAGACTATCATGTAGTGGCGGTGAAGGATGCCTACGGAGCGATAACCAACTTTATCGCCATAATCATCGGGGTGTTTATGGTTGGGCTTTTCTTGTATCTGTGGTGGGTGTTCTTCAGACTGATACGCGACATCAATCACGGCGAAATCTTCACCAGAGACACCGAGCGAGGCTTCCGCCACATGGCTGTGGCCATGCTGTTGTTCTACGCTTGCGAATGGATTTTCGCCATCTCTAGATATCTGAACGAAGCACATATCCTGCAAATGAAAGATTTTGAAGTGGCCCTAAGCGACACTCCCACGGGCTATACGCTCATCTGCGGGGTGTTCCTGCTCATCGTGGCACAAATCTTCACCGTGGCCCGTGAGATGAAAGAGGAACAGGAACTCACCATATAATATATAGGAGGTACCGTCATGCCAATCATCGTAAACGTAGACGTGATGCTTGCCCGACGCAAGATGCAGAG
>CAZBQA010000007.1:0-85191 GCA_964493905.1 uncultured Prevotella sp.
CTCAGGCGTTGACTACGCCTCCGAATTTCTGAACGGGTATGCTCCGGAATATGTACCTTTGGCAAATGCTCGAAGATTTCGTTTGTCAATAGTACAATGATTCCCGTATGCCACAACGTTAGACGTTACTTCACAAGGTATTCAAAGGCTTGGCAAAGAACGGCAAAGGTACCATGGGCTAGTATCACGGCTTCAAGCTACATTTGCTGTGCAACGACAGTGGAGAGGTGATAACTTTCAAACTTACAGAGGCAAATGTTGATGACAGAGACTCTTGGATGTGAGAAGTGTTCACCAAGGAACTATTTGGGAAGGTGTTCGCCGACAGAGGATATATCAAGCAGAAACTCTTCGAGTGTCTTTTCGATAAGAATACAATGGGTTACGTTTTGGCATCTTTCGGACTCTCTTCTGCTCAAATTGCGTATAGGGAATAATCCACCTATCCTGATAGTCCCGCACAGTATGGTGATATACAGCCACTCGCACACTTCCTTGCCTATGAGGAAATGCTCACCGCCAAAGAGCGGATTATATCTCTGTGCCACTACCTCAATCCGCTATCTCACTCCATTGAGAGCAGACAGCAGTGCCTGCGTCTCGTCTAAATCATGTTCTGGCCTTTTGCTGATTACACTGTATTATCTACTTTCAGGTTTATCCGTTTGGCTGATTTGTATTGGTGTAACCGATTCAAATTCTCACGATTGTACCAAAACCCATGCAAGATTTGAACAAATGGCAGTATACCCGTACGTTCAGTTGCCGTCGGGCTTGGTGACGTCGCTCAGCGAGGCGGGATACCACTTGAAGGTACGGAAGTCGTCGGGATGAGCGGGACTGTAGGAGGTGAAGTCGGGGCGCAGAAAGCGGGTGAAGGGCAGCTGCAACTGCTTCATGCCCATGACCACCATCTTGGCCACTTCGTAGGCCCCGTAGGGATTAAAGTGGGTGTTGTCGGCCAGCGGCTGGTCTTGTCCGGCGAAGGTATGCGCGGGATAGTGGACCAGTGCCCGCTTGCTGTCTTCGTAGCCCAGGGTCTCGAAGAAGGTACGCGTCATGTCGTGCAGTTCGATGACTGGCACCTGCTCGCGCCGCGCCACGTCGCGCATGGCATCGGGGTAGTCGCCATGGGTCTCGAGGATATGCAGGCTGTCGTCATCGAAGGCCCGCCGCTGCGTGGGCGTGACAAAAACGATGTGTCCGCCTGCCTGGCGCACGCGGTCGACAAACGTCTTGAGATGATACTGAAAACTGTACCAGGCCCCGTCGCCGGCCCTGCGTTCCTTCTGGTCGTTGTGGCCAAACTCGCAGAACACATAGTCGCCCGGCCGCATCATGGCCAGCACCTTGTCGAGGCGGTTGCCACGCAAGAAGGTGGCCGCAGAGAGTCCGCTCTCGGCGTGGTTCGACACCGCCACCCCGGGTCCGAACCACCGCGTGACCATCTGCCCCCACGACGCCCAGGGCTCGCGGCTCTGGTCTACCACGGTGGAGTTGCCGCAGAGGAAGATCGTCACGGCCGTGGTGTCGGGCTCTACCGTCAGGCTAGTGACGGCCGGTGCAGCGCCGTTGAACTCGATGGTCAGCCGGTCGTCCCAGTTGAGGTATCCGCGCTCGGCGGGCTTGAGCTTCACCTCCATGTGGTCGTTGATGCGCGGCGACCGTTTGTTGACCACGAAGGTCACGGTGCGCTGTTGGCCCTTGCGGGTGGGTGTGGCATCGACCATAAGCCGGCGGTTCTCGGCGCGCACCACCGTGCTGCCCTTGCGGCGGGCAGAGCCCAGGGTGACGGTCACGCGGTAGTTGCCGTCGGGCACCTTCACCGAGAAATAGAACGGCGTGCCCCGGTGCTGGTCGGGCTGCCGCAGCGTGAGGTCATAGCCGTAGCCTACGCTGTCGGTGTAGAGCGGCTGGTGCCGCGTGAGGTCGAAGGTGCGGCGCTGGGCCTGCGCCAGCAGGGTGCCTGCGAGCGAGAGCATCAGCAGGCATAGTCTCAGAGATGTCATAGGCATGGTGTCAACTCAGTTCTTTGGTCTCTTCTATTTGCTTTGCCACTTCGAGCAGTTTGATTGCATCCACATACTGTGCCATGCCCTGCGCCACCTCCTTGGCGGCCTTCATGGCCAGCACCACGGTCTGCGGACGGTGTACCACGTCTCCACCGGCGAAGACGCCTCGGCGGGTGGTCATGCCACAGGGCCGCTCGGCCACCATCACATAGCCCTTGCTGTCTACCTGGATGCCCTCGGTGGTGCTCACGATGCGGTTGGCCGGTCGGCTGCCGATGGCCAGGAATACGCGGTCGAAGGGCTCGGTACGCTCGCCCTCGGGTGTCTTGAGTGTGGCTGCGGTGAGGTGCTTCTTGCCATTGCCCACGAAGGCCGTCACCTCAGTCTGCCAGGCAAACTTCACCCCTTCTCTCACGGCCTCCTCGTATTCGTTGCGGTTGCAGGGCATGTCGGCCTCGGTGCGGCGGTAGAGCACCGTGACGTCGCCACCGAGCCGGATGGCCGTGCGCGCCGTGTCCATGGCCACATTGCCTCCGCCGATGACCGCGATGCGCTCGCCCTCGCGGAGCGGCACCATGTCGCGACTGATGGCACCATCGTTGAAGGCCGCCACATTATGGAGAAGATAGGTTCCCTGACTCACGCCACGCAGCTGAGCCCCCGGTGTGTCGGGCATGCCCTGTGGCACGGCGGTGCCTGTGCCCATGAAGATGGCATCAAAGCCTTCGGCAAACAGCGTGTCGACGGTGACGCCGTGCTCGCCCACCATGGTGCCGCACCTGAAGTCGACACCCAGCGCCTCGATCTTCTTGAGCTCGGCACGCACCACATCTTTCTGGAGTCGGTACTCTGGAATGCCATACATCAGCACCCCGCCCGGCTCCTCCTGACCCTCGAAGATGGTGACGCTGAACCCCTGCCGCGCCAGGTCGCCGGCCACGGTGAGTCCGGCCGGGCCAGAGCCGATGACGGCTATCTTGCCACGCGTCTTCTGGGGCAGGCGCTCGCGCACCAGCTCCATCTTGGTGTCGAAGTCGGCGATGAAACTCTCGATCTTGCCAATCTGTATGCTCTTGCCTTTCTTGGCCAGCACACAGTGGCCCTCGCACTGCTTCTCGTGCGGACACACGCGTCCGCAGATGGCGGGCAGGTTGCTGCGCTCGTTGATGACGCTCATGGCCGCCCCGATGTTGCCCATGGAGAGCTGGTGTACGAACTCAGGAATATCGTTGTCGATGGGGCATCCCTTGCGGCACAGCGGCACCTTGCAATGCAGGCAGCGCTTGGCCTCGTCGATGGCCTCGCGGGTGGTGAAGCCCTCGTCGGCAGGCAGGAAGATGCCACGCAGAATCTCGGGCGTGAGCACTTGGGTTGTCTCGTCTTTAATAGTTTGTTTTGCTTTATGCTCCATATCAAATGCTTCTGATGCGGATGCAAAGTTACACATTTTCAGGCACCCAACGGACCGAAGCGCGCTTTTTCGTTCAAAAAATCGTTACCGCCATCCCTTTGATGCCTGGAGGCGACCATAGATGGCGGTAACGACCATAAGAGATACCCGGTGTGGCGCAGCGCGTCAAAGGTCTACCAGGGTGGGCCAGCCGCGCTTCCACTTGATGCCCTTGACCACCAGCTGGGGCATGCCCTCCTGTGCGATGCTGTAGCCGTGGCAGAGAAAATAGTCGGCCCAGCGGCGCCCGTTGCTGCCGGGGCGCGGCACGCGGTAGACGGAGCAGTGGCCCGCGGCCTCGAACACCTTGCCGTCGCCGCCGAAGACCATCGTGCCGCCCCCTTCGTCCAGACGGCGGCCCTCACGGTCGAGGTAGGGCCCGGCGATGTTGCGGCTGCGGCCCACCACCACGTGGTAATCACTCTTGAGGCCTTGGCAGCAGTAGTCGTGGCTCACAAAGAGGTAGTACCAGCCCTTGCGCTGGAAGATGAACGGTGCCTCGATGGCGTTGGTGCCAGCATTTTGCGAGGTGGGGTTCTGGCGCGCCACGGTGCCCGGCAGGTGCCGGCGGGCGATGGTCACGGGTCGGCTGCCGGGCAGGATATGCAGCGTGGTGTCGAGCGGCACCAGCTGTATGCCATCCCAGAACGAGCCGTAGGTGAGCCAGGGCTGTTGCTGACGGTCGAAGACAAAGTTGGGGTCGATGGCGTTCCAGTTGTCGCGCCCCTCGCGCGAGGTGATGATGCAGCCCTCGTCGCGCCACGCGCCTGGCCGGTCGAGGCTGTTGGCCGAGGCCAGTCCGATGGCCGAGGTGTTCTTGCCGAAGGTGGAGCACGAGTAGGCCATATACCAACGGTCGCGGTAGCGCACCACGTCGGGTGCCCACACGTGGGTGTTGAAGCCTGGCACACTGTCGCGCGTCCAGGCCGGCAGACGACCTTCAAGGACGCCCCCCTCGACCATGCGCCAGGAGCGCAGGTCGGTGGAGGTGAGCTCGGTGATATAATGCCCGGTGCTGAAGACGTGATAGGTGCCGTCTTCGTAGGCCAGCACGGGGTCGTGGACCAATGGGAGGGTGATTGGCGGGCGCACGTCACCCTTGGCCATGGCCGTGGCCGCCCAGAGGCAGACCACAGCCATGGTAAGCTGTTTGATATGTAGCATGGTGAATGGTGGTTTACTACTTTCTCAGTATTTTCTTGCCGTTGACGATGACGATGCCGCGGTAGCTGTCGTCTACCTGCTGGCCTGTGATGCTGTAGGTGCGGCCACTGGCAGCGGTGGCCTGTGTCTCCACGGCGCGTATGCCGGTGGTGGCATCGTACTCCTTGTAGAGCCATACCGGCGGCATGCCCGACAGCGAGCAGGCGGCAGTGATGCAGAGTGCCGGCACCTCTTTATAATAGTCCATGTTCTGCAGGATCGTCACACCCTGGTAGTCGAGGTTGTCGAGCTGGTCGAAGCTCAGGGTGACATACGACGTACCCTCCTGGCTGAACGCCCACTGGCCCGTCATGTCGCCGGTGATCTTGCCGTCGGCCGTGAGCGTCACGTTCACGGGACGCTGCTCGTTGGCCTGGCTGAAGGTGGCATCGGCATTGCCCGTCGACGACACCTCCTGCTTGTAGGGATGCTGTATGAGCTTGTAGTCGCCCGCCACCTGTGCGGCCGTGAAGAGGCGTGTGGTCTGCACCTGCCTGGTGGTGGTCTGCAGGCCCGTGTAGCGGAAGGGTGCGGTGACGAGCCAGCCCTCGCTGTTGGTAAACAACTGGTGTACGCGCACCTCGTGACCGTAGGTGCCGTCGTCGAATTTCGTATGGTAGACAACAAAGGCGTTGCCGTCGGCATCGGTGTAGGCCGAGTTGTGGCCCTGCGCCCGCTCGCCCTTGGTCATGGCACCCCATCCGGCATAGGCACCCATGAGCTTCTGCCCACGGTCGGTGGCCGAGTTGTTGCCATAGTTCATGAGGTAACGGCTAAAGACGGCACTTGTGCCCTCGCCATCAACGAAGGGCCCATCGGGGTTCTTGCTGCGGAAGACACGCATGACGTAGCCCGCGTTAGGGTTCAGACCGCCGTAGCTCATGAAGAGATAGTAATAGTCGCCGATGTGCTGCACGTAAGAGCCCTCACCCGAGACGTAGTAGCCGCCAGCAATCTTCTTGCCGAAGTAAGGGTCGCTCGTGGTGCTGGCATCGGCCTTGTCAGACACCGGCGTAGTGCCGTTCACCAAGTAGGGATAGGTGTGGGTGTAGTCGCGCAGGCCGGTCTGGGCATCGAGCTTGATCTCCCAGATGCCGCCCGACCACGAGCCGTAGGTCATGCGCAGCTCTCCGTCCTCGTCGTAGAACACGCAGGGGTCGATGCAGTTAGGCCAATAAGAGCCCCAGCTGCCGCCCACATTGTAGCGGGCGGGCAACGACGTGGCGCCGGTGGCGATAGCCAGGTCGGTGTGCTGCCAGTCGTTGGCGGCGGCATAGCTGTTGTGGGCGTAGGTGCCCTGGAAGCCCGAGAAGACGACGGGGCCCTGATAGATATACGGTCCCTCGATGTTGTCGGCGGCAAAGCAGACGATGCTGGAGCACCAGTGGTCGCCGTTGAGCGACATATACATCAGCCATTTGCCCGTGGCCTTGTTGTAGATGACATCGGGTGCCCACTGCATGCCCTGCACCGTGTTGCCCGTGTATTGCCAGCCATGGGCGTTGAAGGTACCGAAGCTGACCTCCTGGCCCTGGTAGTTCTTCACGGTCTTGACGGCGTGTGAGGTATAGGCATCGGCATAGCCCACCTTGTTGCCCGCCACGTTGGCAAAGAGCGTGCTGGCATCTGTCTCGCCCCCGCCGAAGTAGGTCCAGTTGAGCATGTCGGTCGACCGGGCGGTGGCCAGGTGCGAGCCGAAGACATAATAGTTGTCGCCGTCGGCAACGACCGAAGGGTCGTGGACAGCCACCTCCTGATAGGTCACGCGGGTGCGGTCAATGGTCTGGGCCGTGGCACAGCCAAGCGAGAGGAGTGCTGCGAGTGCAGTGAGTTGGAGTTGTTTCATCTATCTGTGCGTTTTATTTGAAATGAATGACAGTCCCGCCACAGAGGCTGCACCCGGGCAAGAACAGGTCTTGTCATTGTGCAACCACCAGGCGGGGCTACCAGTTAGTAAGAATCAGCGACGCTGCGATGCGTTCCTTTTGGCAGCTGCAAAACCGGCAACCAGATGGCTGTGGTCGGCAGTGAACGACACGTACAGGTCGGCAGGGTCAATGGTATTGATACCCAGGTAGTATTGTGTGTAAGTTTTTCCGTCGTTACCGGTAATCACCGCCTGCACGTCGGCCGTGCCGTTGTTGCAGTTGGTGACATAGACCGTCACCTTGGCACCGTTCATGGCCAGCAGCCACGATGCCCAGTCGGCGGCACCATTGTTGTCGCGGATGGAGGCGGCATAGCCGTTGCCCCAGCCATAGTTGTCTGAACGCACCACGGCATACTCACCCTTGGCGGCGTTGCGCAGGATGCAGACGTAGTTGTCCCAGTTGCTCTTGCCGTCGGTATAGTTGGTGAACGAGAACGAACGCGTCTCGCCCACAGGTACCTGCACATCGTCAGAGAAGGCCGACCACCAGGGGGTGGTGTTGTCTTCGAGGCCCACGATGGCGGGCGTGAAAGCGGCAGCCGTCGTCTTCGAATCCTCCACGGTGACCGTGGTGCGGGCTGTCTTGCCGTTGGCCGTGGTGATGGTCACCGAGCGTGTGCCGGCCGATGCCGTCACAGGCGAGAAGGTGAGCTTGGCGTTGTCGATGACAGACGTCTCGCCGTTGCCGTAGGTAGCGGTCACCACCAGACCCGTGGGGTCGAAGGCCATCGTGCGGTCGCCCAGACCGGCGGTGGCAGCAGAGGTGTAGACGTAGTAGGTGCGGCGCGTGGGCTGCTGGGTTACCTTGATCGACTGGATTTGCTGTGCCACCTTGAATGTGGCGTTGGCTACGATGGGTGTGGTGGCGAGCTCGCCCTTGAAGGTCTTGTTGTAGATCACCACGAGGGTCTTCTCACCCACCTTGTCCATGTCGGGGATGGCCGAGAAATAGAGCTCTGCGGCCGGCACGGTCTTCTGCACGCCCTCCTCGAAGGTCACCACGGCCGATACGTTGGCCATGGCATCGGTGAGCGAGGTGCCGAGGTCTACCTCGTCGGGCACATTCTGCAGCACCATCGACAGCGGTGCCTTGTCTTCGGCAGAGGTCAGGCCGCCGATGGGCACGATGTTGGTCGAGAGGAAGTCGATGTACGAACCCTCAGGCACGAGGAAGCAGCGGATGTTGGTGTTGGTGGCGTCGATGTTGAGGTTCTTCAGCGCGTTGGGCTGCGTGTAGGTCTTGGTCACGGTGCCGTTGGTGATCTTTACCACGAAGGAGTCGGTACGCGAGCGGTCGACGGTGAGCGTCACCTTGCCGCCCAGCTTCTGCACGTTGGCATCGGCGTTGCTGTCGTCGGGCGAGAGCAGCAGGGTGCTGCCGGTGTATCTGAACGGCAGAATGTTGTAAGCACTGCCCCACTGCGAGTTGTATGCCGCCGAGTCGCCGGTGGCATCGAAGCGGATGGCACCATACTCCTTGTAGTCGGAGGCACCGCGGTCGTTGTCGTTGGTGATGATGAGGGCAAAGTTCTTGTAATAGGTGTTGTCGCTCGGATTGATGTTCAGGTTGAACTGCGCGTTCCACTTCTGGTTCTCGCCGATGACATAATACTTGGAGAAGCTCGACCAGAAGCCCGAGGTGAAGTCGGTCTTGCCGATGGTGTACACGTCTTCCTGCATGCCTTCGAGCACCTCTTCCGTGGTGGTCTTGGAGTTGTTGATGGAGTCGATCTTTGATGAGATCCAGTCGGGCGTATCCATGTGGTACAGGTCACCGCCCTCACAGCCCGTCAGGGTCAGCAGCGCGAGGGCTGCCGAGCCGAGGACGTTAGCTAATTTATTGAGATGTCTCATAATTCGTTTTTTATGATTGATAGGTTTGTTGGTTGTGCTGTTCCCGGCCGCCAGCGAGTGGCCGGCCGGGTGTTGGCGGTGAGGGTTACTTGCTCAGGTCTACCACCGGACGGATGGTCCATCCTTTCTCCTGGAAGTAGGAAGCGTTGTCGGTGCTGTAGTTGGCCGAGTTGCCCTTGAGGTTGGGGTTCTTGTTGGTCAGCGTCTGCACGATGGGCAGGAACTCATGGCCGGGCACATAGGTGTCGAACGAGCTCTTGAGCTCGGGGTCGATGCCCACCTGGTCGTAGCTCACCTTCTCTTTGACGCGGTGGATGGAGCGGCGGAAGGTCTCGTGCTCCTTAAGCTGCTGCTGGCGGTCGGCGGTGTGGAAGAAGCCCCAGCGGATAAGGTCGAAGCCACGGCCAAACTCACAGCCAAACTCCTTGGGACGCTCTACGTTGGCAATCTGCTCGAAGAGCTTGTCGGCAGAGGTGAAGTCGGAGAGCTTCAGGTCGGCCAGTCCGGCGCGATTGCGCACCTCGTTGATCCAGTCGATGGCCTGCTGGGTGGGGCCGTTGACCTCGTTCTCACACTCGGCGGCGCGGAGGAGGACGTCAGAGTAGCGCATCATGCGCAGGTTGATACCGTCGTGCAGACCCGTCACGATGCTGCTGTAGAGACCGGTACGCATGTTGGTCCACTTGGCGATGGGCAGACCGCCATAGTTGTTGTTGGTCACCACGGTGTCGGTGGGTGTCATGGTCTCGGTGTAGGCTACGTTGCCCAGGGTCTGGGGGTTCGACTCCCAGTCGGCCTCGTAGGTGCCGATGGTCCAGTAGAGACGCGGGTCGAGGTGTCCGTCGGTGGTGCGCTCCTCCTTGAAGAGGTTATAGAGCCAGGGCGAGGCACTCAGGTCGGCCCAGCCGCCGTATCTGCCGGGACCGTAGTTGCTCTCGATGGCCGAGCCCTGTGTGGCGTTCTTGCTGGTGTTCACCGGTGTCCACTCGTCGTCGGTGCCCTGTGTGCCGTAGTCGAGGAACTGCACCTCGAAGAGGCTTTCGGCATTGTTCTCATACGCTGAGCCTTCACGGAAGTTGTCGCCGTAGTTGGCCATGAGCTTGTAGGTGCCATATTTCTTATTGATAATGTCCTTGAGCACGGTGAGTGCCTCGCTGTACTTATGGCGCTGCATGAGGGCGCGGGCATAGTATCCGGCGGCAGCGCCGTTGGTGGCACGTCCCTTGGCCCACTCACCACCCTTGTCGCGTGAGGGCAGCAGGGTCATGGCCTCGCTGAAGTCTTTCTCCACCTGGTCCATCACCTCGTCGAAGCTGTTGTTCGTGGCATAGAGGCCATCGAGGGTCGAGTAGGTGCTGTAGTCGGTGATGAGCGGTGGGTTCTGGAAGTAACCGGCCAGGTTGTAGTAGGCCAGACCACGCAGGAAGAGCAGCTGCCCCTTGATATCCTTCAAGCGGTCTGACAGGGCACTGTTGTCGTCGCCCGTGCGTGAGAGTCCGAAGTTGCACACGTTGATGGTGTAGTACCATTCGCGCCATACCCACCAGCCAATGTCGCCGGTGACGGGGAGGTTGTAGTCATCGAAGGGCATGTACCATACCTGTGAAGAGTTCCATACCTCGTCGCCACGGGTCACGTCGATGGTGTAGCCCACACGGGCGTAGGAGCCCTCCATGCGGATGTGGTTGTAAGCGGCCACCACGCTCTCCTCCAGGTCGTCGGCATTGAATCCGAACGTTGCCGAGGTCTGTTCATTGGGATTCTCTACGTCGAGCTTGCTGTCACAAGAGGCCAGCGTGCCCAAACCGAGGAGCAATGCTAAAGATATATGATGTAGTTTCATAACTTTTTCTATATGTACTATTAGGTAATGTGATTATTCTGTTCTTGTCGACTTTCCTGTCATGGTTAGAAGCTGAAGTGGAGACCACACATGAAGGTGCGCGGCGTGGGGAATGAACAGAAGTTGTAGCCCGGCGTGAACGTGCCTCCGGCATAGTCGACATTGTAGCCGTGATAACCGGTGAAGGTGTAGAGGTTCTGTGCCGACACATAGACACGCACGTTGGAGACATAACCGCCAAACCACTTGTCGGGCATGTTGTAGCCCAGCTCGATGTTGGCAATCTTCCAATAGGCGGCATTCTGGATCATGCGCTCGCTGAAGAGGTCGTTCCAGGCCAGCGTGGCGTTGTTGGCCGCGTAGGTGCGGGGCGTGTTGCTGAGGTAGGTGGTGCCATCCTCCGACCAGCGGTTGGCCTCGAGCAGGTCTACCGACTTATTGGCGTAGCCGTAGCTGCCGTGCAGACTGTTGTAGATATCGTCGGCCACGTGGTAGTTGAGGGCACCATAGGTAGAGATGTTGAGGTCGAAGTTCTTGTACTCCAGGCGGGCATTGATACCGAAGTTCATTTTGGGCAGTCCGCTGCCGAGCACGGTCTGGTCGTAGGAGTCGATGACGCCGTCGGGCGTGCCGTCGGGACCGCTGATGTCCTTATAGAGGCAGTCGCCCACGTTGGCGCCGCTCTGGGTAGCATGGCTGTCGAGGTCGGCCTGTGTGCGGGCGATACCCTCGTACACCCAGCCATAGAACTGGCCGATCTCCTGGCCCACGTAGGTGGCGTAGGCGCCGGTGATGTAAGAGTCGGTGCCGAAGCCGAGCGACTTCACGCGGTTGCGCAGGGTGCTGAGGTTGGCGCCCACCTCATACTTGAGCTGGTGGTCGCGGTTGCGGTAGGTAGCCGAGAACTCAAAGCCGCTGTTGTCCATCGTGGCGGCATTCATCGTCACACTGGTGTTCGACACACCGGCGTTCTCGGGCACGGGCACACCATAGAGCAGGTCTTCCGAGCGGTTGTTGTACCATTCGGCGGTAAACTCCAGTCGGTTGTTGAACATGGCAATGTCGAGACCGATGTTGGTCGACTTCTTCTTCTCCCATGCGATGTTCTCGTTGACAAAGGTAGAGATGGCCGAACCATAGACAATGTTGTTGCCGAAGCTGTAGCTCATGTTGTTGCGCTGCATGGTGGCCATATACTGGTATTCGCCGATGTTCTCGTTACCGAGCTCACCATAGCTGGCGCGGATCTTGAAGAGGTTGACCACGTCGTGGCTGATGGGGAAGAACTTCTCCTTGTCGAAACGCCAGCCCACCGACACCGAGGGGAAGGTGCCCCAGCGGATGTTCTTAGACAGGCGTGAGCTGCCATCACGACGCACGGTGGCCGAGAGGAGGTATTTCTCGTCGTAGTTGTAGTTCAGACGGGCGATATACGAAGCCAGGGCATGCTTGTACTCGTATGAGTTGGCATCGCGGCTCGAACCGTTCTGGATCTGGAGGAAATAGGGCTCCGACAGGTTGTTGGCCCATGCAGTGAGCGTATTGGTATGCTCTTCCTCGTAGGTCTGACCCACCACAAGGTTGATGTTGTGCTTGGCGATATGACCGTCGTAGGTAAGGGTGTTCTCGATCAGGGCATCCGAGTAGTCGCGAGAGCCCTTGGTCAGGCGCTCGTTCGACTTGGCCAGATACACGCGGTTGCTCTGAACCCATGAAGGAATCCAGGTCTCGTCAGAGGCATGAGTCTTGCTGTACGAGAGGTTGAGCTTATAGTTGAGGTGGTGGTTCTTGCTGTCCACACCAATCATCTTCAGCAGGTCCACATCGGCAGAGGCGGTGCCCACGAAGCGGTCGACCACAGTGTTGCGAGTGAGCAGGTTGTTGACCAGCAGGGGGTTGGAGGCCGAGATGTCGCCGTGAACGGTGTCGTAGTACACGCCGTAGCCGTAGGCATCGTACTTATAGTCGCCGGCCGAACCCACCTTGTCGTCGAGCACCCAGCTGCTGGGGTCGTAGGCCTTGATGGTGGGCTGCATGAGCAGGGTGCCGCGCAGCACATTGGTCACGTCGCCATACAGACCCTGCACATATTCTGAGGCATTAGAGATAGCCATGTTGTCCTGACTGGAGTGTGAGTAGACCAGTCCGGTGCGGAACTTGATGAACTTGGTGTCCATGGTGTTGTTCACGCGGGCGGTGTAACGCTCGTAGTTGGGACCGGCGCCTTCGATGGTACCTTTCTGGTTGAAATAGTCGAGACCTATATTATAGGTATTATGCGCACCGCCGCCGCTGAGGTTGACGTTGTGGTTCTGGCGGATGCCCGTCTTGAACACCTCATCAAACCAGTCGGTGTTGGTATTGTCCTGGAAGTGGTACTTGCCATCGGCACCAAGCGCGTAGCCACCGGGGATGGGTGTGTTGGAGTTGGTGCAGGCCTGACCCAGATACTGGCTGTATTGGTCAGCATCCATCAGGTCGTACACATTCTTGGAGATGACATCTGCACCGAAATAGCCTGAGTAGTCGACCTTCAGCGGCTGGTCTTTCATACCGTTCTTGGTAGTGATGATCACCACGCCGTTGGCCGCACGCGAACCGTAGATGGCACCGGCAGCAGCATCCTTCAGCACCTGAATGGTGGCGATGTCGTTGGGAGAGAAGTCGCGGATGGTGGTACCCATGGGCACACCGTCGATGACATACAATGGGGCCGTGCTGCCAAAAGAGCCGATACCACGGATGCGCACCGAGGGGTCGGCACCCGGCTGACCGTCTGTGGTGATCTGCACACCCGGCACCTTACCTTCGAGCATGGTTGAGATATTCGAGTTGGAGACCTTCTTGAGCTGCTCGGCATCCACTACCGACACCGAACCCGTGAGGTCGGCCTTCTTCTGGGTACCGTAGCCCACCACCACCACCTGGTCGAGTACGCGGCTGTCGGTCGTGAGGGTGATCTGTTCGATGATGGCACGACCGCGGACGGCAATCTCACGGTCCTTAAAGCCCACATAGCTCACCACGAGGGTGGCATTGGCGGGGGCATCGATCTTGAAGTTTCCGTCCAGGTCAGACACCGTGCCGCCCTGTTCGCCTTTGATCTTGATGGTAGCACCGGTAAGCGGCTCGCCTTGCTCGTCGACAACCTGACCGCTGACCTTGATGACTTGCTGTGACTGTGTCACCGAAGCCTGCAGTTGCGTAGGATAGGCCGTGAAGCCACCCATGGCACACAAAATCATCATGACTGAGAATAGATGTTTCCTCATTGTTTTTGTCTTTAGGTTATATGTAATACAGTAAATTTGTTATTTGGTCGAAGATAGAGATAAATGGCTGTCCGCCATCGCAGCTGGACATTTCACCATTATTCACATTTTCTGCGCCAAAATTAAATAAAGCAAATGTACCCAAGGTGGACAAAAAGAAACAATAGGTGGACAAAAACACTTCATGGTGTTATTTCTCCACTTATTAGCGATTATCCACAGTCAGCGCCACGATTGTACACTTTTGTTATACAGCTGTCTCTGTGCCCACCACATTCCTCACAACTCGCGGGTGGGAGCTTCACCAGGAAGGAAGCAACGATGAAGACACCGCAACAAATCTGGTGTCGTGTTCCATGAAAGACATCGTAACAAGTCTAATGTCGTGCTCCATGAAAGACATAGTAACAAAATAACAATTAGTCTCAATCGGGATGAATCTCAACACACATCGTCGAGTTGCTGAGCCTCGCTTTGCCGTGGGGTATCATGCGGAAACCGCCAACCCAATACTGGCGTGCATGATCATGAGACATTAGCTCTCTCACCACAGCACTTCTGAACTGCTTACCCACTCCCCTTCCCTACTTCTTTATAAATTATCAGCATTTTGTTTCAATATTATGGGATTTAAGAAAAAAAAGGAATAATTGGAGCCAGTTACGAAAGAAAACACCTAACTTTGCCAAATGATGAAAAGAGTATTGACTATCCTGCTGATGCTAGTCTTCCTGATCGGTGCGATCGGGGTGGACGTGCGGGCGCACTACTGCGGTGGTGAGCTGAGCATGGTGTCGTTCAATGGTCTTCACATCCATGGCCCGGGCAACAAGACGATGCCGGGCTGCGGCGAGGGCGACGGATGCCTCCACTGCAAGAACATACACACCCACTACAAGGTCTACAGCAAGTATCATCAGGCACGGACGGTGCTCCAGCAGCCCGCCCTCAGCCTGCCCGACTGGTTCCACGGCGACCTGCCCGTGGCCCTGCTGGCCGCTTGGCTGCTCCCCCTGCCCGTCGTCAGCGACGCCGAGGCGCAGCCCTACGCCTATCTGGCCCGCAGCTATCCAGGGGCGACACTGCCGCCCAGTGGGTTGCGGGCACCTCCCGTTGGCTGAGAATCGATTGTAATTCTCAGGTCAACAACCCTTTTACATTTTTTTTCCTATGATCAACAAGATTATCGGTTATTTCCTGCACAACAGAATCATCACATTCTTTGTGCTGGTAGCCATAGTCCTTGGTGGTTTGGCAACGGCACCCTTCAACTGGGACGGCGGACTCTTGCCGCGCGACCCCGTTGCCGTGGATGCCATCCCCGACATCGGTGACAATCAGCAGATTATCGCCACCGACTGGATGGGCCATTCGCCCAAGGACATTCAAGAGCAGGTGACCTACCCGCTCACCACGGCACTCATGGGCATCCCGGGCGTGAAGACCATCCGCTCTACATCGATGTTCGGCATGTCGTTTATCTATATTATTTTCAAGGAGGACGTGGAGTTCTACTGGAGCCGTTCGCGCATCCTCGAGAAACTCAACTCCCTGCCCACCGGACTGCTGCCCGAGGGCGTGAAGCCTGCACTGGGCCCCGACGCCACGGCCCTGGGCCAGATCTTCTGGTACACCCTCGAGGGGCGCGACCCCAAGACGGGCAAGCCCACAGGCGGCTGGGACCCACAGGAGCTGCGCACCCTGCAAGACTACTACGTGCGCTATTCGCTCAGTGCCGCCGAGGGTGTGTCGGAGGTGGCCTCGGTGGGTGGCTTCGTCAAGGAGTACCAAATCGACCTCGACCCCGAGGCCATGCGTTCCTATGGCCTCAACCTCGTACAGGTGATGCTCGCCGCCAAGAACTCGAACATCGACGTGGGCGCGGGCACCATGGAGATCAATCGGGCCGAGTATCTCATCCGCGGACTGGGTTATGTCAAGCATCTCAAAGACCTTGAGGAGGCCACCATCACCTCGCGCGACGGCGTGCCCGTGCGCATCAAAGACGTGGCCAAGGTGACCTTCGGTCCCGGCGACCGCCGCGGCGGCCTCGACAAGGAGGGACAGGAGGCCGTGGGCGGCGTGGTGGTGGCGCGCTATGGCAGCAACCCCATGGCGGTCATCAACAATGTGAAACAGCAAATCAAGGCCCTCGAGGCCGGCATGCCCGAGAAGACCCTCAAAGACGGCACGGTGTCGAAAGTCACCATCGTGCCCTTCTACGACCGCACGCAGCTCATCAAAGAGACCATCGGCACGCTGGAGAGCTCGCTTACCGACGAGGTGCTCATCTGTATCATCGTGGTGCTCATCCTCGTGCTCAACCTGCGGGCCTCGGTGGTCATCGCCACCATGCTGCCGCTGGCCGTGCTGGCCACCTTCATCATCATGAAGCTCACGGGCGTGGAGGCCAACATCGTGGCCCTGTCGGGCATCGCCATCGCCATCGGCGTGATGGTCGACGTGGGCGTGGTGTTCATGGAGAATGTGGTGTCGAAAATGAAAGGACTCACAGCCCCCACAGCCTCCCCCGTCCCCCCTCCGGTAGGAGGGGGCCACGATACCGTGAGGGGAGCACAAGGATTGAGCATCAATGCTGGCCAAGAGGCGGTTGGCAAGGCAGACTCAACAAACTCTGGGCAAAAGGCGGTTGGCACGACAGGCGCATCAGACGCTGGCCAAGAGGCGGTTGGCACTCCCCCTCCTACCGGAGGGGGCCGGGGGGGGGCTCTCGAGGCTCTCATCCTCTCTGCCGTCAGCGAGGTGTCGGGCGCCATCATGACCGGCATGGCCACCACGGTGGTGAGTTTCCTGCCCGTCTTCGCCATGCAGGCCCAGGAGGGAAAGATGTTCCACCCGCTGGCCTTCACCAAGACCTTCGCCCTGATGTCGGCCCTGGTGCTCGGTCTGCTGGTGCTGCCCACGCTGGCTTATTGGATATTCTCCATCCGTCTGCCCCGCCGTTGGGCCATGAAGCTCTTCAAGGGCCGCGGCAATCACGAGCCGCGTAAGGTCAAGATTGGCCGTTGGCAAGTCAGCTCGCACCTGCTGCTGTTGGCAGCCATTGTGCTGCTGGCCGTATATGTGCTCACCGACAAGTGGCTGCCGCTGGGTCCCGACAACGGCATGATCATCAACATGCTCTTCGTGCTCGCCATCGTGGGCATCGTGCTCGCCATGCTCTGGAGCATCGTGGTCTACTACGAGCGCATCCTGCGCTGGTGTCTCGCCAACCGCTGGAAATTCATGATGCTGCCGCTGGCCACCTTCGTCTGCGGCATGCTCATCTGGAAGCGCACGGGCAGCGAGTTCATGCCCACCCTCGACGAGGGCACCTTCATGCTCATGCCCACGGCTATGCCCCACAGCGGCGTGGAAGAGAACATCCGCAACAGCAAGATGCTCGACCAGCGCATCAGCGCCATACCCGAGGTGGAGTCGGTGGTGGGCAAGTGGGGACGCGCCGAGAGCGCCCTTGACCCCGCACCCATCCAGATGTATGAGGTGACCATCAACTACAAACCCGAGTATATGCTCGACGAGGACGGTCAGCGTGCCCGCTTCAAGACCGACGGCCACGGCCGCTTCGTGCTGAAGGGCGGCGGCGTCTACGACCCCTCCACCACCTTCCGCAACATTCCGCGCGACAGTCTGGTGCCGAGCAGCAACGGCGAATACTTCCGCCAGTGGCGCAAGAGCATCCGTACCGACGACGACATCTGGGCCGAGATCTCGGCAGCCACCCAGCTGCCAGGCCTCACCGGCAGTCCGAAGCTGCAGCCCATCGCTACGCGCCAGGTGATGCTCTCCACAGGCATGAGGGCCCCCATGGGCCTGAAGGTCTACGGCCCCGACCTGGAGTCGATCGAGAAGGCGGGCCGACAGATGGAGAAAGCCCTCAAGGAGGTGAAGGACATCAACGCCGCCTCGGTCTACTACGACCGTGCCACCGGCGCGCCCTACATCGAGATCACCCCCGACCGCGAGAAGCTGGGGCGCTACGGCATACAGATGGGCACCGTGCAGAGTGTCATCGAGACGGCCATCGGCGGCATGGCCGAGGGCAACACCGTGGAGGGTCGCGAGCGCCACCCCATCCGCGTGCGCTATGCCCGCGAGCTGCGCAACGACCCCGACGTGCTGCAGGGCATCCTCGTGCCCGCCGCCGACGGCACGCAGATACCGCTGGGACAGCTGGCCACGTTCAGCTTTGTGAAGGGTGCCACGATGATCACCTCCGAGAACACCTTCCTCGTGGGCTATATCACCTTCGACAAGATGGGCTCCAACGATGCCGAGGTCGATGTGGTGAACCACGCACAGAAGCACATCGACGACCTGGTGGCCGCCCGTAAGATTGTGCTGCCCAAGGGCGTGACCTACCAGTTCACGGGCACCTACGAGCAGCAGATCCACGCCGCCAAGCGCCTCGCGGTGATCATCCCCATCGCCCTGATGCTCATCCTGCTCATCCTCTATTTCCAGTTCAAGAGCGTCACGGCCTCGCTCATCCACTTCTCGGGTGTGTTCGTGGCCTTTGCCGGCGGCTTCATCCTGCTATGGCTCTACGGACAAGACTGGTTTCTCAACTTCGACGTGGCGGGGGTCAACATGCGCACGCTCTTCGGCATGGGCAACATCAACCTCAGCGTGGCCGTGTGGGTGGGCTTCATCGCCCTCTTCGGCATAGCCACCGACGACGGCGTGCTCATGGGCACCTACATCCACCAGACGTTCCTCGACGACCGGCCGCAGACGCCCGAAGCCATCCGCGAGGCAGTGGTCAAGGCCGGCAAGAAACGTGTGCGCCCGGCCGCCATGACCACGGCCACCACGCTCATCGCCCTGCTGCCCGTGCTCTCGTCGACGGGCAAGGGTGCCGACATCATGGTGCCCATGAGCATCCCCACCTTCGGCGGCATGCTCATCCAGACCATGACGATGTTTGTGGTGCCGGTGCTGCAGTGCTGGTGGCGAGAGCACGCCCTGCGTCACGGCGGCGGCGAGACGGCCATGGCAACCGCTGAGCGCGCACCCTCGTTATCAACCCCAAACGACACGCAACGATGAACACCAGATTTATGAAATATATCCCGGCGATGCTCACGGCCCTGCTGTGGCTCGCCCTGCCCAAGGCCGCAAAGGCCCAGGACCCCGCCGACAGCCTCGTGACCTATATCGCCGAGGCCATACGCAACAACCCCGCCGTGATGAGCCAGTACCGGGCCTACCAGGCCCAGGTGGCCGCGGCCTGCGGCGAGGGACAGCTGTCCGACCCCGAGCTCTCGGTCGACGCCTTCCCCTCGCCCATGCAGCATGTCAACGTCAAGCAGCTGGCCACCGTCACGGTGATGCAGATGTTCCCGTGGTTTGGAACCCTCAAGGCCGGGCGCCAGATGATGGAGCAGAAGGCCGAGAGCACCTACCAGAAGTTTCGCGAGGACGGCATCGCCCTGGCCTTCGACGTGCAGCGCCAGTGGTATGCCATGCTGGCCGTGCAGGAACAGGCACGCAGCGTGCGCGACAAGCTGCGGCTGCTGCGCGACATCGAGCAGGTGGCGCTATTCCAGTATAAGTCGCCCACCATGGCCAAGGCCGCACGCATGAGCGACCAGCTGCGCCTGCAGACCGAGGAGGCCGCCCTCACCGAGCAGGTCGCCAGCCTCGACGACCGCCTGCAGCTGCTGCGCCGACAGTTCAACATCACCATGCACCGCGACCCCGACGCGCCGCTCACCATGCCCGACAGCATCGTGCTGCGCCAGATGCCCGTCATCGCCTGGGCCGACATCGAGCGCGACAACCCCCGACTCAACCAGTTGCTGGCCGACGGCCGCTACTACGAGGCACAGGAGGCCAAGGCACGCGCCATGGGCAAGCCCATGGTGGGCGTGGGCGTGCAGTATATGTGGAACGGCAAGGTAGACCACCCTATGATGGCCGACATGAACGGCTCAGACATGGTGATGCCCATGCTCAAGGTGACGCTGCCCATCTATCGCAAGAAGACCAACGCGGCACGCAAGGCCGCCGCGCTCAACCGCGAGGCCACGGTCTACGGCTACCAGCGACAGCAGGACGCCCTGCACGCAGAGTACCTCGCCATCGTGCAGCGCGCCGAGGACCAGCAGCGGAAGCTGCGGCTCTACGACCAGCAGCTGGGCATCCTCGACAACACGCTACGGCTCATGCAGACCGAGTATGCCGCCGGCACCACCACGCTCACCGACATCCTCGCCACCACGCGACAGCAGATCGACTACGCCCTCAAGAAGGCGGAGGCACGCGCGGCCTACAACACCATCGTGGCCGAATATGAGAAGATGGCGTCTAAGTATGGACCGCCCCACCCCTGACCCCTCCCGAGGGAGGGGAATAGCCTCAGCGCCTACTCCGACAATTCTGAATGTGGCTTCGCGGTGACAGACTCACACAAACCTTTTTGGTGGGTAATCTGCCTGGAAGGCAGTAGCTTGAGTCGCCAGGGGCTATACTCCAAGAACAAAAGGTGGGCAGGTTTCCGTGACATCCGCCACCGCGACCGCGGTGCTCCGGGGGATCAAAGTGTGACTGTAGTCGTTTCCGATCCTTCCGTGTCATCCGTGTTAAAAAAGAGTCGTCAGGGCTATGTCTCTGGAACAAAAGGTGGGCAGGTTCCGTGACATCCGCCACCGCGGCCGCGGTGCTCCGGGGGATTAAAGTGTGACTGTAGTCATTTCCAATCCTTCCGCGTCATCCGTGTTAAAAAGAGTCGTCAGGGCTATGTCTCTGGAACAAAAGGTGGGCAGGTTCCGTGACATCCGCCACCGCGACCGCGGTGCTCCGGGGGATCAAAGGGTGACTGTAGTCGTTTCCGACCCTTCCGTGACATCCGTGTAAAAAAAACTCAAGCACAACTCCAAACAATTCATTTAAATCCGTTAGAACAAAATTATGGCAAACAAGATAAAAGACTTTCTTAGCCGCAGAGACAGCAAGAGCATCCTCATCGGCATACTTATCGGCATCCTCGTTGTCGCCATACCCGTGTGGTTCCTGCGCCCCTCGCACGACCACAGCCACGGCCATGACACCGAGGCCGAAGGGGCCACCACTTACACCTGCTCCATGCACCCACAGGTGAAGCAAGACCATCCGGGCAAATGCCCCATCTGCGGCATGGACCTCATTCCCGCCACACACGCCCACCAGGCCGCCACGCACGACGACCCCAACAGCGTGACGATGAGCGAGGAGGCCATGGCGCTGGCCAACATCGAGACCGAGGTGGTGGGACAGGGCGCTGCACGCAAGGAGGTACGCCTCTTCGGAAAGATACAGCCCGACGAGCGGCTGCAGCAGACCCAGACGGCATACGTCGCAGGGCGCATCGAGCGACTGTTCATCAATGCCGTGGGCGACCGGGTGGCCAAGGGCCAGACCCTTGCCGTGATCTACTCGCCCGAGCTCTATGCCGCCTCGCAGGAGCTGGTGGCCGCACTCAGTTTTCCCGAAGGGCCGCAGCGCAAGGCACTGGTAGAGGCCGCCATCGAGAAATTGAGATTACTTAACATTACGTCAACACAAATTAATCAGGTGATCCGTAACAAGAAGGCCTCGCCATACGTCTCTCTGAAAGCAAACACCTCGGGAACGGTGGTGGCCAAGAACATTGCACAGGGCGACTACGTGGACAAGGGACAGCCCCTGCTCAAGATCGCCGACCTGTCAAGGGTGTGGGCCGTGTTCCAGGCCTATGAGGGTGACCTGCCCTTCGTGCGCACCGGAGCCACCATGCGCTTCACCGCCGAGGCCCTGCCCGGACAGACCTTCACGGGGCGCGTGAGCTTCATCGACCCCATGCTCGACGCCAAGAGCCGCACGGCGGGCGTGCGCGTGGTGATGGACAACCCCGGCGGGCGCTTCAAGCCCGAGATGATCGTCACCGGCAACGCCACGGCCACCATGCCGCAGGCCGACGGCGCACTGGTGGTGCCCAAGTCGGCGGTGCTCTGGACGGGCAAGCGCAGCGTGGTGTATGTCAAAGACGACAGCGGCGACATGCCTGCCTTCGAGCTGCGTGAGGTGACGCTCGGGGCCACCCTGCCCGATGGCTTCGTGGTGACCGACGGACTGGCCGAGGGCGAGGAGATTGTCACCAACGGTGCCTTCGCCGTCGATGCCAGCGCACAGCTGGCCGGCAAGCGCAGCATGATGAGTAGATAGACAAAGGTAAAAAGTAAATAATAAACGGGATAATCCTCTGGTCTGCCCCACAGCCTCCACGGCTGTAAAAGCCCCTTGCCGCACCGCCTGAGCTACCGCCGGGCAGCGTGCCGGGGCAGCAGACGCAGGGTGGCTGAGCAGCAACGGCCCTGTGCTTCGGCTCGAAGCACAGGCTGTTTCCACTCGAACCACACGCTGCTTCCACTCGAAGCACAGGCTGTTTCCATTCGAACCAATGTCCGCCAGGATGTGCGCCCAGGGCCGAGACCTGAGCCCAGGCTATGGCCCAAAGCCTTTTAGGCCTGCCCAAGCCACACCGTAGCAGGACACGTAACAACAGATAAGTAAAACAACAATTAAAACAAGACAATGAACATGAAGAAATTTATGATGACAATGGTTGCAGTGCTCGCCATGAGCGCTGCCGTACAGGCAAAGACAGTGAAGACAACCTTTAAGGTGGGTGGCGGATGCACCGACATGTGCAAGCCCCGCATCGAGGGTGCCGCCAAGAAGGTGCCCGGCGTGGTGTCGGCCAAATGGAACCAGAAGACCCAGAAGCTGGCCCTGGTGTACGACAACACCAAGACCAATGCCGTGAAGGTGGAGAAGGCCATCGCCGCCACAGGCCACGATGCCGGCAACGTGAAGGCCACCGATGCCGCCTACAACAAGCTCCCCGGATGCTGCAAGTATCGCAAGTAATCGGGCACAGCCATCCTATATCCTTCAAGGGCACAGAGGTTCATTCCTCTGTGCCCTTGTCTTTTGTCGTCATCCCCCATCGCCCAGCCCTCTCCGTGGGGCGGGAGAGGCTGGCGCGATGGGTCTTTTATCTCACACAGAGGGCACAGAGGCACAGAGCTTGGTTCTCACGATGATTTTTATTTCTCGCAGATTGCGCAGATGTAGCCCCTCCCCTACCCTCCCCAAGGGGAGGGAGAGGCTCACGCGGTGGGGGGAACGCCGAGTCGAAGAGTTTTGGGGGACAAGGGCTGTGGGTGCGCAGGTTCCGTGCCATCCGACCAGCGCGACGCGATGATCCGTATTATCAAAATGTGCCAGATGGATAATCCGTGAATTCCGTGTTATCCGTGGTTAAAAAAAGATAAGGAAAGCCCCTCCCCGACCCTCCCCGAGGGGAGGGAGTGGCTCGCGCGGTGGGGGGGGGGCACGCCGAGTCGAAGAGTTTTGGGGGACAAGGGCTACGGGTGCGCAGGTTCCGTGCCATCCGACCATCGCGACGCGATGATCCGTATTATCAAAATGTGCCGGATGGATAATCCGTGAATTCCGTGTTATCCGTGGTTAAAAAAAATGTTAGTCTGTTACTATGTCTTATCCCACTACCCGCAAGGCTGTTAGTCAGTTACTATGTCTTATCCCCCTACCCGAGCAGTAATCCTACTCTGTATCGCAGGATGTAACATATACGAAAGAATTTGAAACATGATACAACAGCAGAGTGGATTATTTTTTGTTACTTTGCAAACGGAAAGCTACGCCGACACTTAGACAATCGAAAAAAAACAACGCTACATGAAACATATTGGTTTAATCATACTTTGTCTCATCACCGCCCTGGGCCTGCAGGCCAAGGTGACACCCGCCCGCCTCTTCGAGAGCGGCATGGTGCTGCAGCGCGGCAAGCCCATACCCGTATGGGGCACCGCCGACGCCGGTGAGCGCTTCGCCATCACCTTCGCCGGCAAGACCCGCGAGGTGGTGGCCGATGCCAGCGGCCACTGGCGCACCGACCTGCCGAAGATGAAGGCCGGCGGACCCTACACCATGACCATCGGCACGCTACGTCTCGACGACATCCTCGTGGGCGACGTGTGGCTGTGCTCAGGCCAGTCGAACATGGACGTGACCGTGGAGCGCGTCGCACCGCAGTATGCAGGGCAGGTGGAGACCTACCGCAACGACCGCGTGCGGCTGCTGCGCGTCAACCAGCACGCCACGGTGGAGGGCCCGCAGCGCGACTTCCAGACCAGCGGTTGGAAACACCTCACGCCCGCCGACAGCTGGACCTTCTCGGCCCTGGGCTATTTCCTCGGCCGCCGACTGCAGGAGCAGACGGGGGTGCCGCAGGGCATCATCTGCAACAGCTGGGGCGGCACACCCATCGAGGCATGGGTGCCCGCCGACTCGCTCGGCGGACCCTACAGCCATTACCTCGACCGCCGCGACCTCTACACCACCGACTATGTGACGGCACAGCGACAGGCCAACACCGTCATGGACAACCGATGGCACGACCTGCTCGACCGCAAAGACCCGGGGCTGCAGCAGGGATGGACGGGCCTGGAGGCTGACGACAGCCGCTGGCCCACACACAACCAGTACGACAAGGCCTGGGCACAGGTCGACGGCCGCGGCGTGGTGGGCAGCGTGTGGATGCGACAGCACATACACCTCGACAAGGCACATGCGGGCCGCGCGGCCACGCTGCTGCTGGGCACGCTCTACGATGCCGACTACACCTTCGTGAACGGCAAGCAGGTGGGCGTGACCTACTACCAATACCCGCCCCGACGGTACAAGGTGCCCGAGGGGCTGCTCCGCGAGGGCGACAACGTGGTGGCGGTGCGCTTCGTCAACAAAGGCGGCACGCCGGCCTTCACACCGGGCAAGCGCTATGCCCTCGACTTCGGCGGCGGAGATGTCCTCACTTTGTCGGAGACCTGGCGCAGCCATGTGGGTGCGCTGATGCCCGCCTGTCCGTCGCAGGACGTGGGCATACAGAACCTCGCCACGGTGATGTACAACTCCATGCTCATGCCCGTGGTGCCCTATGGCGTGGCCGGCGTGGTGTGGTACCAGGGTGAGTCGAACACCGACCGTCCCAACGAATACCTGCCCATGCTGCGCAAGCTCAAGGGGGCTTGGCGCAGACAGCTGGGCGACGACAGACTGCCGTTTGTCGTTGTGCAGCTGGCCAACTTCATGGCACCCTCGGCCCAGCCGCAGGAGACGGGATGGGCCCAGGTGCGCGAGGCTCAGCGCCTGAGCACCATCGAGGACGACCACTCGGAGCTCGCCGTGGCTATCGACCTGGGCGAGTTTAACGACATCCACCCCCTGCGCAAGCGCGAGGTGGCCGACCGTGTGGCGCTGGCCCTCGGCAAGTTGTGCTACGGTCGTAAGGCACCCCTGTCACCCCTTGTGCAGCAGGCTACGGCCACAGCGTCTGCCGTCACCCTGCGCTTCGACCAGCCGCTGCAAGACGGCGAGGTCTACGAGTTTGAGCTGGCAGGCACCGATGGCCGATACCACAATGCCAAGGCCAAGGCCAAGGGCAACACGGTGACCGTGACGTGCGAGGCCGTAGAGCGGCCCACCCGCGTGCGCTATGCCTGGAAGAACAATCCCGACAAGGCCAATGTGCGCAACCGTCAGGGACTGCCCGCCAGTCCGTTCCAATGTATCGTCGAAGAAAAGTCAGGTTTCTAGGTTATTGACTGACTTTGAATAAATAGGTTTGTGGAGAAGAGTCTCCCCATCATCTTGCTGCTGTGAGGCAGCAGTAGGTGTTTTCTTAGCAATCAGTTTTTGAACAAGGACATACACCCGGCGCTGTCGGGGTATGTCCTTTTGTTTTGTGTCCCACACACCTTGCGCATCCGGCAAACGCATCTACCTTTCATGCCGCACAGAGGCAGCGCCTAATAGCTGCGGGTGCGCAGGTTCCGCGTCATCAGCCGCCGCGTCGCGGCATCCGTGTTATCAAAATGTGTCGCATGCCTCTCCCTCCCCCACGGGGAGGGTCGGGGTAGGGCTCATCCGTTTCATCCGCTTCATCCGTTGTTTTTCATCTCTCGCAGATTTAGCAGATGGCACAGATTTTTTCGATCAACACTCTGACCCTCGCACTCCAGCGAGCAGTAAAACTCCCAAAACTCTGCGACTCTGCGTGCAAAAGAACACCCTCGCATCCCACTCTCGCCTGCATTCGATGACCTCCATCGCTAGAGATTAATGTAGGGGAAGATGGCAGCAAATGATTATTTTTTCGTAATTTTGTCGCCGATTTCTATCAATGGCAAGGCGATGATGAATATTCTCGATATATTATTCTTATCCGTGGCACTGGCTATGGACTGTTTCACCGTGAGCATCGTCAGTGGCGTGATCATGGGGAGATGCTTTTGGCGTGTGGTGCTGCGTATGAGTTTCTTTTTCGGACTCTTTCAGGCCGTCATGCCCCTCATCGGATGGTTTGCCACCAACAGGTTTGCCGAATATATCGAGTCGGTAGACCATTGGGTAGCCTTTGCCCTGCTCGTGTTTCTGGGCATCAGGATGATCAGAGAGTCGTTTCAGCCCGACGACAGTCAGCATTTCAACCCCGCACGCCTGCGCACCCAGCTGGTGCTGGCCGTGGCCACGAGCATCGATGCCCTGGCGGTGGGCATCTCGCTGGCCCTCACCGGCTACCGCACCCTTCACCAGCTCTCTTTTCCCCTTTGGGCCATCGGCATCGGCTCGTTTCTCTTCGGCATCACCGGCCAACTGCTGGGTGTGCGCTTCGGCGGTGCCATACGCCATCGTCTGAAGCCCGACCTCCTGGGCGGTGCCATCCTTATCTTCATCGGCATCAAGATCCTGGTCAGCCACCTGCTCGGGGCTGAGGCATTGTAGGATGCCACAACCTCCCACAATGGAGATGCGTGGCGGGGGAGAGGTTATTGGAAGGTGATGCCCTCGGTATGCTCGCCGATGAATATGTTGGCCATGTCGGCCGTCTTGTACCATTTGGGTTTGATGGCCATGTCGTCGGTGATGAGCTGTCCGTTGATGGTGAGGTTCTCAAACCTGACATTCCTGACCTTGCGGTCCTCGTTGTATCCGGCGATGATGCTCATGTTGGGCTTGGTGCCGTTGTAACTGATGTTGCGCAGCGTGATGTTCTCGATGCCCCGCCCCGGCGCCTTGCAGTATTTGAGGTTGAAGCATACGCGGGCATTGAGGATCATGCCCTGCCTGAGACTCTCGATGCGTATGTTCTCGAAGGTGATGTTGCGCACCAGAATATTGTCGCCGTTGTTGATGCCGATGCAGCCCTGATAGTCGATCTGGGCCTCGGCCTGCTCCAGAATGTCGATGTCCTCATAGCGCACATCGTCCACCACCTCGTTCTTTTCGATGTCGCCATGCAAGCCAATCATGATGGGGTGGGCCACGTCGGCCCAGTAGACCGCATCCTTTACCCGTATGTGTCGGCTCGAGCCTTGGTAGTCTTTGCGGGTGCAGTAGATGGTAGAGCAATCGTCGCTGGTGCGGGCGAAGATGTGCTCATAGCTCACATGGCTGCTGGCAAAGACGTTGAAGCCGTCGCCCCAGCCATACCACGACAGCACCTTGCAGTTGGAGATACGCACCGAGTCGCTGCCACCTACGGGCATCTGTGTGGTGATGATACCGTCCACCACCACATTCCTCGAATAGCGGACCTGTAGGCCGGCCTGGTTATTGTCGGGCATGATGATGCCACGACCTAGAATCTTGATGTCGCGGTTGCGGTAGGTCGACAGCCAACCCCTCACCACAGCACCACCGGCGATATACACCGTCGTGCCCGAGGGGATGTGGAGCGAGTCGGCAGGCAACCGGTGTATGCCCGGACCGAAAAAAATCAGATGCCTGCCGCTCTTGGCTTTCTTGGGTTTGTTGGGATCCGGCGGGTTGGCAAACAACTGCAGGTTGTGGTAGATGTCGCCGTTGACCTCTACCGAGAGGTTGCGCGGGCGGTCGAGTTTGAAGGTGATGGTGTTGCCCTCCACCTGGTGACTGATGTTGTATGACAATGGCCGCACACGGCAGGTCTTGACAGGCACCTTGCTGGTGACAGACACCTCGGCCTCCCCCTCGAAGTCGAAGGAGGCCACTGACGACACCTCGGCCCGGTGCCGATAGTTGGTCATCTGGTCTACCTTGAAGGCGTAGGTGTCTACGGCCACCCACTCACCGCCTACCGTTCGTATCTTCACCGTGAAGTCGTCCGCCAGACCTATGCCCGCCGGGGCCGGATAAACTTGCAGTTGGGCATGGGAGGTCATGCTGGGCACAAGAAAAGTCAAAAGGAGAAATAATGCAGCCCACTTGTGGTACTTGGATAGCTGTTGTACATACATGGATAATTAGTATTGGATGGTTATATACATTGGCTCATAAACTGTCGTATCTCTTTTCGAGCAAGAAACAGATGACTGTCTACGGTGCGTTTGCTGATACCCAGTAGCGTGGCAATCGCAAGGCTGTCCTTGTCTTCGTAACGACTGAGTGAATACACCTTACTGCGCACTACAGGCATGGCGCGGAGCTTGCACTGCTCTACTCGGGCCAGGTCGCGTGTCACCACCTCGCTCATCATGCTCACCGATTGTGGAACACAGCGACTGAAGTAACGCTCGACTGCCACATATCGTGCCCGTCGCCGAAGGTGGTCGGTTGTCAGATGGCGCGCGATGGTATAGAGATAGCTTACGATCGTCTCCCGATTGAACAGATTGTTTTCAAGTGCACGCACAAACACCTCTTGGCAGAGGTCCCGCGCCGTATCATCATCACCCACCCTTCTGGCTATAAAGCCAACGAGCTGGGGACATAGCGTACGATATGCCTGCTCGATAAGATCATATTTTTCTTGTATAACGTTTACAGATGACATATTAGTATATGGAGATGAATTATTGCGCAATGGGTTTGATGACGAAGGTGAAACTACGGTCCTGATAGGGCAGCCTGTATTTACCTAAAGGCCACTGGCCCCAGCTGTTGGTACCCCCGAGGCCAGCCATGGCCCCATTGATATAAAGATGGGTGAAGGGTGAGCGCCTCACCTCGCCACTATGTCGCTGGTCTTTCTGAGTTCCCTCGTCGAGGTCGGCAATGGCATAGTGCAATGCACTGGCCGAGAAGAGGCTGTCGCTGGTGATAAGAAGCCCTCGACCTGTATGGTCGGTCTGGCGCCACCAGCGCAGGTCGCTGCGTGTACCTGTCTCTTGTGGCCTAATGTAGGGATAAAACATCGCATCAGCACTAATTTTGTAGACCCCCACGGGCATGGAGGCCTTACGGTCGGCATAGTTCTCCACAGGGCCGCGACCATAGTAGGTGGTCTGGTCCATGTCACCCGGCAGCACGGCCTCCATGCCGAAACGCAGCAGGTCGGGCACTTTAGTGACGCTGTCGGCGCGCATCTGCTGCTCTACCCTCACCATGCCATCGGGGAAGACCAGGTAGGTCATGGTCATACCGCCACCCACCTGTGGCATGGCATATTGGGCCGTTACCCTGCAGGTGCGTGTGCCGTCAGCGGCGCGACCAGGCTGGGTGGTGAGGCTACGTAGAATCAGCTCGGGGTTACGCCATAGGCTGAGCTTATTTTGAAACTCGGCACCCATATCGTTATCAGTTACGGCACGCCAAAAGAGGGGTCTGAGGGAGGTGCCGCTGGCCAGCAGACTGACAGAGCCGACTTGGTAACCGGTCATCCATCCGCTCTGACGATCAAACGTCACTCTCACGCGGCCTTTTTTGTCGGCGATGGTCAGCGTAGTGGCATTGACAGTTGCCCGCACTGACCCCTTCACCCTGGCAACAGCAACGGGCGGTGCCATGCCAGAGCCCGGCATGGGCAACTGCTGATGGGCCACCACGTGTCCTGCAGCAAGAAGCGACTCCGCAGCCTTGAGCACAAAGCGTAGGTTGAGGAAGGTCTCGCCATAGGAGGGGGGCAAGTCGAGGCGCAGCTGTCGTTGCTGCTGTGGCGCTACGTCGAGATGCTCGACGCTGCCCTGTGCCCGCACGCTATCGCCCTGCACCAGTTCCCACAAGAGCCGATAGTTGGATAGGTCGCGAAAGAAATGTTCATTGCGCACGCCAATGAGGCCATGAGACAGGTCGATAGGCGTCACCCATATATTCTGGTACTGGTAGGCCACCTCGTAGGCATGGGGGTTCAGCTGCCGGTCAGGGCCCACGATACCGTTGCAATTGAAATTATTGTCGGAGGGGTCGTAACCATTGTAGTCGCCACCATAGGTGTAGTCGATGAAAGGCACTACCTGTGCCTGACCCAGACTGTCGACGGGCGACAGGCGGCGGGCTGTGGTCTCCATTGCAGACAATGGGCGTGCGGCATCCCACTGTGGACGACGATGCAAAGCTTGGTCCATGAAGTCCCAGATAAAGCCACCCTGATACTTAGGATAGTGCCGTATGAGTTCCCAGTAGTCGCTGAGGTTGCCGCTGGAGTTACCCATGGTGTGGTTGTACTCGCACTGGATGAGCGGCTTGCTGAACTTGTCGTTCTCGGCATACCACTTGCAGGCGTCAACAGTATAATACATTGGGCAGAAGATGTCGGTGGCACGCCCCTCGATGGCAGCCTGCTCAAACTGCACAGGCCGACTGGCATCCTGGCTTTTGATCCAGTCGTAGGCATCGTCAAAGTTCTTGGAATACTTTGTTTCGTTGCCAAGGCTCCAGATGATGACACTGGGGTGGTTGAAGTTAAGACACACGTTGTGCTGGTTGCGCTCCATGATCTGTTGTGCAAAGTGGGGCTTTCCTGCCTCAGAGTCTTCTTTATACCAGAAACCATGACTCTCCTGATTAGCCTCAGCCACGACATATAGACCATAACGGTCACAAAGGTCATACCACAAGGGGTCGTTGGGATAGTGACTCGTTCGCACGGCGTTGATATTGAGACGCTTCATCAGCATGATGTCCTGCATCATGCGCTGCTCGGTGAGCAGGTACCCACCGTCGGGGTCCATCTCATGGCGGTTGACGCCTTTGATGAGGATGGGCTTGCCATTGACCAACAGCTGGGCACCGCGGATTTCTATCATACGGAATCCCACGGCCTGCGTGGTTGCCATATAGAGCGGGGCAGCAGGGCCCTTACCCGTAAGGCGCACACGAAGTGTATATAGATAAGGTGTCTCTGCCGTCCATTGATAGGGCTGCCTGACACTGAGGTCAGCCTTCACCTCTTGCTCCCCCCGACGAAGATCGACAGCCTGCGAGGCCACGGTAACACCCGCGGCATCCACAAGGTCGAGGAGCAACCGTCCCCCACCCTTCACCAGAGCCCTCACATGTAGCATGCCGTCGCGATAGTCGGCAGTGAGGTCGGGGGTGAGCCGAAGGTCGCTGATATGGTGACTGCCATCCTGCGCATAGAGGTAGCAATGGCGGGCCACACCGCTCATCCGCCAGAAATCCTGGTCTTCGTGGTAGCTGCCATCGCACCAGCGGAAACTCTGGAAGGCAATGAGGTTGCGCCCTGGCTTGAGATATGGGGTGAGATCGAACTCGGCTGCCACCTTGGAGTCTTCGGCATAGCCCACAAAACGGCCATTGACCCAGAGATAGATATTAGATGTCACCGAACCAAAATGGGCGATGACCTGCTTGCCGTTCCATCCCTCAGGAATATCGACATAACGACGGTAAGAGCCCACATGGTTATCTTTGACGGGTACCTGCGGCGGATTGTTGGCAAAATGGCCTCGCCAGGCAAAACCGATGTTGACATATACGGGCTGCCCATAGCCGTTCATTTCCCATAGGCCAGGCACAGTGAGCTCGCCCCACGCCCCGTCGTCGTAGTTGGGCTGATAGAAGTCGACAGGTCGCTGGTCGGCATCGGCCACCCATCGAAATTTCCACAGGCCTTCCAGAGAGAGGTAGTTGGGCTCACAACTGGGTGTGCCGCTATTCATGCCCTTCTCAGAAAGGTAGGGAAAGAAATCGGTATGGACGGCATAACGGTTCACTTCATTGACCTGCTGGTCATGCCATTCGGTAAAAGTGGGCTGCCGAGACGTTTGGCCATCGGCCGCTGCCATGCTACCTGACAGGCAGGTTGCCAGCAGCAATAAGCATAATGTGCGGTTGTTCATCTTGATGATTATGGATGGATAACTGGCTTGATCTATTTTTATCGCAACACCTTCGTGACTTTGTCGCCTACCTTGACGATATACACGCCATGAGGCTGACCGGCGACCTCTGCTCCGAGGTAGCGTCCTCCCAGGTCGTAGACCTGCATACGCACCTCGTCCTCAAAGACAGACGGGGTGACGGTCGTAGGCTGGCCTTGACTGTAGGTCTCTCCAAAGAAAACAATTTCTGACACGTTACAACTGCCGTTGGCTGGCGTCAGGTATCGCAGGTAACGATACCGACCCATATCAGCAATGGCGACAGAAGTTAAGCTGCCGGTCACAGGAGTGGTAGATACGACATGCAGGTCGGCGGCATCGCTGAAGTCGGCAGAGTTGGCCCCCTGAAACCGGCCACCGTTCATGCGTGAGGCGTATCTGTCTCGCGGACAGAATCGGATTTCCATCAGACGGGCAGACTGTCCGTCGCCCAAGTCCAGTCCAACCCAGGCATCACTCTCATGACCCTTGGGGGCATCGAAGAAAGTGGAAAGGTTGCCGTCGAAGACTGCATCACGCTGAGTCTGACTGTTGTTACCCCACGAGCCCTCCGTACCGATAACCCTACCCGTCAAGACTGCCTTGACAATGGGATATACGGCTACGGCGGTGACCTCGGAGGCTGGACTCACCTGGGTCTGGCGTCTGGCCGACACACGGTAATAATAGGTTTGCTGCTCCAATGCGGTGTCTTCCCAACTGTTGGTCGCAGGTTCCCCCACCACCACGAAAGGACCATCGGCATGTGTGGCACGCTCCACTACATAATGGTCGGCATCATAGACACCTGTCCATGTCAGGGCCACCGTATTGCCGGGCTTACATACGCCCATGAGCTGCCCAGGGGCTTCTATCGAGATGTCAGGGGCAGCAGTCTGGTCCAGGCGCACATGGTCGAAGGCAACCTGGTAATCGCTGTTGCAAGCCACGACAAAGCCTACATAAGCGGTATCGTGCAATGCCAAGGTCTGGGTGTCAATGCAATACCACTGCCTGCCATCACGGCTCTGATAGGTGCTCACCGTATTGCCCGAACGTTCGACTTTCATCCAGAAAGGAGCATAGGAGAAGTCGTCGCCTGTAGTCCAGTTGGTCTGGTTCGCATAAGTGGTGCGCGACACGGAGTAGCAATAGCGGTAGCCATTGCCGCCAAGGGTCAGTCCCATCTGTGCAGAACCACTATGGAGTGAGTCGCGGAGCATGAGGCCGACACTGTTGAAGCCTTCACGGGTAGATACGAGCCGTGCCGAAAGTGATCCGTCGCCAGCCAGGGCATGATACACAAAGGCGTGGCCCTCGTCACGGCGACGGAAGGCATCGCCCCCACCAATGACAGAAAATGAGTTGGACAGGTCATTGGCAAAACTACCCTTGCCCCATCCATTGCCGATACCGACAACCTGCCACCCCTCAGGCAGGTCTCCGGGATTGGGCATGGTGACCGTGACGGCCTCGGACGACTGGCTCTCACCAGCTCGGTTATAGAGTGTCAGACGATAAGAATAGCGTTTGCCACGCTCAACGAGCTCGTCACAATAACTTTTGCGCGTGTAGTTGCTTTTGTCAACAAGTTCATGATACACCCCATCATCACCGGCCCTAAAGACCTTGAACCCACTGGCATCATTGCGGCCGTTGTCCGACCATGACAACCACACACGGTCGATACCTGCGCGAGCCTCCAAGTCAGCTACTGCCTGGGGTACAGCCGTGAACATTGGTGAGGAGTTGGCATCAATGGTGTAGAGCAGGGTGCCGAATCCCAGATTCTCTTGTTGGCCCTCAGGGCGGGCCAGCTTGGTGAAAGCCTCCAGATGTGGGAAAAGGGTGGCGGCATCCAGTTTCTTGATTTCCTTGTAGTGGTGATAGACGTTCTCATAGCACAAGCCATCAGGAGCAAGCCGGAAACCATTGTTGTGGGTTGAGATATAATACCACGTGCTGCCGTTGTTGCTCAACGGCGCATAGTACAAGTCCTCATTGCCGAGGTTGTAATTGCAATAGTACTCAAAACCTTTGAGCAGACGGTTGTCGCCAAGGCTGTAGAGGTCGTCTCCTTGGCTCCATGCCAGACGGGCCATCTGTGCCAGATCATTCAGTGCCAGCATGGCATGGACGTTGTCGCGGCCCATCTCTCGCACCTGCCCGTTGGCAAGGATCGCATTGAACACCGAACCCGCAATACCAATATTAGAAAAATAGGACAACCCCTCCTGATAGATGTTATCATCATCAAGCAGGATGCCTGCGGCCATCACTCCAGTAGCAGCAGGGGCTGACCAAGAAGTCATGGTGTTGTTCTCGGCCTGACTCTTGCAAGCCGGATAGAGTACGTTACGCACCATCTTCAAGAAATTTGCCTTGTCGTTCTCGAGCCATCCCTGATAAAAAGAGCCATCGCCATAGCGAAGCATTTCTGCGGCAATACACATGCTCCGAGCAGGAAACTGGAAAAGCTCTGCACTGGCCGTGGTGACTTGATTACCCCAGGCACTAAGCAACTGCACGGCATGGTCGGCATACTTGTTGTCACCAGTGACATGCCATTGAATGGCATCGAGCAAAGCCGCATAAGCATCGCCCGAAGCCCGTTGGCGTGTGCCGTTTGACCCGCCAATCTCTGCAGAAGGACTTGCCTTGCGTGAAAGATTGCCGAAAGGAGAGCCTTGCAACTGTAGCCATGAGTCGTACCAAGGCTGGTCTTGCGCCGCTATGTGTTGTTTGATACGGTTGAGCTCTGACTGAGTGAGGATGCTGCCCGGATGTACGAATGTGTGGGAGAAGCTGAGATGGCTGACAAGCAAAAAAAGGTAGGAAAGTATGGTTCTCTTCATTGTAGTGAGATTGACAGTAGTAATATGAAATAAGATGTCAGAACTGCCCCCCAAAGGTCACAATACACGACGTTACAGGTATTGTAGCCCCGGGAAACAGCATCCAACATAATATAGGTGTGTTACCAGCCGGGGTTTTGCAGTAGGCTGGGGTTCTTGCGAATCTGCTTGAGCGGCAGCGGCCAGAGGTAGTCGCGGCTCTGATACTGTAGGTTCTCGCTCTTCACTGCGATAGAACGACCATAGTCGGGGTCGCTCATGCCACTGCCCGTATAGACACCATAGAGCAGGGGATATTTCTGCGGGTAGTAACAGGGCTGGCCATAGTAGACATTGTCGTTGGCCTTGTGCATGGTGTATGCCGTATTGAGCACGTGACGTCCAAGCATCGTACCGGTAAGATGGTCTACAGCCTCGCCCCACCGTTTGAGGTCATCGAGGCGGAAGCCCTCGCCAAAGAGTTCGCAGGCTCGCTCGCGTCGAATCTCACCCAGCATCGTGAGTTTCTTGCACACGGTCTTGTTCTGGGTCCAGTCCCAGTAGTTGGCATCCCACACATCAGCTATGAGGGCATTGGTGAGGTGAGCCACACGAGCGCGGTCGCGCAACTTGTTGATAGAACGGTTGAGGTCGTCGTCACTGATCTGTCCGTTCTGCAACTCGCAGGTGGCCTCAGCATAGTTGAGGTAGACCTCAGCCAGGCGCAGGATGGGCCAGTCGGCCGACTCGCTGTTGGTGGGACGGTTGGCACCTTCAGGACCATATTTGCGACTGCCATAGTCGTAGAAGATGGCATTATTGCGCAGCGTGGGGCGTGTCACACCACGCCAGCTGCCGTATGCGGGGTCGCTGTTGTTGACTGGTTCACCGCGTTCTGGGTCACAAGCGGGATAGATGGGGTCAGGATAGGGATGTCCCAGCTCGGTGAGCGAGCGACCCGAACCATTGCTCCATACCGGACGATCGGGCAGGAAGGTAGTACCCGAGAAACGCATGTCACGATTCTCGTACTCGCCCATAAAGGTACCCCAGCCCTTGAACTGCGGGTTGTTCTCGGCATCGGCCATGCTGCCGGTACGGCTGATGCGGATGGGCAGTCCGTTCCGACAAAGGAACGACTCACCAAACTGGGCGCTGATGTGTACGGCCAGCCAGGTATATACCACGTGACCAAGATTCTTGTTGGTGCGCTTGAGGTCGTAGTCGTAACGCTTGCTGATGATAAACTCTTTGTTGGCCGACTTGCCTACCCCCCATGGATTGGAGATATTGCCACCCTTGTCGTCAATGGTGAAGAGGTAATTGTAGCTCAACGAGTCGCAGGCATTAAAGAGGGCATACGTACCATTGGCTTCCGCCTCGTCGATGACAGCCCTCGAACTGGCTTTGCTCTCTGTGAGCATCTGCTGGATGGTAGGATAGTCGGCAGGCTTGTCCTTGCCGGCACCCACCTTGGCCCCGTCTCCATCGAGGTCGTAACCCATCTGCGGGACATATTTCTCCCAGGTAGCCTCATAGAGCAGCACGCGTCCGAGGAAGGCCTGTGCCGCCTCCTTGCTGATATGTCCTTTGTCGGCATCGGCGATGCTACGCTCTGCGGGTAGCAAGGCTACAGCGCGACGCAGGTCATCAAAGACATGCTTGGCCACGGCATAGCGGCTGGCACGGGGACCATAGAGTTGGTCGTCGTCGGTCACGTCAAGCACCTTTTCTACGAGTGGCACGCCACCGAAACGGCGCAGCAGGTTGAAGTAGGCAAAGGCACGGAAAAAATAGGTCTGGCCTACAGCATTGGCGATAGCGGTGGAGTCGCCTTGGTAAGACCGAGCCTTGTCGAGCAGGATGTTATACTGCCGTATATTGGCATACTGCTTATCCCAGGTAGCATCGTCTTCTTGTGCCGAACCGCCACCATTACTTGTCAGGCAACCGATATCGGTGTTTTGGTCATAGTCGTCATAGCCGGGCAAGTGGCTGTAAAAGGCATTGGCAGCCTGGTTGAACTGGGAGGGGGTCTTAAAGGCCACGGCAGTGGTGCCTTGCGCCAGCGGCTCCTTCTCCAGAAAGTCGGAGCAAGCCGACAGCGTCAGCAAGCCCGAAATAAAAATCAATGCACAATATGTAGGTTTCATAATCTTGGCTTATAATAAAAATAATATTGGTATGGATGTTAGAAGTTCACACTGATGCCTATGGTGAGCTGGCGGCTGAAGGGGAAGGTGTTGTTGGAGTTCTCGCCGTATTCGGGGTCGTAACCATCGTTCACCTTAGTCCACTCCCACAGGTCGTCGCCCGAGAAGTAGACACGCACACGCTCCAGCGAGGCCTTCTTTACCCATTGTTTGGGCAGCGTATAGCCTAGGATGAGACTCTTGAGACGGATGTAGCGGTTATCTTGCACGCTGACATCACGGTTCTCATAGCTGAATTTGTTGAAGTTCTGGTCGCGCGAGGCAATGGTGTATTCGGCATTGGTGTTCTCTGGGGTCCACATCTTCCCGGCAAAGGTTCTGTTCTGCATGAAGTAGTTGGTCACCCAAGGTGCATAAAGCGAGCCCGTGCGCAGTATCTTCTGCTTGCCCACGCCTTGGAAGAAGAGGCTCAGGTCGATGCCTTTCCACTCCAGTCCGGCCTTGATACCGAAGGTCATACGCGGTGCGGCATCACCGGCATAGTAGATGTCGTCTTTGGTAATGACCCCATCGCCATTGACATCCACCATCCGACGGGCACCGGGGCGCAGCGTGTAGGTGGCACTCTTTGAGGGTGTGGGCAATATATTGCCCGACTTAGGGCCGGTATGGTCGGCATTCCAATAATACATCTCATAATAGGCATCGACCTCTTCCTGATTCTGGAAGATGCCATCAGTCTGGTAGCAGTAAATGGCTTGACGTGGCTTGCCCACGAGGCGATTGCTGTTGATACCCGCATTAGGGATGTTGTTGTTGTCGGTCAGCTTCAGCACCTTCGACCACACGTCTGAGAGGTTGAAGCCCAGGCGGTAGGTCACCTCGCCGATACGGTCATTCCAGTTCATGGCCAACTCCCAGCCTCTGGCCCGGAACTTTCCGTCGTTGATCTTGGGTGCGGTGGCTCCCAGCACAGAGGGGTAGTCGACACTGATGAACATATCGCTGTTGGTCTTGACAAAATAGTCGAAGCTACCATTCAGATGGTTGTTGAGCAATGTGAAATCGGCACCAATGTTGTGACTGTTGATGGTCTCCCAGGTGCGTTTGTCGGAGGTCATGCCACTGACCCACAGACTGGTCTGCTGAGCAGGCGTTGTGCCGAATATCTCGTTACCGGTGCTGATGGCGGCAAAACGCTCGTAGTTGCCAATGCCACTGACGCTTCCGGTCTTGCCGTAGTTGTAACGGAGCTTGAGGTCGTTGAGCCACCTCACACCTTTCATCCATTGCTCTCCCGTGAGGCGCCAATAACCCGACACCGAATAGAAGTTCTTCCAGCGCTGGCTTTTGGCGAGCTTAGAACTTCCATCTCGACGGAAGAGAAACTCCACAGAGTAGGTATCATTGTACGCGTAGTTGAGACGTGAGAGGAACGATACCAGGCCATAGGCATACTGGCCCCCATCAGCACCGTTGTTCTCACCGCTGACAAAGACATCAAGGTCTTGCAGGCCTGAGCCTTCAAATATCTCGCCTTTGTTGCGACTGGCCGAAAGGGCCTTGTTCGACTCTTCCTCAGCAGTCATACCCACCATAGCAGCCAGACGGTGCTTCACTCCAAAGGTACGGTTGTAGTTGACCAAGGCCTCGAAGGTAAGGTCGTCCCAGCGGTCGAAGTCCTCTGACATCGATCCCGGTGCGTTGCGGGTCTGACCATACTGCGTTCCCACCCAGTCATAATAGCGGATGGGCAGTTTGGTGGTCGACACATTTTTCTCCACCCGCTTGAAGGCTGCCGTTCCGCTCAGCGAGAGCCCTTGAGTGATGAAGGCCAGGTCGTAGTCGGCATGCAGGCTGCCACGGAAGGTAGACAACTGCCACTTGCTCGTACCTCCTTCAGTGAGGCCGCCAATGGGATTGCGCTGTCCACTGAAGGTGTCGTAAGGCTGACCATTCTGGTTGTATACCGGCCAGAACCAGGGATCGTAAGTGCCGGCACCCACATCGGTAGAGGGACTCTGTACACTGCGTTTCTCAAACGAGAGGTTGGTTTGTATCTTCAGCCTGTCGGTAGCCTGATAGTCGGCATTGAAGCGGGCACTCCATTTCTTCTGTCCGTCGTAGGCGGGTTTGAGCTGCGACTTGGCATTCTCATAGCCCAGCGAGAGCCGGTAGCCAAACTTGTTGTCGGCACCCGAGATGCTCAGGTTGTGCCGCTGTGAGGTAGCCTGTCCATAGAGATAATCCATGATGTAGGTATCTGGCGAATAACAGTGTACATAGTCGTTGATTCTCAGGGTGAATGTCTTCCCTTGGCGCAGGGCATTGAAGAGACTCTCGCCCTTGTAGATACGCAACTGGCCGGTCTCGGGGTCTATGTCGTTGGGGTCGGCCGATGGACCGCTGAAGTAGTCGTTGTTGAAAATCCACCAATTGATCTTCTGCCTAATGGCATCAGGGTCGGTCAGGCCGGTGAGGGCGGCAGCATCGTTATACTGGGCCTCATAGAACATGTCAAGCCACTCGCGGTTGCTCGTCAAGGGAGTCTGTATGCCGTTGATGGTACGACTGATGGCACCTTCGTAGGTAATCTGCGCCCGGCCTTGCTTGCCACGCTTGGTGGTGACGAGCATCACACCGCCTGCCGCACGACTACCATAGATGGCTGCAGAGGCATCCTTGAGGACAGATATGTTGTCGATGTCATCACCATTGATCGAATTGAACTCATCCATCGAGCCTACGATGCCGTCGATGATGATCAATGGACTGGCGTTGCCATTGATGGAGATGTCACCGCGGATAGAAATGGCGGCATCTTCCTGGCCCGGCCGGGTGGAGGAACGCGTGACGGTGAGACCCGCAATCTCTCCTTGCAGGGCCACGGCGGTATTGGTAACACCACGGTCTTTGTAGACCTCATCACCCCTAACCTGCGAGATGGCACTGGTGAGCGATGCTTTCTTTTGTGTGCCGTAGCCGGTGACTACCACCTCGTCGAGCTGTCCGGGGTCTTCTTTCATCCTGATGGTAAGTTCACCGGTTGTGGCATTTACCACCTGGTCTCTATATCCGATATACGACACCACAACCTGCCCACTGACATTCGACAACTGGAATCGGCCATCAAGGTCGGTTACTGCGGCATTCTTGGTGCCCTTCTGCATAACGGTGGCACCGATGATGGGCTGCCCCTGCTCATCGAGCACGGTACCACGTACCACATGACCTTTGGCCTGCTGCACCACGGGAGACTGCGCTGCCTGCACGCTGGCAATGGGACTGAATGAGAGCAAGCCAGAGCAAAGTATGGCTGCCTGATAATATCTTTTCTTCATTTGTTGTAATGAGACTTTAGGTTTTATTTGATAGTATAAATATTAATCTCGCCGAGCATCGCGTAGTTGCCGATACCGCAATATTTGGCATCGAAATACAGTTTGACGTAACGCACCTTGGTGGTCGAGGTCGAGAGGTCTACCACCTGCCCCTTCTTGTTATATGGGTCGAACCTATGCTCGCCACAGTCTTGCCATTTCCAGGATGTAGGGTCTCTCTTGTCGGCTGCCGCCGCATCGTTGCAGACGAAGACCTGCTCACCCACTTGGCCTTTAGTGCCATCCTTGTCTTGTCGGGCAAACAGCTCAAGCTGCGCCACGGTGTAGTCTCTGCCCAAATCGATGATAAACCACTGTGGGAGGGTGCCACCGCCGCCCTTCCAACGAGAGTGGTAGAAGGTGTTGAGGTCATTGTCGAAGAGACAGGTCACGCGCCCTTTCACGCTACCCTCGCCTACGGCCTCCTGCGAACTGTAGCCTATAGTGCCATCGCTGGAATCGTGGTTGAAGCCGGGCACGCTCCATGCCGCCTTGTCTATCTGGCTGATGGCGGGCACCCCATTCAGCGACACACGGTTGGCGTCTGATTCGTTGCCGGCCACATCGAGCGTGGAGACGGCGACCATGCAGTCACCAGAGAGAATCTCATTGCCACAGTCGAAGCGCACATATTGAGTACCGGCGGTACGGGGAGCGATGGCAAACGTGGCCGAGTCGGTCTTTGCGGCATCGGCCTTGGAGGCGTAGACCACCTTAATGGTTACCGTCTCATCAAAATCATTGACGTAGGCCACATGGGCCCCACCGGGGGCCGCGGTTACATGAGTCTTGTCGAGCACCTTGATAAAGTTGGGTGCCTGAGGGGTGGCCTCGATGACAGCCGCCTCACCATGCTGGCCCTTCACGCTGCAGGCGTAGACCCTGAAGGTCACAGGCTGCTCTTTGGCGAAGCCACGAACGACGGTGCGCATCTCTCCGAAAAGACTGTCGGCACGCTCGGCCGAGAGCAGTATGTATTGGTCCTTTCCCTTGGCATCAGTGTAAGCCACCTTGGCATACTTAAAGTTGGCGCTTGCCGACTTTATCCAGTTCAGTTCCACGCCACCGGCTATGGGTGTGGCATTAAGACGGGTTACAGGCAACGGAGCAGAATAATCCACCGTGGCTTTACCTTCTTCCTCACTGCTACAGGAAAGGATGAGAAGGGAACAGCATAGAGTCAACAGACTCAGCAAACAAAGTTTCACTTTTTCCATTTTGTTCTTAGGTCTAACTAAATTTGGGTTTGTTAAATGTCATTGATAGGTTTACATGGTCAGTACAGATAGGCAACCATCGACAGGTGCAAAAGTAAGGAAAAAGCAAGCACCTCACACCAAAACCGACGACTACCTGTACCAAGTGCTTTCGGAGGTAGTCCAAAAATAGACAAAACGCTGTAGTTCAGCATTTTGACAATTCATGAGGTAGCGTCCAAATGATTTCGTTGGACGCTTAACCCCTCATCTTCTTGAGATATTCTACGGGTGTCATTCCTTCCATACGACGGAAGGTGGAGAAGAAGTTGGAACGCTTGAACCCGCTACGTTCGCTCAGTGCCGTGATGGTATAGTGCCGATCCTCACCTTTAGCAACAAGCCTCTTAAACTCGGCCAGCCTGTAGGCATTGATAAACTCATAATAGTTCTGTGACATGTAAAGCCTGAAAATCTGGCTCAACCTACTGGCAGGGATACGCAGATAATCGGCCAAGTCGCTCATTTTAAGATTGGGATCGGTATATAACTTGTTGGCCTCGATATATTGTCTCATCTTTTCAACGAGTACCCGGCACTCTTCTTCGTCAATCTTCACATGCTCGTATTTGGGTACAGCCTGTATCTCTGCAGCCTCCTTGTCCTCCTGTAAGGTGGCCACCTGTTCCTCGGCACGCAGTTTCTCGTTCTCACTATCGACCAAGGCATCGGCAATTTCATTACGCTCGTCAAGCAGGGTGGTCGTTGTCATGCGATAGCGACGCCACAACCACAGCAACACCAAGGCTACGATGACCAACACCAATTCAAGTACGGCCCATACCGATGGCACCACGACAATATGATAGCTGCGCATGGTACCCGGAGCTCCAGCCAGACGCACCTGCAGATGGTGCTTACCCAGAAATAGCCCTTTCAACACGATTTCCTGCCCATCGCCCACGAGCTGCCAGCGGCTGTCACCTTGCAACCGGTATTCATACAGGCGCCCATTGGGCCGGGCGAAGTCTTCGAGTATGGGTTTCATCGTCACCAGTTGTGACGCGAAATTCCAGTGCAAACTGAGGCGTCGGCCATTGTTGACCGACTCCTCCTCGCCCTGCTCCACCAGACTGCCATCCTTGCGGATGTCGTAGAGCACCACGTGATATCGGGCATCGCGCATCCATCCATCCAGTTGTCGAGGCTCCACAGTAAGCAGCCCGTTCGACGTACCGAGCCACACCCTACCATCCCGGTCCTGCTGCATGCCTCCGTTGACGAGCTGACTGCGCATTCCCTCGCCATAGCCAAAATGCTGCAAGGAAGCCAAGCGCGCGTCAAGCCGGAAGAGGCCGAGGTCGGACACAATCCAATAATGGCCAAGCCGATCCTGAAGAATCTCCTCAAATCCCTCCCAGGCTATCTCGTCAGGCACGGGCAAGAGCCCGAACGACTTCATATCGGCATCGGTGCGATAAATGGCCTTGCGACCGAAAAACAACAGGGTGCCGTCATGGGCAAGGCGCGCCTTCACATTCTCACGATTGAAAAAACCGGCAGGATAGTTGTCCTTGCCAAACTGTCCCGATGCCACATTGTACAATACCATGCCATCGGCAAAGGTCAGCCATCCCTTGCCCTTCTGGTCGAAACGAATGCTGGACGGCAGCCCACCATAGATCTTCGCATTGTCTTCAGTGTAGCGCACGACCTCTTGCTGCTGGTTGAGAACAAACACGCCCAGACTGGTACACATCCATAGCTTACCATCGGGGCTCACCTGCAGTTCGCCACCCGTGACGTGGCTGAGCGAAGGATACAGGTTGACCTTCGACACGCGCAAGGTTTGCGGATCTAACCTGAGGATGCCACCATCGAAAGTGGAGATATAGTACTGATTGTCATACCAAGTGATGCACGAGACGATATGCCCCCCATTGAGTTCCTCTGGACCGATCTTTCTGACTATAGAACGTGACCGATCTATAAAATAAAGACCGTCGTACGACCCAATGAGCACCTGGGGGCCGTGAAAGCAAAACGAACGCACGTCAATACCCTCGCTGGTGAAATGGTTAAAGCCGAAAGTACGAAACAAACCAGAACTGTGATAAATATACGACGCTCCATAGCGGGCATAGCCCAGCCAGTCTACACCATTACCATCACGATAATAGCAGTAGATGGCATTGGTGGGTGTCTGGTGGTCGCCTTGTGCCTGGGTGTTGAATTGTTTGAGTATCTTACCGTTCCGGCCATCGATGAGGTATGCACCCGAGCCATCGGTGGAGACGGTAAGCAGATGAGCACCCGACTTCCCAAGTCGCGTGACGACATTGCCTACCCCATCAAGGCGACGCAGCACACGCGAGTCTAAAGACCAGGTATAGAGCCCGTTATTCTTCGTACCGATATATAAGGTGCGCCCAACAACGGCTATCTGCGACAAATAGGTATCATGAGGGAGCTGGTGGGTAATGTTGATACTGCTGACCTTCCCGGTGCTTGGGACGTAGAAGTTAATAGCCTCACGCGTAGCAAAACAGATGGTACCGTTATCGAGCCTGACGGTTTGGCGCACAGAGTTGGCCAGCCCCACCGGCGGCGCCACGGTGATATGACGCGTATGGGTGCCATCGTAAACGTAGAGGCCACTGTGACAGCCTATATACAGGCGCCCATCAACATAAAACAGATTCTCGGGGGCTGTGACGCCTATATCGACCAATCTGAACTTACTCTCGCCACGCCTCAATCGCAATAATCCCTCGCGGCAGGCCACATATACCTCGCCCTTACCGCCCAAGCACATATCCGACGCCCACAAATGGCTATCCATTCCCTCAATGGGGAAATGAACAATACGCCTGCCATTATAGCGGTTGATGCCATAGCTCGTCAGTATCCACATCTGGCCGTCGTCATCAGACATGATGCTGCTCACCGACGCTCCGCTGAGGCCCTTCTCTTTATTCAAGAAACACATCGTCCCTTGATTATAGAAGTCGGCCCGCATGCTGGCCATCGGTGTCATGACCATAAGGAGAAGCAACTGAAAGTATAGATTGCGCACGACCTTCAACAGGTCTGTAATAGATGTTACCATGCCAAAGTTGGTTGTTTCAAGGCCCCAGCTCCATTCACCTAAACACACTTCTCATGAGCGGCCGCATCAGTGTGTAGGCTACGACCCCACCAGATTATTGCGGTATCGTTAAATATCGCATAAAATTAAAACTATTTTTCTGATCATGCAAGCTTTTCACTGTTTTTTTTTGTACGGATGAGGGGCCCGGTTTACGCAAAAGGTGACGGGACTATAGGGGTACGTAAATGGCGATGGAATGGTAAGAAAAGCGGGTATGCCCAGTCTGGCATACCCGCAAAGAAACAAACGTCGTGGTTCAACGGATGATGAATTTTCTCCCGTTTTTGATATAAATGCCTTTGGGCAAGGCCGTCATGTTGGCCTGTACCTGTTGCCCGCCGAGGGTGTAGAGACCGTTGTCGGCGCGAAGAGGTTGGGGGGTGTCGATGGCGACGATGCCTGCCAACTCGGCATCGCGCTTGGCCTTAGGGTACACCTCGCCGGTGATGCCGGTGACAGCCTCCTGCCTGTCTTGCAGCAGCGTGCCGCCGTCGAGCTGGGCCGCAACGATATCGGCCACCAGACTGTTGGCGTAGTTCTCGATGTTGGCATATCCGTTGCCGGCAATCTTCACGGCGTCGTTGGCAGCCGGGTCGGTGCCGTTCGCCGACTCCCAGTCGTCGGGCATGCCGTCGCCGTCGGTGTCGGTAGGCAGCGGAGCCTGGATGAGGTCTGGCCATGCGCTCCACGAATCAGCGGCATTGGCTGGGCGCAGGTCGTCCTGCGAGTTGATGAATCCGGCATCGTTGCCGCTGCCGGTAAACGAGGCGGTGCAGTCGCGGGTGTCGTTGACGATGAGCGAGTCTACCCTGTCGCGGTGCAGACTGGCACCGGCATAGGCCAGCACCTTGGCATAGGCATCCTTCGCCGTCTCGGTGGTCACGGGGTAGAAGGCGATGGGCAGACCCAGCTGCATGGTGTCTTCGGTGGCGGCCGTGTAGGTGCCGTCGTTGCTACTGCTGCTGATCTGGTTGTAGATGCCCAGCGACCAGTTGTCCTTCGTGACATCGGAGTTGAAGAGATTGAAGTTGCCGCGCACATAGAACTTTCCCCACACGTGCCACATCTTGTCCCACTCGTTGGGACTGCTGGTGTTGTGGCCTGTATATTCCGACGTGCGTATGCCGATGGCGGCAATGCGTTTCTGGATGGCAGAGCTGCGGTTGAAGGTGCCCGGTCCCGGCTTGTAGTAGTTGTTGACGATGTTCACATTCATACCCTCACCGCCGTAGCAGCCGTTGCCGCCCCAGTTGTAGAACACGTTGTTGCGCAGGTCCATGCGTTCATCAGTCTGGGTGCCGGGGCGCGGGCCGAGGCGGGGCACCCGACTGGTGTGGTGGGCCAGCAGGTTATGGTGGTAGCTGGCACCCGAGCCGCCCCAGTTGCCGCCGTAGCCGTGGGCTCCCTTGGAGTGCCCGGAGTTGACGAGGCTTTGTGAGGCGATGCACCACTGCACGGTGATGTTGCGCGACCCATACACCGACAGACACTCGTCGATGCTCCAGCTCACCGAGCAGTGGTCGACGATGACATCCTGGAGGTCCATGCCGCCCAGCCCGTCGCCCTCGTGGTAGGCTACGAACTTGTTGCCGAGCCTGAAGCGCAGGAATCGGATGACGTTGTTGCTCCCCACCGTCACGGGATAGTCGGCCAGGCAGATGCCGTCGCCGGGTGCCATCTGTCCGAGGATGGTGGTGTTGGCATTGAAGCGCAGGGCACTCTTCAGGTGGATGGTGCCCGAGACGTCAAAGATGATGATGCGTGGTCCGGGCTGGGCATTGGCCCACCGCAGCGACCCTTTGAGCGAGGTGGCGCCGTCGTCGAGCGTGGTGACATGATATACCTTGGTGTTGGTGGCGCGACCGCCCTTGGTGTACATACCGAAGCCCTCGGCGCCGGGGAAGGCGGGCAGCGACTGGGCAGTGGCTAGCGGGGCATGGAGGGTACAGGCCAGGGTAAGTGCGAGGCATAAAGCTGTTTTCTTCATTCAGGTCTTTATTATTAGTTGTTCTTTGAGATTTGTTTTGTGCTTGCCTTGCAAAGATACAAATAATAAGCTTTCCCTTATGCCACTCACTGTCCTATTTTCCCACGCCGAAAAATATTCCACCCTTTCTGAGAAAAAGTTTGTGGGTGGGGTAGTTTGTTGGAGGGGAAATCTATTGGAGGGTAGATTTGTTGGTGGGTAGGAGGAATTAGCCTTGGGCCGTGTATATTCCTCCTACCCTCTTACGCTTTTACTTCTATCCCATGTACCCTGCTAGCGCACTGTGGTCTCTTGCCGTTGCTCGCTGACAATGGCCTTGGTGGCGGTGCGGGCGTTCAGCTTCACAGGGCGGTGGGTGAAGTCGGGCGTATTGAACGAGTTGAGCGTCTCGTCGTAGTATTTCCACGGGTTGCGCTGCGGCAGCAGGAAGGGCTTGCCCATGGTGCCGTTGGCATTGACATGCGCCATGTAGAGTGTGGTGTAGTAGCCGTTGCCACGCCGCGAGGTGAACACGATCCAATGGCTGTTCGAGCTCCAGTTGTGGTAGCTGTCGGTACCCCGGCTGTTGATTTCGTCGAGGGGCCGTGCCTTGCCCGTGCGCAGGTCGAGGAGCCACTGGTCGGCCTCGCGGTGCCATATGGGGAAACAGCCATAGTCGCTCATGGTGAAGAGCAGGAACCGTCCGTCATACGACGGGCGTGGGTGGTTGGCACTCTTGCCCAGCTTGCGGGCGTTGAAGAGCGTGTCGACGGGTCCCATGGTCTGTCCTGTGTTGGGGTCGAAGGCCACGCGGCAGATGTTGTATTGTATCTGCTTGTAGTGCGCAAGGATGTCCCATGCCTTCGACGAGACGAAGTAGAGCGTGAGGCCATCGGGCGAGAACACGGGATAGTTCTCGTAATGGTCGGGGGTCATCACGTCTTTGTTGAGGATGAGCTGGTGACGGCCGGGCTGATAGATGAGCACGTCAGATGCCTGGTCGAACACCTCTACCCGCTCCGAGCGCACGGCGTGGAAGCTCTGGTGGGTCTGGTTGGTGGAATAGGCCACATAGTGTCCCGAGGGGTGCCAGTAGGGATAGACCATCGACCCGTGGATGGAGTCGTTCTTGGCCTTGAGCAGTTCCAGCTTACCGTTCTGCTGGATGGCGGTTGCCCCGTGGCTGCCGCGCACGTGGAAGGTGAACTGTGCGGGGTTGGTGCGGTTGCTGGTGTGACAGTTGAGGCAGGCGCCCGGCACGGCGGTGTTCTCGAGGATGGCCTCCTCGTCGAAGGTGCTGAGGTCGCGCTGGTAGAGTCCCATCTTGCCATAGACTTCATAGCCGGGAGGGATGAGACGGTAGGTCAGGCCCCAGTCGCCTAGGGCATCGGCCGACACATAGACCTTGAAGTCGCGGTACTGCACCCACCGTCCGTCGCGCTTGGCCACGACGGTCACCGTGAGACTGCCGCCGCGGTTCTGCCGTGTGAGCGCATGCCACTCGTCGATGTCGAAGTCGGCATAGTCGCCCGTGACGTGCATCGTGCCGCCTTTGGACCCCCTGACGGTGACATCCACCGCGTCGCAGTGGCCCACCATGTTGAAGTTGAGCGGTGCGATCTCGGCGGGTATGGTCACGCCGACATAACTGGGGAACATCTGCGGCAGCGCATGGCTACGCGTCACATTCTCCGGTCCGCGGCTACAGCCCACCAGGGCAAACAGTACCAGGCCGCACAACAGTCGTGCAATATTTATCTGTCTCATCTTCCTTATTATATATATATGTATGTTGAACGCTTCTTTTTTACAACGGACCTCTTTTCTGAACAACTGATGACACTCGGATTGCTCGGATGATTCCCTCCTGCCCATTCCAATGACACGGAGCAACGCTGCGCGATGTGCGGATGACACGTAACCTGCCCACCCACAGTCCTCATCTCCCTCTCTCGTCCCTCACGCCGCATGGCTCCCCCCTCCCCCACGAGGGGAACTGGGGAGGGGCCCCTTAGTATATCTCCCTCATCTTCTCCTTCCCCTTCTTCTTCGTGTTGTCCAGCAGCAGGTAGCGCCAGGCATTGTAGCTCAGGGGTGGCTGCGTGAGTCGCGGGTCCTCCTTGTTGCCCATGTAGGCCTGCAGGAAGTCGGCCGTGGCCGTCACGTTCTGCCGGTCCACGCTGTAGGGTATGCCCTGCAGCGTGCCGTGCTGCTGCGCCCACAGTCCGATGAGCACCTGCTGGATGGCATAGGGTATGTGGTCGAACTGCACATACTGTCCCAGCGGATAGTATTGCTTGAACCGTTGCAGGTCACGCTGCAGGAGTTCGTAGGCGATGATATACTCGTAGGCCATGCGGTTGTCGTAGCGCTTGCCGTCGACGAAGAGCAGTCCCAGCATCTGGTCCATCTCGCGGTCGCTGAAGAGATAGTCGGCGTGCTTGATGCGCAGGGCACGCAGCCGACCGTAGAGCGGGTCGGCCGCCACGGCCTCGTCGTTGCCGATGAAGCGCATCTGCTGCTCGGCCCAGTCGTCGTAGAAGAGGCTCTTCTGCAGCATCCGCAGGTATTTCGCCGCCACGGCATACTGTCCGTTCACGATGTTACACTCCACCAGCCGCTTGGTGAGCCGTCCGCTCTTGCGGAAGTTGGGGATGGCCTCCTGGGCCTCGAAGGCATAGCGTTCGGCATCGTTGACCATGCCCAGCGCAAAGAATATCTCGCTTGTGGGCACCGGCGATGTCATGTCGCGCGTGAACGAGGGGAAGAGCCCCTCGGCCCCGTTCTGCGGATATTCGAAGAGTCGGTCGCAGAGCTGTCCCTGCTGTGCCAGTGCCAGGTTGACGCACGACACCGACATGGGCGAGACGATGCCGCCGCGCCGTGCCTTCTCCAGCACCTTGTCCCACTGTCCGCCACGCACGTAGTAGTCGTAGTCGATGAGGTCGTAGACATCCGACCTGAAGCTGCCCCCCACCAGGAGTGTGCCCAGCAGGGCCACGGCGGCCAGCGAGACCACCTGCACCCTGCCCTCGCGGCCCTTCAGCTCGGGCAGCCACGAGGCCGCCACGGGCAGCAGGGCAAAGACGCCCATCACCACCCACTGCATCCACGGCGTGCCACTGGCATAGCGGAAATAGTTGATGCCGCCGAAGAGCATATACATCGGGTATTGCAGGAAATAGCCAGAGAGATATACCAGCACCGCCATGTAGGCCACAGCCCCCACCACGATGAGGATAGGGCCGTGCTGTCTGACCTCGTACAGCAGCACGAAGGCCAGCACCACCCACACGCAGGCCCCGAAGAGCCACCAGAACAGCGGCGGCACCAGGGCCAGGTACACCATCTTGCTCAGGGGCACGCTGGAGTGGTCGTCGATGACGACATAGCACAGCATCAGCGCCTCGGCCGCCAGCAGGGCCACGGCCAGCGACAGCAGCACGTTCTCGTTGCCCATGTGTGCCCACAGCGTGAGCACCGGCACGAAGGTCAGCACATACCAGGCCTGCGACACGCCGCAGCGCACAAACAGCCGCGCCGTGAGCCGCTGCAGCAGCAGGAACACCAGGGCCAGCAGCACGGCGCCCACCACATACACGTAGTAGAACTGGGTGACATACTCGGCCACATAGTCGGCCAGACCGCCCGGCACCGAGAGTCGCTCACAGAGGTATCCTCCGTCGAAGAGAAACAGCTGGTACTGCTCCTGGTAGCTGAGGGCGCTGGCGTAGGGCAGGGCCCAGAACAGGGCCACGCCGACGGCAAACAGCAGCGACAGCGCCCATTTCCAATAATTGCTTAGCAATGCTTTCATCGTGTCACGAGGTATAGGGTATATGATTTGTTTACAGTCTCGGCTCCCGGTCGGCAATCAGCGGATGGTCACCTTTGTGCGCTTGTCGCGCATGATGTCACGTGCCATGGCATGTGTATTGACCTCCACCCGTGTCTTGGTGAAATCGGGCACATTATAGGCTTTGAACAGCTTGTGGTAATAGTCCCAGGGGTTGCGCTGCGGCAGCAGGAAAGGCTTGGTGGCCCTACCTCGCCGGTCGACAGATGCCAGATAGAGTCGCGTATGGAGGCCGTCGCCTCGCTTCGAGGAGAATACAAACCAATGGCTGTCGGCACTCCAGTTGTGGTAGCTCTCGGTCTCGCGACTGTTCACCATGGTAAGCGGCCACGACCGTCGACTGCGCAGATCCATGAGCCACAGGTCGGCATCGCGCTGGGCAATGGGGAAGTTGCTGCGCGAGGCAACGGTATACATCAGCCACCGTCCGTCATAGCTTGGTCGGGCCATAACATAACTACGGTTGTCGCGCAGACCGTTGAGCAGCGTGTCGGCACGAGTGCCGAAGGTAACAGTGCGGGCATCGAACGGTAGGGCTACAAGTGAGCATTTCACCTTGAGGTAGTCGGCAGGTAGGTTCAGCGGCCGTGAGGTGCTATAGTAGAGTGTCTTGCCATCGGCCGAGAAGGCGGGGAATATCTCCTGGTCGGGAGTCTGCAGCAGCGGACTGAGCACTAGTTTATCTGTACGTGTGTCGAGCAGTTCCACGTTGCTGAAGAGATGGTAGACCTCTAGGTTTGAGCTCCGTCCGGTAAAGAAGCTCTGGTGTACTGCATTGGCGGAATATGCCACATAGCGTCCACTGGGATGCCAATAAGCGTAGCTGCCGGCAGCGCGTGTAGAGTCGGTCTTGGTGTCATACCAGGTGTCGTGCCCCTGCTGGCGCACCAGCGTACCGCCGTGGGCACCCCTGACCTGTATCGTCAGCTGCGAGGGGTCGGTGCGGTTGGGGGTGTGACAGTTCATACAATGTCCGGGCACAGCATTCTCGGTGAGGATGGCATACTCGTCGAAGGTGGCGAGGTGGCGCTGATAGATACCGATGTCTCCTCCCACCTCGTAGCCGGGGTCGATGAGCCGATAGGTCAGTCCCCAGGCATCTAGGGCATAAGCACTGACATATACCTTGAAGTCGCGGTAGCGTGTCCATTGCCCGTTGTGGCGCACACACACGGTGAAGGTGATGCTGCCGCCCTTGTTACGGCGTGTGAGGTCGTGCCAGTCGTCGATATCAAAATCGGCATATACCCCCTGTGCATGCAACCGACCGCCTTTGCTGCCCCTGACCACCACGTCTACCGCCTCCACACCCTCACCCGTGGCATTGAAGTTGAGCGGTGCGATACCTGCGGGGATAGTCACCCCGATGTAGTCGGGGTAGATGCTTGGCAGTGCCGCCACGGCCGTGGCATCCTTGGCCGACCGGTGGCATCCGGTGACCACCCATGCCATGAGCAGGCTGATCCATATCATAAGATGATTCTGTTGCATATCTATGCTATTTGGCGGTTTCGGTTGGTTGATCCATCATGACCGGGCGGTGGGAGGAGAGATAGGCTGCATAGGGCGACCCACCCATCGGTCCACCCTGCTGAAGGCAGCGCATCACATCCTGATAGACACGTGGCATCTGTGCATAGCCTCCGTATTGCTGCGCCCACCCCAGGTGTTGGGCAAAGGCCGGGGCGTCGCCCTTGAGCAGCATCTGCCCCATGAAGTAGTCGAGTGCCATCTTGTTGTCGGGGTTGTTGACGAAGAGCAGTCCCAGCATCTTGTCGAGCTCGGGATACGAGTAGAGAAAGTCGTTCTGGTAACGGTAGCGTCTCAGCTTGCCCCATAGGGGGTGATGCTCGACCATCGTGTCTCGGTAGAGACAGGCCGTGGCCTCATCGGCCCATTTGCGATAGAACAGCGACTGACGCAGCACATCGAGGTACTTACGCGCCGTGCGATACTGTCCGTTGATGATCAGGCACTCGGCAATGCGTTTCATGCAACGGCCGCTCTGGCGGTCGTTGAGGATCGACTCCTGCGCATCATACATATATCTCTTGGCAGCATTGACCATCCCCAATTGGAAGAAAGCCTCTGCCGCAGGCAGCGTAGAGATGAGGTCTCTCGTGGCAGGCACAATGAGGGCGTCCTCACCGCTCTGGTAGAAGTCAAACTGCCTGTCGGCCAGCTGCCGTGTCATGGCCAGTGCGAGGTTCACGGCATTGCTGCTGAGGGCTGTGCGCACCTGGTAGCCTTCAGCCCGCTCGATGACCTGCTGCCACCGCCCCTCGCGCACCAGATAGTCTTGCATGAGTAGCTCGTATTTGGCTTTGTCGTAGCCCCAGTAGACGGCAGCCGCCGTAAGCACCACCACGATGGCGGCCCCACCGACAGCCACCCACGGCCTGCGGTGCTTGTCGAGCGTCAGCGACAGCCGTCGGCAACCTGTCAGCACCAACAGCACGACCACGGGCACGGCCAGCAGTCGCCAGGGTTGGTAGAGCATGAGGGGGATGCGGTGGTAGTTGATGCCCAGCAACACCTCGGGCAACGGGTACTGGTCGATCACCGTGGCGTAGGCCAGCAGCTGCGCCGCCAGCAACGTGAGGGCCGACAGCCCTCCGCGCCACCTGTCGACCACCATCCTCCCGCCGGCATAGAGCCAGGCCATAGGCCCCAGCAGCCACCATAACACTGGCGCCACCGCGAGGTGCCATCCCCAACGCTGCCTCCGCGTGAGCAGCAGACAGGCCAGCACACCTACTAGTGCCACGACATAAGAGAGCAGTACGTTCTCGTCGCCCATGGTCCACAGCAATAGCAACGCAGGCAGCAGCGAGACGGGCAACGTGATGGCCACATCGAGGCCGGCACGATGGATAAGGAGCCAGCAGCACCGCTGCAGCAGCGCATAGAGCAGGGCCAGCAGCAGTGCACCGGCCCATTTCAGCACGTCAAACTGCACCAGTCCTTCGCTCAGCCAGTCGGCCAGGCCACCCGGTAGCGACAAACGCTGGAGAAAATAGTCGGAGGTGAGCAGAAACAACTGATTCTGTTCCTGATAATTGAGTGTCTGCGGGAACCACAGCCACCAAAAGAGAAACACGGCAATGCCCCATGCCAGGGTGCAGGCCGCCGCAAGGGTATTGACATGAACGCTCTGCTTCATACGACACCGCTCTCCTCACCTATAAAGTAGGGTACATCTTCACCAGAAAGTTCTTGAGCTCGCCTTCGGGCTGACGCGCCTTGAACACCTTGATGTAGTTGCGCAGGGCCTGCTGAATCTCACGCCCCCGGGCCATCAGCGAGTCGGATGCACCGGGCGTGGCCTGGAGCCTCAGCCGGTTGTAGGCTACGTGATAGCGCATGAGCTGGTCTTTCCATACCTGTAGCGAGTCGTTCTGTGGTGTGCCTCCCGTGGTGGAGTTGGCACCGATGGTCACCTGCACCTCACCGGGTTCGGTCACCACCAGCAGGTCTTGCACACCGTCGCGGAAGTGATAGTCTAGCCGGATGACCTTCATCTCGACGGTGTCGGCCGTGAACTCGAACTTCCCATCCCTGACCACCACCGAGTCGACATGTTCGGCATCCTGCATACCGAACATCGGCACGAGGAAGATTTTCTTGCCGTCCCATCGCGCCGACTCCATCTTTCCGTAGATATGGCATCGTCCTTCCTGCTGGGTCTTGCACCCGGTGGCCATCAGCATGAGGCACAGCATCCATGCTGCCAGACATAACGATTTCTTCATGTTCAATAGATTTCTTGATAGTACACAAAGGTACTCAATTTATTCTTAAGCCCCAAACAAACCGCGAAATATCCACTGTCAGGGAGCTTACTGACAAAAGGTCTGCCGGCATAGCCATGCCGACAGACCCTCCTTATTATTATATTACACGCAACCCAAAATGCTACTTCTTCTTGAAAGCCCACCATGTGGCTTCCGTCCAGCTGCCTGTACCTGTCTGCGGGTAGATGAGCTTGAAATGGTCGGCATCTAGCTGCATGATCTCAAAGTCGGTGGGCAGTGTCGTGGCATCATGTCCTGCCGAGTGAGAGTTGATCTGGAACGGCCAGAGGATAGAGCCGGCGTCTACATGGAAGATACCATAAGCCCAGTTGGCCTGCGAACCGTCAGCCGATGGACGGATGCGTTCACCCATCTTCCAGTCGGTGATCGACCAGTTGCCCTTGCGGATCTGCTTGCCGTCGGCCGTAAAGGAGGTCACGGTGCCAGTCTTGTAGTCAAAGGTCATGTAAGCTCCCGGATCCTCTTCGCCAGTGGCCACACCGGTATCAGAGTGGCTGAGCTGTCCTGTCAGGTCGGCTGGGGGACAAGCCCACCAGATGCCGTTGCCGCTGTTGACGAACGAGGCACCGTCGCCGGGCGCGTAGCCCATGTTACCCCATGCACCGCCATCAGCACGCCATGTGGTATCCCATGTCCATGACTTCGTTGCATAATCGGTAAGGGCCATCTCGGGATCGGAGTCGCTCTTGAAGGCCCACCATGTTGCCTCTGTCCAGCTGCCGGTGCCCTTCTGCGGATAGATGAGCTTGAGGTGGTTGGCATCGAGCTGCATAATCTCGAATTCGGTGGGCAGTGTCGTGGCATCATGTCCCGACGAGTGGGAGTTGATCTGGAACGGCCAGAGGATAGACCCTGCAGTGGTGATGAACTTTCCATACGACCAGCTGGCCTGCGAGCCGTCGGCCGAGGCGTAGCTGCGCTCACCGGTCCAGCCTGTCACCGAGAACTTGCCCTTGCGAATCTGGTTGCCGGCAGCATCGTATGTCTTGATGGTACCGTCGTCGTAAAACTCCATGTAGGCACCCGGATCTTCCTCACCGGTGGCTACGCCGGTATCTGAGTGATTGAGCTGCTCGCTGAGGTCGGCGGGAGCACAGGCCCACCAAATGCCGTTGCCGTCGTTGGCAAACGAGGCACCATCGCCGGGCGCATAACCCATGTTACCCCATGCGCCACCGTCGGCACGCCAGGTGGTATCCCACTTCCAGATCTTATAGCCGCGTGCATCGCTGGCCAGGATACGCATTTCGGGTGTCAGCTCAGAGGGCACGAACACGTTGGCCGTCTTCTCTGCCACTACCGTCGACCCGTCAAAGTTGCGGGTCTCCACATAATAGGTCTGCGCCGTAGGGTTGCCACGCTTGGGCACAATCTTGAACTTACCGCTGCTCAGGCCCGATACCAGCACATTCTTGCTGCCTTCATCATCGAGCTGATAGATAGAGACGATACGAGCGGGCGATGTAGTGAAGATGAAATAGTTACCATCTGCGGCCTGTGTGGTGTATTCCTCGTCAGCATACTGCGTTGTGGCAAAACCTCCAGACAACTGGTCGGCCGTCAGGCTGCTGCCCGGCATGCTCAGGTCGTCCTTCGATGGGTCGCAGGCCGTCAGCAGACCCAAGATCGCAACCATAAATAATATTGATTTCTTCATTGTGTTTACTGTTTATAAAGTTCAACCTTGTCGATTACCAACCAGTGTATTCAGCACTGGCATCGGTCCAGCCATCGTTCTGCTCCACCTGTCCCAAGGCAATCTGTGTCTCAGGCATCTTCTGGAAACCGGCAGTGGCATTGTAGCGGGCGGCATAACCACCGTTGTGCGGTGTGTTGGTCGTGGGATTGCCACTGTAGTAGATGTTCTGTCCCTCTTGCTTGGCCAGGGCGGTGGCAGCGATGTGCCAGCGACGGATGTCATTCCATCGTATGCCCTCGGTGGCAAACTCCCAGCGCCGTTCGTTCTGCAGGGCCTTGAGCGAGTAGGCCGCCAGCGGTGCCAGTCCGGCACGGGCACGCACCTTGTTGATGCCCGTCACGTCTTCCTTCAGCTCACTCTGCATGAGCAGCACGTCGGCAAAGCGAATGAGCACCAGGTCGTGGATGTTGCTCAGCTGGAAATTGTTCTCGCCCGAGATGTCCCAGTTGCCGGGATACATCAGCGTCTCGAAACAGAACACATAGGCGGGCATCTCGGTACTGCCGTCATCTTTCTTGGTCACAAACGAACCATCGTTCTTGGCACAGATGGGCGACAGCTTCTTGCCGTAGTAGTCGGTCTCTTGCACAAAGTCGGCCCAGCCGCCACGCTTATAGGCGGGCATCTCCGCGGTGTCGTTCACATCGGCGATAGAGGCCTTCAGACGTACATCCCCGGGCTCGGCTGTCTTCCAGTCCTTCACCAGATTGGGAGCCACAGGGCCAGCGCCCCATCCCTGACCGAAGGGGAAGGTGTTGGCCACATCCTGGCCGCCACGCACACCGAAGTGCAGGGCGTAGCCGTTGGCATAACCGATGGTGGTGTTCCACGAGGCCTGCTTGTTGAACTTGATGGCAAACATCGACTCGGGGTTCACGGCGTTGTCGTCTTCCACCCACTTGAGGTTGGCATCCTTGGTGTAGGGATAGTCCTTCACCGTCTTCTTGTTGGTGTAGGCCCAGAGATTGCGGTAGTCGGGCACGAGCGTGTAGCCAGAGTTGTTCACACAGTCGTCGATATAGCCGATGACCTCCTCCTTAGTCAGCGTGGTGCCGTCGGGCAGGCTCACCGAGGTAAGGGGCGCATAGGTGGTGCTCACCAAGTCGGCAGTAGTGGTGCCGTTGCAGTAGAAACCGGTGTAGAACAGCCAGGCGCGGCACAGCATAGCCTCAGCCGTATACTTGTCTACATGACCGTCGGTCTTGCGCACGGCAGGCATGGTAGAGGCGGCGTCGCGCAGGTCTTGCAGGATCTGCCCCCAGAGCTTCTTCACATCCCCCTGCTTCACGCTGTCTTGCGGAGTTTCAGGGTCGGTCACCAGAGGCACGTTGCCATACATCGATGCCAGCTCGTAATAATAGAAGGCACGCAGGAACTTGGCCTCGCCCACAGCCTGCTTCTTGGTGTCCTCGGCCATTCCAGACGACTCGTTGAGCACCTTGAGCAAGGTATTGGCACGTGCCACACCCGAGTAGCGGTCGGAGTAGAACTGGTTGGTCATGTCGGCATTGTAGTTGCAGATGAGGTCTTCGGCCTGCATCAGCTTGTCGTTGGTACCGCCACCACCCAGCTGGTCGTCGCTGGCCAGACAGGCATAGTAGAAAAAAGACATCTGGGGATTGGCATTGATGGTGTTCAGGTTTTGATAGACACCAGCCAGTACAGCAGACACGTCGTCATCGGTCTTGGGGAACTCGCTGGTCGACATTTCACCGATATTCTCTACGTTATCGATGTCGCAGGAGGCCATTCCCATCGAGAGCAGGGCTGCTGCGATGAATATATATTTTTTCATTGGGTCGTCAGTTTTTAGAATTTAACATTTACACCGAACATAAAGGTGCGGGGCTGGGGATAGTTGCCCACGTCGACGCCCGTCACCCAAGGCTCACTGCCGTTGAGGGCCATACCGTTCTCCGGGTCCATGCCCTTGTAGTCGGTGATGGTGAAGAGGTTTTGTGCGGCGAAGTAGAGGCGCAGCTGCTGGAACGGACAAGTCTTCCACAGGTGCTTGAAGTCGTAACCCAGGGTGAGGTTCTGCAGGCGGAAGTAGCCGGCGTTCTCGATATAGATGTCAGAGATCGACTGCCAGTTCACACCCTCGTTCATACGGGCCAGCAGGGGATACTTGTCGGAGGTTCCCTCGCCGTTCCAATAGCTGTACACCTCGGTGGTGTAGTTCTCATACTCACCGTCGGTGAACTTGCGATACGAGCGGGCCACCTGCTGTCCCAGTGCGGCATAGCCGGTCACTGAGAAGTCGAAGCCCTTCCACGATGCACCCAGGTTGATGCCCATGGTCACGTTGGGATTAGGGTCGCCGAGCTCGGTCTTGTCCTCATCATTGATGACACCGTCGCCGTTGTAGTCTACAAACTTCAGGTCACCCACCTTCAAGGCTGTGCCCTGGTGTGAGTTGGCGGGATCCTGGTCTTTCAACGCATTGATATAGGCCTGGAGGTCGGCAGCGTTCTGGATGACACCAGCCGTCTTGTAGCCCCAGAAATAGCCGATGGGGTGACCTTCCTCAAAGCGAGCCATGTAGCCGGTGCCCTGTGCCAGGAGGTCGCTACCACCAGAGTTGTATTTCTGCGAGCTGTTGACCTTGGTCACCTCGTTCTTGTTGGCAGCAATGTTCCAGCCTACGTTATACTGGAAGTCCTTGTTGATCTTGTCGTTCCAGGTGAGGGCCAGCTCTATACCGGTGTTGCGCACGGTACCGGCATTCTTCATCTGTGTGTCGAAACCGGTGGTCGGCGACACGGGCACGTTGAGCAGCAGGTCTTTGGTGGTCTTACGATACCAGTCGAAGGTGAGACCCAGACGGCTCCTCAGGAAACGGGCATCAAAGCCCAGGTCGAGCTGCTCGGAGGTCTCCCAGGTGAGCTCGTCATTGGCCAGACGCGACAGAGAGGCACCACGCACAGGACTGTCTTTGGTGTTGCCGAACGAGTAGTTGCTGTAGGCATCGTATGCGAAGGCAGCCTCATACTGGAAGGCACTGATGTTCTTGTTACCGTTCTGACCCCATCCGGCGCGCAGCTTGAAGAAGTCGAAGGCATTGCCAAGAGGTTCCCAGAACTTCTCGTTGCTCACCACCCAGCCGGCAGAGAACGAGGGGAAGTAGCCCCAGCGATGGCCGGGAGCGAAGAGCGAAGAACCGTCGGCACGGAAGATGGCCGTGAACATATAACGCTCGTCGTAGTTGTAGTTCACACGCCCGAAGTACGACATGCCGCGGCTGTCGACATTGGGAGTGCCGCTCACCGTGGCAGCGGTGTTGTTCTTCATCAGACTCATGTAGGCATGGTCGAGGTCAGCGATGATGGCATTCGAGGCCGTGGCGTTAAGCTGGAAGCCGAAGCTCGGACGGCTCTCACCATACTCGGTACCCACGAGGAAGTCGAAGCTGTGGGCCTTGACATCGAACTTATAATCGATCGTGTTGGTGGTGCTCCATCCCCAGCTCGTGCCAATCTGGTTGGTGGCCTGGTCTGAGGTACGCTGGCTGCCCTGGTCGTTGATCTTATAGGTGGGCAAGTAGGTACGCCAGGTCCAGGTGCTCTGGTTGTAGTTGATCTGTCCGCGGTAGGTCAGACCCTTGATGGGTTGGATTTCTACGAAGCCCGTAGCATTGAGCCCGTAGCTTACGCTCTTGTTGTTGGCACTCTGGTTATAGGTCATCGAGGCGATGGGGTTGCCGGCATACGAGGTGAAGTCGAAGAATCCCATGTTCTTCAGGTCGTTGTACGTAAAGAACGAGCCCTCACCGTTATACAGCGGCACCAAGGGGTTGGCACGCAACATGTTGGAGATCTCGTTGCTATACTGGTTGCCAATCTGTATACCCTGGTTCTGACGATGACGGTAGTAGATATTCTCGCCCACCTTCACCACGTCGAGGCCCTTGCTGTTGCGGTAGACCACATGGTCGGAGTTGATACGGAAAGTGAAACGGCGGAAGTCGGACTTGGCAAAATCGCCGCCGAAGACACCGTCCTGATACTGGTAGCCGGTACCGATAGAGAATTTAGAGCGGTCGCTGCCACCGGTAATGTTGAGGGCGTGGCTGGTGGTCACGGCGTTCTTGTTGCGCAGCAGGTCCAGCCAGTTGGTGCCGGGGTTGGTGCCGTTCTGGTAGGCGGCCAGCAGGTCTTCTTGTCCTTTGAAGAACTGCGACCAATCGTATGGGTCCACACCGCTGTTGAAGCGCACCAGGTCTTGCACCTTCATATATTCCCTGGCAGTCAGCATCTGAGGCATGCGGTAGACGTTCTGCCAGCCGATGTTGCCGTCGTAGGTTACTTGCACCTTGCCCGACTGCCCTTGCTTGGTGGTGATGAGTATCACGCCGTTGGCAGCGGCCGAGCCGTAGATGGCACACGAGGCCGCATCCTTGAGCACGTCGATACGCTCGATGTCGGCGGGGTTGAGGTTGTTGATGTCGCCGCCGGCCACACCGTCGATGACATACAGCGGCGTGGTGTTGCCGTTGGTGCCGGCACCGCGAATCATCACCTTGAAGCCGTCACCCGGCTGACCCGAGGCGGCCTGGATGCTCACACCCGGGCTCTGGCTCTGCAGGGCGCCCAGCACCTGCGTAGTATTCATCTTAGCGATATCGTCACCCTTGACCTCCACCGTGGCACCGGTCACCAGCTTCTTCTTCTGCACACCGTAACCCACCACGACCACTTCGTTGAGCGAGGCGTTCTCTTCTTCGAGCGTCACGCTGATGGTGCTCTGGTTGCCCACGGCAATCTCCTGGGTCTTGTATCCGATGTAAGAGATAACGAGCGTCTGGTTGGGACTCACGTCGAGAGAGAAGTTACCGTCAAGGTCGGTAACTGCGCCATTACCGGTTCCCTTCACCAACACCGAGGCACCCACAATGGGGCCGTTGGCGTCCTGTACGGAACCTTTCACTGTTTTCTGTTGCTGAACACTCTGTACCGACGTGTTCGCGTTGGCGGCATACACCGAAGGCGAATAGGCTACACCCATCGCCGTGCAGGCGCCTGCAAGCAACAATGACTTTCTGAAATCAACTTTCATACTTCAGCATTTTAGGTTATTAGTTATTATATTATATAGATGATTGTATCGTTTCAATGATCGTCAGGAGGCCGCCAATGACGGGTGGGGGCATCCGGAAAAAGGAGATAATAGGCTAAATGCGTGGCCTGATTTACAAGCCTTTACACCGTCAGCTAGTGGTCTGAATGGTCGTATCAGGTATTATGTCCAAATTCTGCTGCAAATATATCACAAAATATTTAAATCTAATGATACTTTTTTGCTCGTTTTTAACACTATTACGCTATATTTTATAATGTACTTTTGACAATTATTCTGCTGTCTCAAGGCCCTTGCCCGTGGGCCCCACCAACAGCACGAAACAACCTTTGCGCCCGGGTGTCGCGCCGTCGCGCCTCATGCCTCACACCACAAGCACATGTTTTTCAACAACTTACACATACATTCCCCATTCTTTCGCCACCGTTCAAGTCTCCCTGTCAGTTCCTCATCGGCATGGGTATAGTGGCCTTTTGGCGATGACACTATTTTAGTGTATGGCAAAATAAGTCTACTCCGCACCCACGCTACACCCTACCCTAGAGTGCCACCATCGGCCATCCTCCAGCCAGCCTCCGGCCAACCATCAGCCAGCCTTCAGCCTTCCTCCAGCCCTGCCGCCCCCTTGGCAGCACCTTACGCCCCCCTCCCATCGGCCTCAGCTGCCGCAGGATATCCCCACACCTCTCCCCTCGCACCCCCACGCCTGTGCTGCCCCGTTCTGCTTCGACTAGAAACACACCCTACTTCGACTCGAATCACACGCTATTTCGACTCGAACCACACGCTACTTCGACTCAAACCACAGTCTGCTTCGGGCCAAACCGGCGCACCGCGGCTGATAAAACGGCGTGGCCAAACTGCCTCTACGGCCTGGCACAGCTATAAGAAATACATGAGCTCTGTAGTGGATAATCCTCCCACATACAAACAGTTTGTCAATAATATGGAGTTGAAGATGCAAAATGCCGATTTCCTTGGCGATACAGTCAACCTTATACGTCCCGAACTAGCATACAACCCTCACGAGGCATTCGCTTTGGTGAAAAGAAAGCTCATCGACAAGCTGCAATAGAAGATAATTTGCTCGTTTTCTACACGAAATCGGGAATTGAATGTCAAGGGTGAAACTGCGGGGCAGACATGCCGAGCCATACGGGGTCACCGGATGTCCTCCACCCCCAAACGCAGACCTGCCGCAAGGTCATGGCAGACCTTGCGGCAGGGAGGAGCGGGAGGGGAGGCGGACGACGATGGTGGTCAGTCGGCCCGCCGTATGGTGATGATGTTGAGCGAGCAGGCGGGGAGGGCGGTGCGCACGCTGCTGCCCTCGACGGTGGCCGTGCCGGTGGTGGGCCTCACCACGTCGGGGTGGTCGAGGGTGTTCTCGTCGGTGCCGCTGGCCGAGGTGAGGCGCACCACGCCGGCCGTGGCGGGCTTCAGGGGGCCGAGGTCGACCACGGTCTCGGTGGCGATGTTGCTGGTATTGACCACCTTGACGATGATGTCGCCCGTGCGCTCGTCGAGCGTGGCATTGCTGAACACGCCCGGACTGACGGCCCTGACGAGGCGCGCGGCAAGGATGGGCTTGCCGTCGAGCTGGCACAGCACGCTGTCGTTGCGCACCGTCACGGCGATGTCGTACCACCGCCCGTTCTCAATGCCGCCCACGGGTGCCGTGGCAATGACGGCGCGGCCGCCGATCACGGTCTGCTCCACGGCACTCTGGGTGTTGTTCCATCCACCGATGTTCACCCAGCAGTAGTTGCTGTCGTCGGCATGGTTGACGAGCACCAAGAATCCCTCGTTGCCGCCATCTTTTCTCGCGCGTACCTTATAAGTATATTCGCGGGTGTTGAACTGGCGGTCGAAGACCTTGAGGTCGGGGGTGCCCGTGCCGCTGTTGCTCCAGCGGTTGCCCAGCTCGTCCTCGTAGGTGGCCTGCGTGGCGTAGGTGCCCACGCCCACGCGGCTCACGGGCGGCGTGATGCATGCGGTGTCGGCAAAGGTCAGCGTGGTGCGCTGCTCGGTGGCCAGCACGCGTGTGCCGAGGTGGCGCGGCATGAGCTGCTGCACGTAGTACGACGGCGTGCAGGCCACGTGCGAGGCGTCGAAACGGATCATGTCGGGCATCCAGGCCTGGTTGTTGACATTGACGAAGATGGGTGCGTAGGAGGCCATGCGCACCACGTCGGCGTTGTTCTCCATGCCCATCATGAAGACGGCCTCGCCCAGGGCGGCATTGAGGTTGCCCACACGACCATACGACTGCGTGACGGCATACTCGCCCACATAGATGCCGGGGCCCCGGCGGTCGTAGCTGTCGTATTTGCGGAAGTTGTCGGTGAACCACGCCGGACTGCGGTAGTAGTGCTCGTCGACGAGCTCCACGGGTTCGTCGCTGCCCCAGCGGGGGTTGTCGTCGCCCCATGCCACCACGTTGCCGATAAGGTGCATGTTGGGATATTTGGCCAGGATGGCCTCTTTGAACAGCTTAAAGCGGTCGTAGTAGCGGTCGCTCTGTGCGGCCGCGTCGGGCTGGTTGTTCTCGTTGCCAATCTCCAGATACTCGATGTTGAACAGTTCGGGATGACCGTTGCGGGCGCGCATGGCACCAAATTTGGATGTCACCGGACCGTTGGCATACTCCAGAGCGTCGAGGGCCTCCTGTATCCAGGGCTGCAGACTGTCGACGGGCGTGAAGCCTCCGTGCCAGATACCCACGTTGACCACATAGAGCGGCTTGGCGCCGAGGTCCTCGGCCAGCTGCAGGTATTCGTGGAATCCCAGTCCGTCGCTGGTGCGATAGCCCCAGTTGACGTTGTGGTGGCCGGGGCGCTCCTCGATAGGTCCCACGGTGCGCTGCCAGCGGAAGGCATTGTCGGGCGAGAGCTGTCCCTCGACGAAGCAGCCGCCAGGGAATCGGAAGAAGCGCGGATGGAGGTCGGCCAGCCGCTGTGCCAGGTCGGGGCGCATGCCGTTGTCGCGGTTGCGGAACGTCGGGGGAAAGAGCGATACCATGTCGAGCACCACCTCGCCAGGTGCTGAGGCCGACAGGCTGAGCTTGGCCTTGGGCGTGCTGCCCGTGGCGGTGATGACGGCCGTATAACGCCGCCACTTGCCCGAGCCCACCTTCACGGTGGCGGCGCCGAGCGATGCGTTGCCGCGGTCGGGGTCGACAAGGCCCACGGTGAGCCCGCCCCTGACCTTGCCCTTGGCCCAGAACGAGAGGCGGTAGGTGCGGCCCTGCACGGCATCGATGCCCCAGAAGCCGTCGTTGAGGAGGGCTCCCTGTCCGGCGAAGGTGACCCTGAGGGCCTGCCGTTGCACCTTATTTAATAGGGCGTTGGTCACCAGCGTGGCCGTGGCCTGCCCCTCGGTGCGCCAATATTCGGGCTCTTTGTCATTGTCTTCGAACGAGCGGTTGCGCACCAGTTCGGCGTAGAGACCACCGTCGGCGGCATGGTTGATGTCTTCGTAGAAAATGCCATAGAGGTCGGGCGACACCTGCGCACCCTTGCGGGAGGTGTCGACGGTGATGTGTACCTGTGCCTGCATGGCCATTGTGGCTGAGAGACAGGCGGATAGAAGTAATGGTCTGAGGTTTGTAAACATAATGTATAGTTGTTGATTTGCTTGAATAGGTTGTCGGTTCAGCGGCCCTCCATCCCTGCCCTGCCCATGCCGCAGCATGGGCTCACGGTAACGGATTGCCGTCGACAAAGTTAGCTATTCTTTGGCATACGGGCAAGTAAATAAGTGTAAAATATATACTATACCCGTCCCACGACTGTTAAACAACGCTAACAAATAAATAAAAGCCCTTATAAAAATTGGCAGTTTGGGGGAGAAGTTGTATTTTTACACTCAAAGTTAAGGAACACCTAAAAACCATAATAACATCACAACATGAACAACCTGAAAAGTATCATGCTGGCCGGTGGCCTGGCATCGATTCTTCTGGCAGGATGCCAGAGCGGTCAAACGTCAAACCTGACGCAGTCGGGTCTCAACCCCGCAGCCTTCGACTCCACCATCAACGGCAAGAAGACTGAGCTCATCACCCTCACCAACGGCAAGGGCATGGAAGTGTGCCTGACCAACTACGGCGGTCGCGTGGTGTCGATTTCGGTGCCCGACAAGGGCGGCAAGCCCACCGATGTGGTGTGTGCCTACGACAACCTGCGGCAGTATGCCGACACCCTCAACTCACCCTCCGACTATGGTTCGTCGGTGGGCCGCTACGCCAACCGCATCAAAGACGCCAAGCTCACCATCGCCGGCAAGACCTACAACCTGCGACCCAACGACAACGGCAACTGCCTGCACGGCGGCGGCAACACGGGATGGATCAACAAGGTGTGGGACGTGGAGAGCCGCACCGACTCGTCGGTGGTGTTTGCCATCACCTCGCCCGACGGCGACAACGGGTTCCCCGGCACGGTGAAGGCCACGGCAACCTATACCGTCAAGGCCGACAACACCCTCGACATCGTGTTTGGCGCCACCACCGACAAGGAGACCGTGGTGAACATGACCAACCACTCTTACTTTAACCTCAATGGCGACCTGTCGAAGCCCGGCGACAACCAAGTGATGTATGTCAACGCCGACAAGTTTACGCCGGCCGATGCCAAGTATATCCCCACGGGCGAGATCAAGAGCGTGGAAGGCACGCCCATGGACTTCCGCAAGCCCCACGCCTTGGCCGAGCACATCAACGACAGCACCTTCGACCAGATACGCAACGCCACGGGCTACGACCACAACTGGTGCCTCAACACCTTCAAGGACGGCAAGGGCGACGATACGCAGGTGGCTGCCAGCCTCTACTCGCCCGTGACGGGCATCCTGCTGGAGGTGATGACCAACGAGCCGGGCATACAGGTCTATACCGGCAACTTCCAGGGCACGGGCATCGCCTGCAAGCATGGCGTGAAATATCCCAAGCACGTGAGTGTGTGCTTCGAGAGCCAGAAATACCCCGACAGCCCCACGAAGTATGCCGCCAAGACGCCGGGATGGGAGGTGTCGAACCCCTTCCTCAAGCCGGGCGAGAAGTATTACAGCCACCTGGCCTACCGCTTCAGCATCAAGAAATAAACAACAACCTCAACCCGCCAACCGCCACCGGGCACCAGGGCGCGAAGCCCGCGGGCCACGGGGCATGGCCGGACTAAAAACTAACAATACACATCATTGACAACAACATGAATTGGACATCAAACGAATTTCTATGGTTAGACTGGGCCGTCCTCGGCATCGGACTCGTGGGTGTGGTGTGGGCCGTATGGCACGCCATCCTGAAAGACAAGAAGGCCTCGGCCGGTGAGAACTCCTCAGACTATCTCTTTGGCAAGGGCGAGCCCTGGTATGTCATCGGTATGGCCATCTTTGCGGCCAACATCGGCTCGGAGCACCTCGTGGGACTGGCCGGCACAGGTGCCAAAGACGGCGTGGGCATGGCCCACTGGGAGATGCAGGGCTGGATGATCCTCATCCTCGGATGGGTGTTCGTGCCCTTCTATGAGCTGCTCATCACCAAGCTCGGCAAGATCATCACCATGCCCGACTTCCTGAAATTCCGCTACAACAACGCCACGGGCTACGGCCTCTCGATCATCACGCTGGTGGCCTACGTGCTCACCAAGGTGAGCGTGACGGCCTACACGGGCGGTATCTTCTTCGAGTATCTGCTGGGCCTGAACTTCTGGGTGGGCGCCATCGGCCTCATTGCCGTGACCTGCGTGTTCACCGTCTTCGGCGGCATGAAGGGTGTGATGACCCTGTCGTCGATCCAGACGCCGATCCTCATCATCGGCTCGTTCCTCGTGCTCTTCCTCGGTCTGGCAGCCCTCGGCGGCGGCAGCATCGTGCAGGGCTGGAGCGACATGATGGTGATGGCCGACAAGATGCACGACGGCTATGGCATCAACCACATGTTCCACACCGACCCGGGTGACCCGATGTACAAGGAGTATCCCGGCTACGTGGTGTTCCTGGGTGCCTCGATCATCGGTTTCTGGTACTGGTGTACCGACCAGCACATCGTACAGCGTGTGCTCGGCCAGACCAAGGGCGAAGACCCGGGCGTGGTGATCGCCCGCGCCCGCCGCGGCACCATCGCCGCTGGCTTCTTCAAGATCCTGCCTTGCTTCATGTTCCTCATCCCCGGCATGATTGCCGCCGCACTGGCTCAGAAGGGCACCTTCGCCATGGAGGATACCGACGCCGCCTTCGCGCTGATGGTGCGCAACATCCTGCCTGTGGGCGTGAAGGGTATCGTGACCATCGGTTTCGTATGCGCCCTGGTGGCCTCGCTGGCCGCCTTCTTCAACAGCTGCGCCACCCTCTTCACCGAAGACTTCTACAAGCCCATGAAGAAAAACATGAGCGAGGCCCACTATGTGTTCATTGGTCGTGCGGCCACCGTGGTGGTGGTGGTGCTGGGCCTTATCTGGATGCCCGTGATGATGAGCCTTGGCTCGCTCTACAGCTACCTGCAGGGCATCCAGTCGCTGCTGGCCCCGGCCATGGTGGCGGTGTTCACCCTGGGTATGTTCTCTAAGAAAATCACGCCGGCCTCGGGCACCTGGGGACTCTTCGGCGGATTCATCATCGGCATGGTGCGCCTGCTCACCAACGTGGCCACCGACACGGGCAAGACGCCCGCGGCCGACATCCAGTTCATGGGCCTGCCCACCGGTTTCTGGGAGAGCACCACGTGGTTCTGGCAAACCAACTGGCTGGTGTTCGAGTGCTGGCTGCTGGTGTTCATCGTGGTGCTGATGGTGGTGGTGTCGTTCTTCACCAAGGCACCCACACAGGCACAGGTCGACGCCATCACCTTCACGGGCGACTACAAGAAGACCATCCGCGAGAGCTTCAACGTGTGGGACATCCTGGGCACACTGCTCGTCATCGCACTGTGCGCCGCCTTCTACGCTTATTTCTGGTAAAAACGGTTATCGGGGCAGGCACACGCGACGGTCAGCCTGCCCCATACTCAAAATCATCATTACAAACCTATTATTATTTACAACATGACTAATTACTATGTGGAACATTCGAAGGTGCTGGTATCGGTAGACGGTATCATCTTCGGATTCGATGACAACAAACTGAAGCTCCTCATCGGCCGTCGACAGATGGACCCGGGACGGGGCGAGTGGTCGCTCTACGGAGGTTTCGTGGGCGAGAACGAGAGCCTGGAGGAGGCTGCCAACCGCGTGATCTACGAGCTCACCGGCCTCAACAAGCTCTACATCCGACAGGTGGGTGCCTTCGGCGCCATCGACCGCGACCCGGGCGAGCGTGTCATCTCGGTGGCCTACTGTGCGCTGATCAACGTGAAGGACTATAACGACGACCTGCGACAGCAGCATCAGCTGGAGTGGGTGCCGGTGAACGAGATGCCGCGTCTCTACTCTGACCACAACCAGATGGTGGCCGACGCCATCGCCCAGCTGCGCCGACGCATCAAGACCCAGCCGCTGAGCTTCAACCTGCTGCCCGAGCTCTTCACGCTCACCCAGCTGCAGCATGTCTTCGAGGCGGTGCTCGACGAGACCATCGACAAGCGCAACTTCCGCAAGCGACTGAAAGACTACGACTTCATCGAGAAGACGGAACTCATCGATAAGCTGACCTCCAAGCGAGGTGCCGCACTCTATCGCTTCAACCAGCGTATCTACAAGGAAGACCCCGCCTTCAAACTCTAAGTTGCGGGAGGGGCCTCACAACAACAAAACGAACATAACGAACGAAAGAAATATGTTAGAGCAACTGAAAGAAAAAGTATTCAAAGCCAACCTCGACCTGGTGAAGCACCATCTGGTGCTCTTCACCTGGGGCAACGTGTCGGCCATCGACCGTGAACAGGGCCTTGTGGTCATCAAGCCTTCGGGCGTGAGCTACGACAACATGAAGGCCAGCGACATGGTGGTGGTCGACCTGGAGAGCGGCAAGGTGGTGGAGGGCGACCTCAACCCCTCGAGCGACACGCCCACACACCTGGTGCTGTATCGTGCCTTCCCCGAGATCGGCGGCGTGGTACACACCCACTCCACCTACGCCACGGCGTGGGCACAGGCCGGACTCGACATCCCCAACATCGGCACCACGCATGCCGACTATTTCCACGACGCCATACCCTGCACCGAAGCCATGACCGAAGACCAGATGGGCGAGTATGAGCACAACACGGGCGTGGTGATCGTCAACAAGTTCAAGAACGACAACATCAACGCCGTACACACACCGGGCGTGCTGGTGAAGAACCACGGTCCCTTCACCTGGGGCAAGGATGCCGACGAGGCTGTGTACCATGCCGTGGTGGCCGAGCAGGTGGCCAAGATGGCCTTCATCTCGTTCAGCGTCAACCCGCAGACAACGATGAACCCGCTGCTCGTAGAGAAACACTTCTCGCGCAAGCACGGCCCCAACGCCTACTACGGACAGAAGAAGAAAGGCTGACCGGCATCACTTTGGCGACCACGAATGGCACCGATTGCACGGGAGCATATCAGGGACCACGAATGGCACCGATTGCACGAATTCCATTCGGGAAGCTACTGCACGGAGTGTATGACTTGCCGCATGGCACTCCCCTCCTACCGGAGGGGTTGGGGGAGGCTCAATAATAACAACAACAACTTAAAACATAAGAACAATGATTGAAGCATTTAAAGATTTTGAAGTATGGTTCGTCACAGGAGCACAGCTTCTGTACGGTGGTGACGCAGTGGTACAGGTAGACGGCCACTCCAAGGAGATGGTAGAGGGCCTCAACAACTCGGGCCTGCTGCCCATCAAGGTGGTGTATGCCGGTACGGCCAACAGCTCCAACGAGGTGGCCGACGTGATGAGCCGCGCCAACGAAGACAAGAAGTGCGTGGGCGTGATCTGCTGGATGCACACCTTCTCACCCGCCAAGATGTGGATCAAGGGCATGCAAATCCTGCGCAAGCCGCTGCTGCACCTGCACACCCAGTACAACAAGACCATCCCCTACGAGAGTATCGACATGGACTTCATGAACCTCAACCAGAGCGCACACGGCGACCGCGAGTTCGCACACATCCTCACTCGTCTGCGCAAGCCGCGCAAGACCGTCGTGGGCTACTGGAAGGACGAGAAGACCCTCAAGCACATCGCCGTGTGGGAGCGCGTATGCGCCGGCGTGGCCGATGCACAGGACTGCCTCATCATCCGCTTTGGCGACCAGATGAACAACGTGGCCGTGACCGACGGCGACAAGGTGGCTTTCGAGCAGGTGCTGGGCTATCATGTCGACTACGTGCAGTTCTCTACCGTGCTCGACTTCTTCGACAAGGTGAAGGACGAGGACGTGACGGCACTCGTTCACGACGTGTACTTCAAGGAGTATGCCGTGGCTGATGCCCTGAAGGACGAGAAGTCGGTGGAATACAAGAAGATATGGAATGCCGCCAAGGCTGAGCTCACCCTGCGTGCCGTGCTCAAGGCCTACGGTGCCAAGGGCTTCACCACCAACTTCGACGACCTGGGCGACGTGAACGTCGAGGAGACCGGTCACGGCTTCGACCAGATTCCCGGCCTGGCCTCGCAGCGCCTCATGCGCGACGGCTATGGCTTCGGTGCCGAGGGCGACTGGAAAGACGCGGCCCTGCTGCGCACCACATGGTTCATGAGCCAGGGACTGGAAGGCGGCACCTCGTTCCTCGAGGACTACACCCTGAACTTCGACGGCGAGAACACTTCCATCCTCGAGTCGCACATGCTCGAGATCAACCCCGACATCGCCGAGGAGAAGCCGCGCCTGGAGGTACACTTCCTGGGCATCGGCGTGCGCAAGACCCCCACGGCCCGACTGGTGTTCACCACCAAGCAGGGACACGGCATCGCCGCCACGGTGGTCGACATGGGCAACCGCTTCCGCCTCATCGCCAACGACGTGAACCTCATCAAGAGCAAGCCCCTGCCCAAGCTCCCCGTGGCATCGGCCCTGTGGATTCCCGAGCCCTCGTTCGAGGTGGGCGTGGGCTGCTGGATGAACGCCGGCGGCACCCACCACTCGTGCTTCAGCTTCGCCCTCACCGACGAGTATTGGCGCGACTTCGCCGAGATTGCCGACATGGAGGCTTGCATCATCAACAAGGACACCGACTACGAGCAGTTCCGCAAGGAGCTCCGCTGGAACGAGATGTACTATATGCTCAACAAGGCCCTCCGCTAAATGGCGGGGGACTCGCATGAGCCTTACACAGGTAGGTGCGGGTCATGACACCCATGACCCGCACCACTTGTTTCTAGCACCCTAAGCCACAACAATTGTTTCCGGCCCTGTTGCCATCTACCCGCTGGGGCTATCATCCATAAGGTGGGTTCTATTAATTACCACCGAAATCAAATCATACAATCATGGGTTACGTTTTGCCATATTTCGGCTTCTCTTCGAGATCAGACAAAGCTAATTAATAGAACCCACCTTAAACCAAACATAAATGTACGCAAAATCAACCATAGAGTCGGGCAAGGCCATCCTCGGCATCGAGTTTGGATCCACCCGTATCAAGGCCGTGCTCATCGACCAGGACAACAAGCCCATCGCTCAGGGCAGCCACACCTGGGAGAACGCACTGGTGGACGGCCTCTGGACCTACAGCATCGACGATATCTGGAGCGGGCTGCAAGACTGCTACAGCAACCTGCGCAAGAACGTCAGCAACCTGTATGGCATCGAGATCGAGCAGCTGGCAGCCATCGGCGTGAGTGCCATGATGCACGGCTACATGGCCTTCGACGCGCAGGAGCAGATCCTCGTGCCCTTCCGCACCTGGCGCAACACCAACACCGGCCCCGCAGCAGCCGAGCTGTCGGAGCTCTTCAACTTCAACATACCCCTGCGCTGGAGCATCTCGCACCTCTACCAGGCCATCCTCAACGGCGAGAGCCACGTGCCCGACATCAAGTTCCTCACCACCCTGGCCGGATATATCCACTGGCAGCTCACGGGCCGTAAGGTGCTGGGCATCGGCGATGCCTCGGGCATGCTGCCCATCGACCCCGCCACCAAGAACTACGACACCACGATGGTCGACAAGTTCGGACAACTCATTGCGCCCCGCAACCTGCCGTGGACGCTCGCCGACATCCTGCCCCAGGTGGTATCGGCCGGCGACGACGCCGGCACGCTCACCGACAAGGGTGCCCGCCGACTCGACGTGTCGGGACACCTCAAGGGCGGCATCCCCGTCTGCCCGCCCGAGGGCGACGCCGGCACGGGCATGGTGGCCACCAACTCGGTAAGGCAGCGCACGGGCAACGTGTCGGCAGGCACCTCGTCGTTCTCGATGATTGTACTCGAGAAAAACCTCTCGAAACCCTACGAGAGCATCGACATCGTGACCACGCCCGACGGCAGCCCCGTGGCCATGGTCCACTGCAACAACTGCACCTCGGAGATCAACGCCTGGGCCAACATCTTCAAGGAGTATCAGGAACTCATGGGCTTCGAGGTCGACATGAACCAGATCTTCACCAACCTCTTCAAGGTAGCTCTCGACGGCGACGCCGACTGCGGCGGTCTGCTGTCGTACAACTACGTGTCGGGGGAGCCGGTAGCCGGATTTGCCGACGGCCGTCCCCTCTTCGTGCGTGCCGCCAACGACAAGTTTACGCTGGCCAACTTCATGCGCACGCAGCTCTATGCCGCCGTGGGCGTGCTCAAGATGGGCAACGACATCCTATTCAAGGACGAGAAGGTCAACGTCGACCGCATCACCGGACACGGCGGATACTTCACCACCAAGGGTGTGGGACAGCGTGTGCTGGCCGCAGCCCTCAACTCGCCCATCTCGGTCATGGAGACGGCCGGCGAAGGCGGCGCATGGGGCATCGCCCTGCTGGCCTCGTACCTGGTGAACAAGACCGAGGGCCAGACCCTCGACAGGTTCCTCGACGAGGTGGTGTTTGCCGGCAACACCGGCACTGAGGTGAAGCCCACCGCCGAGGAGGTGGCCGGCTTCGAGGCTTATATCAACCAATACAAGAAAGGACTCGCCATAGAGAAGGCGGCCGTCGAAAACAAAACAGCCCGATAAACCATGACGAATAATATGAAGAAAATCATCGCTACACTTTGCCTGTCGGCAGCCGCTGTGCTGCCGGCAGCGGCCCAGGATGCCACGGCAACCATTCACGTGAACAAGGGCCAGAACATCATTCCCAAAGAGATCTACGGACAGTTTGCCGAGCACCTCGGCACCTGCATCTACGGCGGACTGTGGGTTGGTCCCGAGTCGCCCATCCCCAACACGCAGGGTTACCGCAACGACGTGCTCCAGGCACTCAAAGACCTGAAGGTGCCGGTGCTGCGCTGGCCCGGTGGATGCTTCGCCGACGAATACCACTGGATGGACGGCATCGGACCGCGTGACAAGCGGCCCAAGATGCAGAACAACAACTGGGGCGGCACCATCGAAGACAACTCCTTCGGCACGCACGAGTTTCTCAACCTCTGCGAACTGCTCGGCGCCGAGCCTTACATCAGCGGCAACGTGGGCAGCGGCACCGTGGAGGAGCTGGCCAAGTGGGTGGAATATATGACCAGCGACGGCGAGACGCCCATGGCCAAGCTGCGCCGACAGAACGGACGCGAGAAGTCGTGGAACGTCAAGTACCTCGGCGTGGGCAACGAGAGCTGGGGATGCGGCGGCAACATGAGGCCCGAATACTATGCCGACCTCTACCGCCGCTACGCCGTCTACTGCCGCGACTACGACAACCACAAGCTCTATAAGATCGCCTCGGGAGCCAGCGACTACGACTACAACTGGACCAAGGTGCTCATGGACAACGTGGGCGGACGCATGGACGGACTGTCGCTCCACTACTACACCGTCAAGGGATGGGGCGGACCGAAGGGCTCGGCCACCAACTTCGACAACCAGGAATACTACTGGACCGTGGGCAAGTGCCTGCAGCTCGAGGATGTCATCAAGAAGCACTGCGACATCATGGACCAGAAAGACCCGAAGAAGAACATCGGACTGCTGGTCGATGAGTGGGGCACCTGGTGGGACGAGGAGCCCGGCACCATACGCGGACACCTCTACCAGCAGAATACCATGCGCGACGCCATGGTGGCAGCCCTCTCGCTCAACGTCTTCCAGCGCCACACCGACCGCATCAAGATGGCCAACATCGCGCAGGTGGTGAACGTGCTGCAGAGCATGATCCTCACCGACACCAAGGGCACGGGACACATGGTGCTCACACCCACCTACTACGTCTTCCAGATGTACAAGGACTTCCAGGAGGCCACCTACCTGCCCATGGACGTGAAGGTCGACTCCATCAACGTGGAGGGCGGACACATGTATAAGATGACACCGGGCAAGATACCCGCCGTGTCGATCTCGGCCGCCAAGAAGGCCGACGGCTCTATCGTGGTGTCGCTGGCCAACACCAGCCTCGACAAGGCCCAAGAGGTAGAGCTGAACCTCGACGGTGCCAACGCCAAGACGGTGACCGGCCGCATGCTGACCAGCAAGAAGATCACCGACTACAACGACTTCGAGCACACCGACGTGGTGAAGCCCGTCGACTTCAAGGGTGCCAAGCTCAAGAAGAACATCCTGAAGCTCAGCCTCCCCGCCAAGTCGATTGTGGTGGTCAACGTGAAGTAACCCCTCCCCCACACTATCCTTCCCATGAGCCGAGGTGCCGCCCTGTGCGCCCTCGGCTCATGCGCTTTTTGACGCACGTGCAGGCACCGAAAGTGCAATGACAGAGCAGACAAGGATGCCAGAGAGACGCGAGCAGGGGTGTCTGCTCTTGCCTCCCCACCGTTTCAACCGGCTCCCCAAGCCGCTTCCGCACCGCTTGAAGGTTGTTGTCGACGCATGGTTCGAGTCGAAGCAGCGTCTGTTTCTACTCGAACCACAACGTGCTTCAAGTCGAATCACGGCCTGCTTCGACCCGAAGCAGCGGACGGCCCGTCAGGCATGGTGCCACCGCAAGGCAGGAATGGCGATGCAAGAGCTATTGTGGCGCAGCAGGAAAAGGTAGGGTTGAACAACCGACAACAACCTTATGCAAAGGCAAGGCGGTACTCCGCTCGCCTTCGGCGAATCGCAGAATATATTAGAATATCCATTGACCATGCTTGCTTATCGCAGCATATAGTAAAGGGACTCGCCAGCGAGTCCTATCTCAGAATATCTCACCAGCAGGCAGGATGGATAGAGCACGAGGTGAAAGAGACCGCCCAATGCTTGATATTCTCGTATCAGCCCCGCTGGCGGGGCTAAAGAGAGATAGTCTGCGATGAGCACCCACCCACAAAAATATATTCTGATGATATTCTGAGATTCGCCGAAGGCGAGCGGAGGATTACCTTCTCACCGCGCGAGCCAATTGCGTTTATGGCGTTTATGGGCTGGTGCGACGGCAGGGGCTTTCAACTTGCAAGGGGTGGTTGAAAGCGCAAGAAGGTAAATGCGTAGGTGGTAGCGGCAGCAGGTTCCGTGTCGTCTGTTCATCGCGACGCGATGCATCCGTTTTATTAAAATGTGCCGAATGGTTGGGTGATATCCGTTGCATCCGTTGTTGAAACACCCTTCGCGTGCGAAGCCTCACCTCCAGAAGTGCGTCTGGGAGGGAGAGGAGTTCGCGGTGGTTCTTGCTTGCAAATGACGCGGATGACGCAGATTTTTGCTCGCGCGGTGGTTTGCATCCATAAAAAAACGATAGGAAAACCCATCATCCCCACCCTTCTTCCTGCTGAGTATACCTGTGGCATGCTTACTGCATCTCAATACGGTCACCCAGCAGCTTTTGTGTTGCCTTGCCTGAACAAATAAGCCCCTCCGAAGAGGGGCTCTAGGATCTAAGTCCTTCGGCATATAGCCTTATTGTGATAAGATGTAGAATATCTTACGCAACAAAATTATCATAAATACTTGGAAAGTCCAAACATTTTTCATACTTTTATCCAACTTATTACAAAAAATCAATAATCATGGAAAAAACAATCTTGGGGATAGACACAGGGACGAATAGTCTGGGCTGGGCTGTCATTAAGCGTGACGACCTGACAGCCACTTGCCAACTGGTACGCTATGGAGATGTAATCTTCAAAGAGGGTGTGCAGAATGAGAAAGGTGCAGAGTCGTCACGAGCGGCAGAACGTACCAGTCATCGGTCTTTGAGAAAGCAATATTTTCGTCGCCGCCTGCGCAAGATAGAAATGTTGAAAGTGCTGGTGGCTCATAATCTTTGTCCGTATGTGTCGGAGGAGGCTTTGCAATTGTGGCATCTGAAGAAAGTGTATCCCAAAAACGACGAATTGATGTTGTGGCAGCGGACAGACGACAAAGTGAACAAGAACCCGTACTATGCCCGTCACCGCTGTTTGCATACCCGACTCGACATGACAGCCATCGACGACAGGTATACCTTGGGAAGGGCCCTATATCATCTGGCTCAGCGACGTGGCTTCTTGAGCAACAGGCTCAGCACCGACTCGGACAATGTTGACGGTGTGGTTTACTCTGGCATTTCGCAGTTGAGTGAGGAGATGCAGAATGTTGGCTGTGAGTTTCTCGGTGATTATTTCTATCAGCTTTACAGCGAGAAGGGCAACCAGGTCAGAATACGGACAAGATACATCGACAGGGAAGAACACTATTGCAAGGAGTTTGATGCCATTTGCAAGCAGCAGGAACTGGACAAGGAGCTGGTTGAAGAGCTGCGCCGCGCCCTTTACTTCCAGCGTCCGCTGAAGTCGCAAAGGCATGGCGTGGGCAAGTGTACCTTCGAACCGGGCAAGCCCAGGTGCGCTGATTCGCATCCCGATTTTGAAGAATACAACAGGCTGTGTTTTGTGAACAACATCCAGATACAGTCGCCCCACGACTTGGAGCTGAGACCGCTTAACCCTGAGGAGCGAGAGAAGATAGAGCCTTTGTTTTACAGGAAGTCGAAACCCAATTTTGATTTCGAGGACATAGCCAAGGCCTTGGCCGGAAGGAACAACTACGGCTGGAAAAACGATAAGGCTGAGAAGCCCTATCGATTCAATTACCGCATGTCGCAGGGTGTGCCCGGATGCCCTACAACAGCACAACTGAGAGGCATTTTCGGAGAAGACTGGCGGCGGACGATTGCCGAGACCTATAGGCTGAACACGACAAAGCAGGGGCTGAAGACCGAAGATGACATGGTGAACGATGTCTGGAATGTGCTTTACTCATTCTCGTCGCCAGCCAAACTGAAAGCCTTTGCCGAAGACCGACTACAGTTGGACGAGAACTTGGCAACAAAGTTTTCGGAGATAAAGCTAACCCACGGCTTTGCATCGCTCAGCCTGCATGCCATCCGTAAGATATTGCCATTCCTGCGCAGTGGAATGAGTTATACGCATGCAGTGTTCTTTGCCAATATCCCGACCATCGTGGGCAAGGAAATTTGGGAGAACGACCAGCACCGCCAGTTTATCATGAACGATGTGGGAAGTGTGGTGCTCAACCACGACCCGAGACACCGGGTGGCAGCAGATACCATAGAAGGCCTGGTGAAGGATATGCTGCGAAACAATTTTGACTTGGCTCCCGGTGCAGCAGACAAGCTGTATCATCCATCCATGATAGAGACCTATCCTGATGCAAAGAAAAACGAACACGGTGTGTATCAGTTGGGCTCGCCCAAGACCAATGCCATCCGCAATCCGATGGCCATGCGGTCGTTGCATGTATTGCGGAAGGTGCTGAACCAGCTGTTGCGCGAGGGTACGATTGACCAGCAAACGGAAGTGCATGTGGAGTATGCACGTGAACTGAACGATGCCAACAAGCGGAAGGCTATTGCTGACTGGCAGAAGTCGCAGAATAACAAACACAATAAATATAAAGAGGATATCAAGAAATTGTATTATGAGGAGACCCACAAGACAATAGACCCCTCGGAAACAGATGTCTTGAAGTTTCAGCTTTGGGAGGAGCAAGACCGCCATTGCCTCTACACTGGCAAGCAGATAGGCATTGCTGATTTTCTGGGTGACAATCCGAAGTTTGACATCGAGCATACCATTCCCCAAAGCGTGGGCGGCGACAGTACGCTGATGAATCTGACCCTTTGCGAGAGTCGGTTCAACCGGGAAGTGAAACGAGACAAAATGCCCTCACAGCTTGCCAACCATGCAGAGATACTGGAACGTATTGCAGGATGGAAAGAGAGGTACGAGAAACTGTGCCATGACCGCGACCGTCAGCGCACCCACTCGGGTATGCCAAAGCAAATCAAAGATACGATCATCCAGCGTCGGCATAGTATCGGTTTGGAACTCGACTATTGGCGCGGGAAGTATGAGCGGTTTGTGATGACAGAAGTCCCTGAGGGCTTTAGCAGAAGACAAGGGACAGGCATCGGATTGATTTCACGCTATGCCGGATTGTACCTCAAGTCGCTGTTCCACGCCCCCCATGACCGCAACAAGACCAATGTGTACACGGTTAAGGGCCCCATAACAGCAGAGTTTCGACGCATGTGGGGACTGCAAGCTGAATATGGGAAGAAGTCGCGCGACAATCATAGCCACCATTGCATCGACGCTATCACAATAGCCTGTATAGGCAAGGCCGAATATGACCGGATGTCCCAATATTACCATGATGAAGAGCGGTTCAAGTACGGCGAAGGCGCGAAACCGGAGTTTCCCAAGCCATGGCGTACCTTTACTCAAGATGTGCTCAATATTGACAAGGAGCTGCTGGTGTTGCACCTTGCGCAGGATAATCTGTCGAAGAAAGCCTGTAAATATGTACACACATCCAAGGGCAAACTGATAGCCAGAGGTGATGTGGCAAGATTGAGATTGCATAAAGATAGCATCTATGGGGCAATAGAAAAGGATGGGCAGATAATCTATGTACAGAGAAAAGACATCAGTTCTTTCAAATCGATGGCGGAGTTAGAGAATATTGTCGATGAAGCGGTAAAGACAAAAATAAAGAATGCAGTAAAAGACAAAAACTTTGCGAAAGCAATCAGTGAACCCATATATATGAATAAGGATAAAAATATCCTTATCAAGAAGGTAAGAACCAAGGTAAGAGTCAGCGAGCCTCTGCATATAAAGACAAATAGAGACCTGTCGCGCAAAAGCTACAAGCAACATGTGCATGTAGCTAACGAAGGTGATTATCTCATCGCTTTATACGAAGGTGGGAATGCGAAAAAAACGTGCCGAGAGTTTGTTGTGGTCAATAACCTTGAGGCTGCCTCTTTCTTTAAAGAAAGTAATCGTCATAGCACTTCGCCAAAGATCATCGAAGAAGTCAGTCCAGCAAAAGGTTTGCCTCTTAAAACCATTTTGTCACAGCGCCAACTGGTCTTGATGTATGAGAACCAACCTTCAGAAATAAAACTAAACGATACAAAGGATATTGTCAACCGGCTATATGAAGTCGTTGGCATAGAGAAAGACGGACGTGTCAGGTTTAAACATCATCAAGAGGCAAGGATGGAGGGATTGGTGGTATGCAGCGCGGCGTTTAAGAACGACGGTGAGTATAGGCCTGTCTATAGATTATCACCAAGCAACATCAAGGTATTGGTAAATGGAATAGATTTTTATATCAACATTCTTGGAAAAATAAAACTGATATAAGATAGTTATGCTGAAACGGAGTCTCATGTTTATCCACCCTGCAATGCTGTCGCTCAAGAATGCACAACTGGTGGTGAGGAAGAAGGAGTTGCCCGATGAAACGCAAACTGTTGCCATAGAGGATATCGGACTGGTGATGATCGACAACCCGATGGTCACCATGACCATACCGCTCATCAATGCCTTGGCAGACCATGAAGTGGCTGTGGTGTTCTGCAACGAAAAAGGCATGCCCAATTCCATGCTGCTCAGCCTGAGTGCCAACAACACACAAGGTGAGACCCTGCGCCATCAGCTCGAAGCAGGTGAGGTGTTGAAGAAGAATCTCTGGAAACAAATTGTTGAGGCCAAGATTCGGAATCAGGCTGCGCTGCTGAAGAAGTTGGGCAAGCACGGAGAATTGCTAAAACCACTGTATAGCAATGTGAAAAGTGGCGATACAGATAATCGTGAGGGCATTGCTGCAAAGATATATTGGACAGAGCTTTTTGGGAAGGGGTTCATACGAGACCGAAATCTTGCAGGTGCTAACACCCTGCTCAACTATGGCTACACCGTGCTGCGGGCAGCAGTAGCCCGTGCATTGGTATGCTCAGGCTTGTTCCCAGCCTTGGGCATCTTTCACCGCAACCGCAGCAATGCCTATCCGCTAGCAGATGACATGATAGAGCCCTACCGGCCTTTTGTAGATGAGGTGGTCTATACCTTGCTGGTCCAAGGGCAGACAGAGCTCACTACCGAAGTAAAAGGCATACTGCTTAAAGTGCTATATTGTGACACAGCATTTGCCAAGGTCACAAGACCGTTGAGCGTTGGGCTTAGCATGACGATGGCATCGCTTGCCAAATGCTATGCCAAGCAGACTAGCCGATTAAGCTTACCCGTTTTGCAATGAGTGAAATCCGTTTAAATAGTTATCACATCATGTGGTTGTTTGTCATGTTTGATTTGCCCACCGAAACGAAAAGAGACAAAAAGGAGTCTGCTCTTTTCCGGAAAAACCTGGAGAAAGACGGCTTTTCGATGTATCAGTTCAGCATATATATCCGATACTGCGGATCGCTGGAGAGTGCTCAGGTACATATCAAGCGGGTAAAGGCTTTTATGCCCAACCAAGGAAGGGTTAGTATCCTCACCGTGACAGACAAGCAGTTTTCTAATATTATTAACTTTTGGGGTGGAATTAAGGCCAAAATGCCCGGAACGCCTTTGCAGTTAGAAATTTTTTAGTATATTTGCCCTGACCGAAACTATGTCAGCACTACTTCTTAATAGTAGACTTAGCCTAAAAGCGTTGATAAACAATAGGTTAGTTACTATAGGTTGTGGTTTGATGTAGAATAAAGGTATAAAGCAACTGGCAGGCAGAGCAAGAGCGTGAGAAAGCTGTTGTGGTTTGATGTAGAATAAAGGTATAAAGCAACAGCTGAATCTGTTGCACGTGAAGCACTGTAGTTGTGGTTTGATGTAGAATAAAGGTATAAAGCAACCTGCTGCTATGAACGGTTACACTGGTGGAGTTGTGGTTTGATGTAGAATAAAGGTATAAAGCAACTCAGCAGCAATACCAAAGAAACCATTCTCCGTTGTGGTTTGATGTAGAATAAAGGTATAAAGCAACAGGTCAACTGCAAGACCTTTATAGTGCTTACGTTGTGGTTTGATGTAGAATAAAGGTATAAAGCAACGGATGCCGACACAGGCAAGGCCACACCTGGTTGTGGTTTGATGTAGAATAAAGGTATAAAGCAACCGAATAGGCTCACCCATTACTTTGCGGGCTGTTGTGGTTTGATGTAGAATAAAGGTATAAAGCAACGAGCAATCAGCTACATTAAGCGTCTCGTGGTTGTGGTTTGATGTAGAATAAAGGTATAAAGCAACTCTTGTGTCCTTGGCGAGATGAACGCCATGGTTGTGGTTTGATGTAGAATAAAGGTATAAAGCAACCCGCGCCAACCAATGGCTCAGGCGTTTCCAGTTGTGGTTTGATGTAGAATAAAGGTATAAAGCAACCGACAGCACGACACACAGAGCAAAGCATATGTTGTGGTTTGATGTAGAATAAAGGTATAAAGCAACTTGTGGCCGTAGAGACAGAACATCACGCCGGTTGTGGTTTGATGTAGAATAAAGGTATAAAGCAACAGAACTAATACGAGGGTCATGGATGTTGTGGTTGTGGTTTGATGTAGAATAAAGGTATAAAGCAACCGCAGGTGGGATCCTTGTCAGTGATCCTTCGGTTGTGGTTTGATGTAGAATAAAGGTATAAAGCAACCTAAGTCACTGACGTTTCAAGTCGTTGACGGTTGTGGTTTGATGTAGAATAAAGGTATAAAGCAACTATTGCAAGTATAGTGCTCGACCCGACTAGGTTGTGGTTTGATGTAGAATAAAGGTATAAAGCAACCGCTCGTGCAGCCACTTAAGGATGTCATAGTTGTGGTTTGATGTAGAATAAAGGTATAAAGCAACCTCCCTGCATGTGCAATGGTGGTGGTGCGGGTTGTGGTTTGATGTAGAATAAAGGTATAAAGCAACCCTCTCCTGTGGTCTTGTCGCGCAACGTGAGTTGTGGTTTGATGTAGAATAAAGGTATAAAGCAACTGTCGTCGATCCGGACGGCGGCATCAACGGTTGTGGTTTGATGTAGAATAAAGGTATAAAGCAACGTAATGGAATGTGCCTACGACAACAGGTTTGTTGTGGTTTGATGTAGAATAAAGGTATAAAGCAACCTATGATTGTCCTATCCAAAACATTTATATGTTGTGGTTTGATGTAGAATAAAGGTATAAAGCAACACAACGGCAAGAATTATATGCAGATTGCCCGTTGTGGTTTGATGTAGAATAAAGGTATAAAGCAACAATCTTGTAATTACCATTTTCTTTTTTGGGGTTGTGGTTTGATGTAGAATAAAGGTATAAAGCAACCAGGAGCTGCCATATCCGATAGCGGTGCTGGTTGTGGTTTGATGTAGAATAAAGGTATAAAGCAACACGGGGTTTGGGGAGGCACCCCTCCTCCCGTTGTGGTTTGATGTAGAATAAAGGTATAAAGCAACGTGCGTCTTCCCTTGCCTTTTCCTCTAGCTGTTGTGGTTTGATGTAGAATAAAGGTATAAAGCAACCACAGGTAGTCCCCCTTGTTGGCCAAACGGTTGTGGTTTGATGTAGAATAAAGGTATAAAGCAACATTCTTACTTTTTAAGTTCGTTCATATATGTTGTGGTTTGATGTAGAATAAAGGTATAAAGCAACTTTGACGCATGTATTGCTTCATACATGGAGTTGTGGTTTGATGTAGAATAAAGGTATAAAGCAACGCACAGCGGATGTTTCTTTACCCTTATCGGTTGTGGTTTGATGTAGAATAAAGGTATAAAGCAACCCTTCTCCCTTTATACTTGCGGCTGTTTTAGTTGTGGTTTGATGTAGAATAAAGGTATAAAGCAACACTCTAATCCTTCCATAGCTGCTCCTTTGGGTTGTGGTTTGATGTAGAATAAAGGTATAAAGCAACGACACGGTTGTCTCTCTTGTCTTCCTCTTGTTGTGGTTTGATGTAGAATAAAGGTATAAAGCAACGTTGCACGATTTTCAAGTTCTATTGCTTTAGTTGTGGTTTGATGTAGAATAAAGGTATAAAGCAACTAGTTGCGGAGGATTATAGACAGGCTTCTGGTTGTGGTTTGATGTAGAATAAAGGTATAAAGCAACGGCAGAACAGCGGTGCCTCGGGTGTCCCGGGTTGTGGTTTGATGTAGAATAAAGGTATAAAGCAACTATCATTGCGAGACACAGCGCACACATCTAGTTGTGGTTTGATGTAGAATAAAGGTATAAAGCAACCGGGCACGTATCAATCCGTCCGCCCTTATTGTTGTGGTTTGATGTAGAATAAAGGTATAAAGCAACCCATTTGCCTTTGTAATACAATGTTATCGGTTGTGGTTTGATGTAGAATAAAGGTATAAAGCAACTTGTGGGTAGTTTACTGTATTGATGATTAGTTGTGGTTTGATGTAGAATAAAGGTATAAAGCAACCAATCCGACCGCGACCGCTTTGTGTTTGTGTTGTGGTTTGATGTAGAATAAAGGTATAAAGCAACATTGATGCGGAAAGGCGAATGAAAGCCGAGTTGTGGTTTGATGTAGAATAAAGGTATAAAGCAACTAGTTCATTTTGGAGTGGCATCTTAAACCTGTTGTGGTTTGATGTAGAATAAAGGTATAAAGCAACGAAGGTGCCGAGGCCTCGCAGGTAGATGTTGTTGTGGTTTGATGTAGAATAAAGGTATAAAGCAACTTCGGCATTTTTCTCCCGCCATGCGTTCACGTTGTGGTTTGATGTAGAATAAAGGTATAAAGCAACGCAAGTAGAACACGATGCCATTCACCGCCGTTGTGGTTTGATGTAGAATAAAGGTATAAAGCAACGTCAACTCAATCGTAATTTGCGTAATTCGGTTGTGGTTTGATGTAGAATAAAGGTATAAAGCAACTTCTGCCCTTTACATCCGAGGAACTCCAGCGTTGTGGTTTGATGTAGAATAAAGGTATAAAGCAACCTTCTCGATGGTCACTTTGCCACTCGCACGTTGTGGTTTGATGTAGAATAAAGGTATAAAGCAACACACCGCGGTACAGTAGTACCGCGGCTGAGTTGTGGTTTGATGTAGAATAAAGGTATAAAGCAACTATATTCGTCTATAATGTTTTCGTCCACTAGTTGTGGTTTGATGTAGAATAAAGGTATAAAGCAACTCTGACGAACCCATTAATGTTGCTGCTGCTGTTGTGGTTTGATGTAGAATAAAGGTATAAAGCAACTTATGAAAAGTAATGTGTATAGAGTGGTAGGTTGTGGTTTGATGTAGAATAAAGGTATAAAGCAACTTCGGCATTTTTCTCCCGCCATGCGTTCACGTTGTGGTTTGATGTAGAATAAAGGTATAAAGCAACTGGAGAGATGCGTTGAATCATCATCGAGTAGTTGTGGTTTGATGTAGAATAAAGGTATAAAGCAACTGACAGTCGTAGGGAGGTGAGCGAGTTTCTGTTGTGGTTTGATGTAGAATAAAGGTATAAAGCAACGACAGTTTACCATCGAAATGCATAATCTTGTTGTGGTTTGATGTAGAATAAAGGTATAAAGCAACTTTCCGTGCGCGCTGTAATTGCCACCAACGGTTGTGGTTTGATGTAGAATAAAGGTATAAAGCAACTGCCTTCGTCTTCGTGACTTTCTTCCTACTGTTGTGGTTTGATGTAGAATAAAGGTATAAAGCAACATTTGCAAGTGTCCTTTGAGCTAATTTACCGTTGTGGTTTGATGTAGAATAAAGGTATAAAGCAACAAAATATATTACACATATACGCATCGCAAAGTTGTGGTTTGATGTAGAATAAAGGTATAAAGCAACAAATGATCAAAACATTTTAACAACAATATCGTTGTGGTTTGATGTAGAATAAAGGTATAAAGCAACCAGGACGCAAGCCATAAAGAGTGCCAGCGGGTTGTGGTTTGATGTAGAATAAAGGTATAAAGCAACGATTTGGCCAAAACAATTTCAAGTGCTGACGTTGTGGTTTGATGTAGAATAAAGGTATAAAGCAACTGTCAAACTGGCTGCTGTTTGGTGAAAACGGAGGATATCCACCCACCAAAAACGGGGATATCCGTTCACTTTT
>CAZBQA010000008.1:0-82955 GCA_964493905.1 uncultured Prevotella sp.
CAGCCCCACCCATCTCACCGTCACGTCGGCCGTGCCGTAACGGTAGGGCATGTTGGGCATCCTGACATTATAGTGCAGACTGCTCTGACCGCTCGTGGCCGACAGACTGCGCTCGCGGTCCTTGGCAGAGATGTCGTTGTAGGTGCCGCCGAGGGTGAGCCATTGTGCCGGAGTGTAGCGCAGCGTGAGCGTATAGCCCATGGTGCGCACGCGTCCGTGGTTCTCGAAGGCTCCGTAGTAGGTGCCGCTCACGCTTTCTATCGTGCGGCGGATGAAATTGCGGGTGTTGCGCAGAATGCCCGTTGCCTCGGCATGGATTGCCTGACGGCCGAGCGAGAGGTCGTAGCTGAGACTGATGTTATAGTTGTGGCTCGACTCAGGCTTGAGCGTTGCCCTACCCGACTCGAGGTCGTCGTCGCCGAACAGCTCGGTGATGGTGGGCAGTCGGTAGGCTTTCTCATACGACAGCTTGGTTTGCAGGCCTCGCAGCGGGAAGATGCTCAGCGCCGTGCCATAGCCGAGGGCGTCCGACGACATGCGCTGGCTCACATATCCGCCGATGCCGTCCTCGTTGAGCGATACCGGCCCCTCTACCCTCTCACCATAATATTTGCCGAACACCACGATGTTCCACAGCCTTGAGGGCGTATAGTGATAAGAGAGTCCCACGATGTTTTTGGCAGTCTTCTTGGGAATGGTATAGTCGGTGATGCGGCTCGTGTTTGCCAAATAACTGCGGTTCTTGCGGTTGAAATGGTTCCACGAGTAGTTGAGCGTCAGCAGGTGGCGGCGCGCCCAGTGGTATTTGGCCGCTATCCGTGCCGTCCAGATGTCTGTGGCGCTCTCGGTGTTTTGGTAGCCCTGCTCGCCCGGACTGCCCGTAGGGCGGCGCTCTCCATACCAGTTGTACTTGTAGGCTGCGGTATCTACGTTGTAGCTGATGTTATGGCTGTACGACAGGTCGGCATCCATCTGCAGTCCGCGAAGCAGGAAATGGCGCTTCGAGTAAGACAACCGTGGCGTGAGCACATATCCCTTGCGGTGCTTCTGCCCATAGACTATCTCCTGTCTCACACCGTTCTGTATCTGCTGATACTCATGCGAATAGGTCATGTTGAACAACAGTCGGTCTGCCCAACTGCGCCCCGTGAGCCCTACGGCCCCCGTCACCGCCTCGTTGTGATACTGTCCGTGGAATCGGCGCACTGTCTCTATCTTGTTGCGGTCGGTCTGCTCAAAGCCGTTGTCGAGAAACTGGGTGACAAATGTCTTCACCTTATAGTCGTTGTCTGAATAGTTCTGGTAGAAGCTCAGGTCATAGCTCCATCCGTTCTTGAGCTGCTGTCCGGCCCTTACGGTAGACCGATGGGTATTGAACGAACCAAAAGAGTATGACGCGTCGGCATACCACCGGAACGGCCGCCGACGGGTAACGATGTTGATGACGCCCCCCATTGCGTCGGTGCCAAACTCCACGGGCACCACACCCTTGTATACCTCGATGCGGTCAGCCATGCCTGCCGGAATGTTGCTCAGTCGGTAGGCACTCCCCACCCCTTCTTGCGGTATGCCGTCGATGAATACCTTCACATACTTGGCATCCATGCCGTCGAGCATGATGTTGGTCTCGCCACCCACGCCGCCGGCCTCACGCAACTTCAGGCCCGGGGCCATGCGCAGGGCGTCGGCAAGGGTCTTGGTGGTGTTCTGCATCAACTTGGTGTCTATCGTCAAGGCGTTGTATCCCGTCTGCTTGATCCGGCCCACGCCGGTGGGGGCCGTCACCTGCACCTCGCTGAGCTTGTAATAAGCCGTGGTGTCTATCCTCGATGCCGACCGATGAGGACGTTGGGCACTAAGGCTCATGGCAAACGCACAAGCCAGCAATGATAAGTAATATTTCATAAAAAGATGATGAGAAATAGATACGCGCTGTCTAGCAAGCATATTTAGGGCATGCGCCTTGGCGACAGCATCGTGGTGTATTTTTACCTGAGTGTTCCTTCAGCCTTGATGCCCCAAGAAATCTTCGCGGGGTCCCATTTGTCTTTCGGCTGTCCGTTGTCGGCGGGATAGCCTATCAGCACCGAGGCCAACGGAATGAGATTTCCGGGCAGCCCCAACCGCTGACGGATATAGCCCACCTTGCGCTCTACAGGATAACCGGTGGTCCACACCGCGCCGAGTCCCATCGAATGGGCGGCCAGCAGCAGGTTCTCCGTGGCGGCCGACACATCCTGCACCCAAGCCTCGCGGCTCTGTCCCTGCGCCATGCGGGCAGTGTCGCCACACACCACGATGACCACCTGCGCACCACGTATCATCTCGCTGTGATGATTGTTGCCGGCGTAGGCCTCGATATCTTTCCGCCGGTTGAGCACCACAAAGTGCCAGGGCTGCATATCGCGCAAGGTTGGGGCTGCCATCGCGGCCCTCAGCATCAGGTTCACCTTGGCCGCCTCCACGGGGCGCGGTTGGAACTCACGCACGCTGCGGCGGGTCAATATGTTTTCGAGTGCGGGATTCACCAAAACGGCAAGCGAGTCGTCTGTCGGGATGGTCTGCGCCTTCACGCTCTGCCAGGCAAACAGTGATGCCAGGAATGTCAGGATAAGGATGTTGGTCTTACGATTCATCGTGTATTGCTATTGAGTTGATTCTGGATGCAAAATTATGAATAAATCATCTTTAACGCAATACCTAAAAATTATGAAAATGTATAAAGGCTTTTGTGCCACACCTCCCCCACATAATGATGCAAAACGCATTGTCTGTTGGGCATGAATGCCCCATAGACGTGGCTCGCAACCCTTCTCCCTAATCAGTTTTCCCTCCTGAAGACTTCCTCATGATGACACCCTTGAAGCAAGAAAATGCAAAGACTGTACAAGAAAATCTAAGATTTCTTATCGTCACTCAAGAAATCTCTATGCCATTGGCCAATTTCTGTTCAAAATATATTATTTTTGCCTTTATTTCATGAAGTAGTAATGATTGTGCCGAGACAAGGCAGTAGTTATTGGCATCATAGTATATGCCGAGACAAGGCATTAGTTATTGGCATAAAAAGTATATATGGAGAATAATCAGATATGGCTTAAACCGAAGCCGACACACATCGATGAGTACTTTGAAGGGTTCTTGAGCTACTTGAGTTCAGGGAAAGCAACTGACATGTTGTACATAGAATCGGTGCATCTCTTGAAGCAACGTGTGTCTATTCTTGTACAAGAGAGGATGGACACACCTCTGTACAGGCAAAACAAAGACCCGGAAGTGCTGAAATTCAACGCGAGGCTCTGCGGGGCTTGGTTGCTTGCCGTAAACGATGCCGGTAAGCAAGAGCGCAAACTCGTGATGTTGACCATGATCAACAACTTGGTTCATATCGCCTTGAAGAACAAGGTTCCAGGATTGAACAACAACAACTTAGCCATTTACGGTGTGGCTAGCCTACTCGACAAGGCTATGCGACTGGCCGTCTATGATATGCCATGCACTTTCACCTTTTCGTGGGACGACCTGACTCATTTCTTCCCAGACCTATTTGCCGTCAAGACCCTGAGTATGGCCTTAGGCCCGGCATCACAAGGGTGGTATGACGGCAGGGGGCTGATGATGACAAAGGACGGGAAAATCTTGCTTGCCAATTATACCAAGCAGCAGTTCGACATGTCGTATTTTAGAAAGACAACTTCGGTGACCCAGCTACTACCCGACTATGGAATAGCAGTAAGCACTGATCAACCCTTGCAGATCAAAGAGTCGAAAAAGGATGACATACAAGCCATTGAAACGTTTGTGGACGACATCCTTCACTTGATGAAGAATGGGAAAAAAGAAAACCAGAAAAAGAGGCTTCGCGACTATTCAGATGGAGAATATGTGCCTGTAGAGGTGACGGAGGTGAGTGCAAAGAGAATCATGCTTAGGACCATAGACCCCGAATACAACATCATAAGTGGTCAGTTGGTCTTTGAACAAAACCTTAAGATATTTTCCAAAATATACCCCGTCGAGGTTTGGGCAAAAGTTCTAAAAGTGGGTGAGAGGTTCAACGCCAACGTCAATACCTCAAACAATTCGTTCAGTATCACCAACCTCTTCGTCGACTATATCTACGACAATGCCAGGCCTGAAGACACTTTTGACACCCATAATCACATGGTTGCCGGCTCATGGCTCAAACTGCGCGAGTTTTGGACTGACCAAGGATTCATGGTGTATGTCGATATCACAGAAGAAGACAATGAGAAGCTGCAGGAAACAGATGGATACGCGGGGGTTGAAATATCACACGTAGGCACTGGCCAGTTTCGCGGATGTGTCTATGGACATATATGCGACTTTGAGGTGGAAAAACGCGACATCTCACGCGACGAGGTCTGCCCAGCCATGCTCAGAAGCTTTATCCAAGAACACAGTGAGGTCAAACTGTCTGAGCGTAACGACAGCTTTGAGCCCATATCCACTGAGTTTATCAAAGAATACTGCAAGACGCTGAACATTCTGCAGAGCCGGGAGGTGAATCCCTTGGTGAGGTACCGCATTCTCAGTGTCATGCGCCTGATGTGTACTCTCCTCAAAAACGACAAAGAAGGCGACTATTGTCATTACATCGCCAAATACATCAAGACCCTTGTCGTGTTTGCCAAGGCCGACAGCGACGAAGGAGAGCTGGTTGCACCCATCACCGTGCCTGAGGACCTGAAGGACGAAGAGACCGTGATGAATGGTGCCGACATCCTGAAGATTTTATCGTGCTTTGCCAAAAACTACGATGCCACAACAGCTGTGCTCAACCCCTATATCGATCGTGAGAACGAGGTCCAGAGCAACACGGCATCGTTGGTATTGTCCTACAACCGCTTATACGGTCTGCTGGAAGTCAAGACCCTCAAAGGCATCAAGAAGCAAATACTCAATCTGCTCTCGGTAGTCACCGATGGCGACTCTACGTTGGAACTCTCCAATGAGTTTGAGGGGATCTTCGGCGAAGAAGATGACATGAAGGAGTTTAAGACTTCGTTTTTTGAGGCTCCGGCCAACGCTAATGAACAGCGTCAGCCCTACAACATCTTTCGTGGCATCTGTGCCATGATGAACAACCGCGGTGGCGTTTTGTACTTGGGCGTCAACGACAGGGGCATTCCCGTTGGCCTCAAAAATGACCTTCAGACACTCTCCAGCCGGTATAACAAAGCTGCAACGCTAGATGCCTATATGCTGCACATCAGCAAGATGGGCGAAGAGTGGTTTGGTGAGAGATTCTGGAAATATGTCACACTGAAACCCATCCCCGAACTTCTAGTGGTAAGCATCATCATTGAGCCCTACCCCTATGACATGGTCTTTCTCAAAGATAAGACTACCTATCTCAGAAAGAACAACGCCTCTGCCCCCGTGACCGACCAAGAGACCATAGAAGACATCCGTAGACGCCGTCTGAAAAACATCCGGAAGACAGATGATAAAATTATTATCGTGCAGGATGCCATACAAAGAGAGAAGAGAGTGCGACTCATCGGCTACAGGTCGTCCAACAGTGGCACCATCAGAAACCGTCTCGTCGAGGCATTCTATATTCAAGACAATGAATATATACATTGCTATGAACCTGAGTCGGACATGGTGAAATTGTTCAGGATCTCTCGCGCCGATAAAATAGACATCATAGATGATGCTTGGAAATTCAAAGACAGACACAAACGAATAAATATGGACCCCTTCCACATGTCTGGTGAGACCAAGACGAATATCAAGCTTCATCTGAAACTCTCGGCCAAGAATGCCATCGAGGAAAGCTATCCCGGCATATCTTCCTACATCAAGCAATACGACAGCGACACTTGGTCTCTGGAGACGTTCACCTACGACCTCAATCCATTGATGTTTTTCTACATCAGCAACGCCAAAGACGTGGAGATTGTCGAGGCCGAGGGACTGAAGGAAGCCGTCCAGGAATATGTAAAAGAGTTCTTGAACCCATCAGCAGATTAGTGCTGGCGCGAGAATTGCCGACTCGCTCGGCCGTCTTGCCCGCAACGCTGCTTCGGTCACGGGCGACTTGCCCTTGAAGAAAGTCCGTGATCTGAACATGTGAATGAACAGAACCATCTTAGCAACAACGATAAGAATAACGATTGACCAATGAGAGACTTCGCAGCCATCGACTTTGAGACTGCCAACAACGAGCGCACTTCGGTTTGCTCAGTCGGCGTTGTCGTCTACCGTGACGGAATCAAGGTAGACCAGTTTTATTCGCTCATCAAGCCTGAGCCGGAATATTACACCTACTGGTGCAGTCAGGTCCACGGCCTTACAGCCAAAGACACCCAGGATGCTCCTCTATTTCCCGAGGTATGGGCACAGATTGAACCCAGAATCAAGGGCCTGCCCCTGGTGGCCCACAACAAAGCCTTCGATGAGACTTGCCTCAAGGCAGTCTTCCGCTGCTACCAGATGGACTATCCCGACTACCCTTTCTATTGCACGCTGGTGCAGTCGCGCCGCGTATGGCCGGGCGGTCATCACAATCTCGACATCATTGCCAGGCGTTGCGGTTTTAACTTGGAGCACCATCATCATGCCCTGGCCGACGCCGAAGCCTGTGCCGCCATCGCGCTGGAGATATTATGAATGGTGGAAAGCATGCGGCATGGGTTTTTCTTTGAGTTGTATTACTAGAACAATAATCCAAAAGTATTTTATCAAATATGAAGAAAGGAATAATCATAGTCATTGCCACGGCACTCACCCTGACAGTTGCGGCAAAGAATAAGGCACCCAAGCCCTTGGGCTTTGATGCAAGTAAAGGAACCACACAGTTGCTCACGATGCCCAGTGGAACCAAGGTGGAATATACCGCCTATGAGAAGCTCTACTTTGTCACCAATATTGAAGACTCCACCTATCAGTATCTGAACATCTATGTGCCCAAGGGGGCCACACAGCAGACACCCATCTTCCTGCGCACCTATGTGGGCGGCTACATGGCTTCACAAGCCACAGGGCCACAGGCGGGCGATGCCTCCGGTCGTGCCCTGGCCGAAGGCTATGTGCTCGTCATCCCCGGTACTCGGGGCCGCAACTCCGTGGTGACCAAAGGCAAGAAGACGGTCTACACCGGCAGGGCACCAAAGGCCATCCTCGACCTGAAGGCGGCCATCCGTTATCTGCGGCACTTTGACAAGGAGATACCGGGCGATGCTGAGCGAATCATCACCGACGGCACTTCGGCCGGTGGGGCCATGTCGGCATTGATGGGTGCCACGGGCAACAACCCGGCCTACAACACTTATCTCAAGGCCATGGGGGCTGCCGACGAGCGCGACGACGTATTTGCGTCGGTTTGCTTTTGTCCCATCACCGACCTCGACCACGCCGACATGGCCTACGAGTGGCTTTATCAGCATACTGACAGTCGACAGAACCAGGATGCCGCACACCGCCAGGTCACCGATGAACTGGCCGCACAGTTTCCGGCCTATCTCCAGAGCCTACAGCTCACGACTGACGACGGCACGCTGCTCACCGCCGACAACTATCTCCAGTTTATCAAGCAAGAGATCATCCGTGCTGCCCAAATTGCCAAAGATGCCGGTGCCGAGATTCCCGACAGCTTGGGCTTCACGTTCTCTGAGGAGGCCGGTGGCGCACCACCCGTCAACGGTGGTGCCACGGGCATGACCCCCCGCAACGACATTCCGGCTGACGTGATGAGGATGATGAGCAACCGCAAGAAGCGCGCGGGGGAGTATATCACCGACCTCGACATGACCAAGTATCTCAACTATATCACCACCCAGACGGCCTTGAAGACAGCTCCAGCCTTCGACAGCAAGGGGGTGGCCGGCAACAAGGCCAGTGGCGAGAACGAGGAGTTTGGCAATGAGAAGGGTACAAGCGAGAACTTCACTGCCTACAGTGCCTCGAAGAATGGAGGAACGCTGGTGCCGGAGATCCAGACACTGGTGCAGCTCATGAACCCGATGCCGCAGATTGGCCGTCAGGATGTCACCGTGGCACAACACTGGTATATCCGTCACGGCGCCATCGACCGTGACACGTCGTTCCCCGTGCCACTCAACCTGGCCATGAAGTTGAAAAACAGCGGCAAGGATGTCAACTATCTCCTGGCCTGGAACCGCCCACACAGCGGCGACTATTCGCTCGACGAGCTCTTCAACTGGATCCGTTCCATCACGCAGAACTGAGATAAGGGCTGACCATTCCATTGGGAGCGGTCAGCCCCTCTTCTTATCCTGCACGTATGCGTAGCTTCATTCTTGAGGTTTTCGCTGTTCGCTTACATTATGGTATGATGGTATTCTCGACCTTCAAGGAAAGTGAAAACGAGGTCCCTGCATTCTATCAATCCTTTTTATCAATGCCCAGAATAGAATCGTGGCAAATGGCGAACGGTTTTGTTAATAAAATATAATTGCAAACTATTTTCCCAACATTCCTTCGTTGCTTTCGGTTTAATGCACTACCTTTGCAACCGCAAAACCAAAGAGGTACCTTAGCTCAGGTGGTAGAGCAATGGACTGAAAATCCATGTGTCCTTGGTTCAACTCCAAGAGGTACCACTTCCTCCTTTCATTCGGCCCGGTTCTCATTCGTGAGGCCGGGCTTTTTCCTTAAAACAAATTTAAAAACAAACCTACAATGATGAAGAAACCCTTACTTACCGGATTGGCTTGGCTGATGCTGCTGCCGACCTTTGCACAATCCGACTACTCCACGTTTTACCAAGGCCTGCCCAAGGCCATGCCCATGGTGCAGGCACCCGTCATCCCAGCCAACAAGGTCAACCTGAAAGATTTCGGTGCAGTGGGCGACGGTCTGGCCATGAACACCGAGGCCTTCCGCAAGGCCATCTCGGCCCTCGACAAGCAGGGCGGCGGCCACCTCATCGTGCCTGCGGGCATCTGGCTCACAGGCCTTATCTCACTGAAAGACAATATTGACCTGCACCTCGAACGCAACGCCCTCATCGTGATGTCGCCCGATAAGCGCGACCTCATCAAGACCACCGACGGCAAGCTGGAGGCCAAGGCCTCACCCGCCATCACTGCCTCGAAGCGTAAGAACGTCTCGATCACCGGACAGGGCATCATTGATGGCAACGGCGAATACTGGCGGCCCGTGAAGCGGAGCAAGATGAGCGACGCGGAGTGGAACCAGTACCTCTCGATGGGGGGCACCGTCAGTGAGAAGGGCGACCTGTGGTATCCTTTCAACCTCAAGCACTATCCCAATGTGGGCGAGACAGCCCGGAAGCAGGAGCGCATGCGTGCCCACTTGGTGCGCTTCACCGACTGCGAGAACGTGCTGGTGCAGGGCGTGACGCTGCGCAACTCGCCCAACTTCCACCTCGTGCCCCAGCGTTGCAAGAATGTCATCATCGACGGCATCACGGTGGCCTGCCCATGGAACGCACAGAACGGCGATGCCATCGACATCGGCAACTGTAAGGATGTGCTCATCGTCAACAATGTCATCAATGCCGGTGACGACGGCATCTGCATGAAAGGCGGTATCGGTGAGAACGGACGCGCCGCAGGACCGTGTGAGAACATCAACATACAAGACAACACGGTGTATCACGCCCACGGTGGATTTGTCATCGGCTCGGAGTTCAGCGGGGGAATGACCAATCTCTACGTCCACAACAACACCTTCTCGGGTACCGACACCGGACTGAGGTTCAAGAGTGCCGTGGGCCGCGGTGGCGTGACCAAGGATATCTATATCTCAAACATCTACATGACCGACATCAAAGACGAGGCCATCGTCTTCGAATGCGACTATGCCGACAAACGCGCCGGCTCCACCCAGCAACAGGGCGCATCGCCTGCTAAGGCCGACTTCTCGCCCGAGTTTACCGACATCCACATCTCAGATGTGATCTGCCAAGGGGCCGAGACTGGCATCAAAGCCAGCGGTGCCAAAGGTATGATCTATGGCATCGAGATAAAAAACAGTACCTTGTTTTATACCAAAAAGGATAAGGAAATCGGTGCCGACTGCGACATCAAGCTCGACAACGTGAGGTTTGCCACCTTTGCCCAACCCTGACGGCAGTCCATCCACAGTATTCAGAATATCTGCGCCAAGTGCCTGGATATCCGCAAACACGCCAGTGAAATATTAGCGAGAAGAAACGACATCCCAGGACCATTCCTGGGATGTCTTGTATAGGTATGATGTAAACAGCCCTGATACGGCTCAGACAACATGCCAGTGGTTTTAACCAGATTGGAGTATGGGCGAGCCGCCCGGCTGGTATAGATTCAGATGATGGGCATCCATGGCACATGATTCGTCTGCTTTCAAGAAGCCATACAGTGGTTCTTCTGCCTCCAGAACGCAGAGATGCCACGCAGGGACTGCCATGAGGCTGTCATACTTCGAGTAGAAACAACTTCTGCTTCGAGTGGAAACAACTTCTGCTTCGAGTGGAAACAGCTTCTGGTTCGAGCCGAAACACATCTTGGGAAGCATGCACAGCGTGTGCGTCAGCACCGTCACCGTAGCATGAGAGACATGGGATGGGCTTGGCTGAAGCCCGGGTGGCTTGAAGAACAGGACAACATAGCAAGGCATACCCCACCGACAAACGAGCAAACCAGCTCACCAACTAACCTACCCACCAACAATCCTACCCTAAGACATAGAGGGCTGAGCCATAGAACTCGGCAAAGAGAACATAGAGCAGCAGCAGGGGCATGAGCCAGCGGCTGCCCGAACACATACATTGCCCGATGTCGTACACGCCATGCAAGTTGGCACTCAGCATGCCATAAGACACCGCCACCGTAGTGCCCATGAAGGCTGCCACGGGCACCAGACTGGCCGAGAAACTGCTGGGGAAGAGCTCACCCGTAACACTCAACAGCACGGCGTGCGGCAGTGCGGTGAGCAACACCATCACCATTACCTCGACCACCAGCAAGGCCATGCTCAGGCGCAGGGCAAAGCGCTGCTGTGAGGTGAGGTCATGACGATGGCCTCTGACAATGGTGACGACGGCCTGCCACAACCCACTATACTCGATGCTGCCCAAGGCAATGGCCATCACGATGAGCCACGTAAGCCACGGGGTGGCCACCTTGTCGGCAAAGTTGCTGAAAAACCAGCGTATGCCGGCCGAGCTAAGGAGCGACCGCACCGCCATGTCGGGCATGGCAGCCGCCACGAGCCAAGAGGCCAGGATAAGGACCAGTTGGGCAAGGGCAAAAGCCAATGCCAACCGGTATATCCATCTTCTCCAAAGACGTTCCCAGCGCGCGAGGTTATCGGTGTTTTCGTTCATCGTATTGTTGTTAGTCTTCACATTGACAACGAGTTATTGCAAATGACAAAGCCCCACAGGCCTCACACGGTTCAATCGTCGTCAGGCCGCAGGTTGTCGATGTCGAGGATGCGCAGTTCCATGGCACGCACCACCAGTCGGGTGGCGTTCACGCCCATGCCCGCATTGCCGTCGGGAAAGAGCTTCTGCACCAGTTCGTTCTGCCGTTTCTCCAGGCTCTTCACGCCGAAGGGCATGCCGCGCAGGTTGGTGATCTGCTCCTTGGTGTAGCCCAAGGCCAGGTGACGCAGGAAGCGCTCGTCGTATTCGTCGATCTCGTAGTCGATGACCGCCTCCTGTCGCATGAGTTCGTTGTTGACGCTCTTCTTGAACCGCTCCACCACCTTCTGCAGGATGGGCTGGTTGAACACCAGCCGCTTGCCGTCCATGACGCTGGCCACGTCGCCGCGGGTGAGCAGTTCGCCGCTCTTGAGGATGATGCCGTCGCAGCCGGCGTCGAGCACGTCGACCCATAGCTTCTCGTTGAGGATCTCGCCGGTGAAGATGAGCACCTTCACCGCAGGATGCGTCTCCTTGGTGTGTCGACAGATCTCCACGCCCACGGTGGTCGACCCACCCAGGCCGAGGTCGAGCAGCACGAGGTCGGGCAACTGTTGCTTCATCAGTTTCCAGTAGGCCACCTCGCTGTCGGCCGTTCCCAGGATGTGAGCCTCGGGAATATCGTTACGGATGATGCCCTCGGTGCCTTTGAGTTCGAGTGCCACGTCTTCGACAATGATAATATTAAAATCTCTCATATCTCTTTGCTTTAATGTTTTCTTGGGATGCAACGCTCAGGCATGGTGATGGTCACCCGGGGTACGTTGTCGGGCGTGAGCTCGGCCATGATGCCACAGGCCCTGAGGTTGGTGGCCTCGCCCATCTCTCTGACGATCTGTCGGCAGAGCAGGAAGTTGAGGTCTACGGTGTGCGGTGTGAACAGCTCACGGCACTGCTGCTCGTCGAACGTGCAATGTGTCATGAGCAGACTCACCCTGACATAAGCCCCATCGGGGGCCGACAGCTGTCGCTCGGGTTCCTCGCCCTTGTTGATCTTGCGCAGGATCTCAATCAGATACTCGTTCATGGCCTCGTCAAGGCGGATGGGCAGCACCTGGTTCATGGTCTGTCGTGAGAGGATACGATAGAGTTCCTGGTAGTAGCCCGTGAGCTCGCCGATGCCCTCCAGGTTCTCGTCGGTGCCGTCGATGAGTTGTCTGATGCGCGAGGGGTAGTACATGGTCTCGTGCTTGAGCGTGGAGAGGCAGTTGTCGAGCACGCTGTTCGACACATGCAGGCGGTCGTTGTCCATCTGCAGGCGCCGCAGGTCGTCGCCCGCCATCTCGATGTTGGCCTCTTGGTAGGCCGTGCTGTCGATCGACTGCTGCAGGGCGTTGCGTATCTGTCGCACGATCACGCTGAGGTTCTCCTGTTGGTCGCCCGAGAGGTTGAACTGCCTGAAGTCGCCCAGCTCGTCGATGCCCTTGAGCTTCTCGGCATCAGAGGTGTCCATGAGCAGCAGCCGGTTCATGGCGTTGATGCGGTCTATGCAGAAACGGTAGTTGAGCCGGTGGCGGTAGTACATGAAGTAGTAGGCCGGGAAGATGAAGATGAGCAACAGCACGAGCAGACTCACAGCCACATTCTTGTTGTTCTCGCTGACCTGCATCGATCGCACATACTCGGGCAGCGTGCTGTCGGCACTCGATTCGCGGAAGAGCTTGGTATAGATGGTGTTGTTCTTGTGGTAGAGGTCCCAGCGGTGCAGGGCCAAGGCGGCTACGGCTGTCTCGTTGCAGATGTCGAGCAGCGTGGCGGTATCGGTCTTGGCCAGGTATTTGTGGCAGCTGTCGGCATAGGCCAGCGTGCGCTTGTAGGTGCCGTTGATGTTTGAGAAGTAGGCGCTGTCGGCAAACATCGCAGCCTTGTCCTGCGGCGTGTCTTTCGGCTGGCGCCCGTTGGCCTCGGCACCAACGGCAAAGCCACTGAGCATCGACAATGCCACCAGCATCCTGACCACACCCTTGGGCAGCCTGAAGAACACCCGCGTGCCTTGCCCCACCCTACTGTCGGCCTTAATGGCACAGACGCTGAAGATATGGCTGATCTTCTTGTACTTCTCGATGATGCCATTGCAGTTCTTCAGTCCGAAGCCGTGCCCGCCGGTGTAGGTGCGGTCGAAGATATGCGCGAGCTGTTCCTCGTCCATGCCCTGGCCGGTGTCTTGCACGCCAATCTCCACATAGGCAGGCTCCTCGGTGACGCTCACCGTCACCGTGCCGCCCTCGGGTGTGAACTTACGTGCATTATCGGCAATGGTATTGATCATGAAGAGCGTGAGGATCCTGTCGGCCTTGACCACACTCGTCGTGGGCTCGACCCGCAGGTCGACGCCCTTGAGCTTGAAGCTCATGCGGCCGCGGGCCACGATGTCGAAGAGTGGCTGCAAGGCGAAGCTCTCGATCTTGAGGCTCACCTCGCCCTGCCGCATCTGTATCCACTGGGTGAGCACGTTGTTGTAATAGTTGATGCTGTCGGTGAGCTCGGCAATATACTGGTAGCGTTGCTGCCTCACATCCTGCGCCTCGGTGCCGGCCTGCAGGCGGTTGACCTCGTTGACCATACGGTCGATGAAGGGCATGATGCTGTTCACCAGCTGCACCTTGGCGCGCTGCTCGAGGTTGCGGCGTTTGTTCTTGAGCAAGTGTAGTCGGACAATGGCCATCTGCTCTTGTATCTCCTCATAGCGCTCTTGCACCTCGGCATTGTGCTGTTCGTTGCGCTTCTGCCAGGCCTGCAGGGGCTCGAGCAGGGTGTCGAGGGCAAAGCGCTCGTCGTTGCGTCGTCGCATCCTGTCGAACACATAGAGCAACAGCACTACCACGACAATCATGACGATGACGGCGGCGAGCATAATGTTCAGCTGCCGTGCCGACTGGTCGAGCTGACTGGCACGCGCCTCCAGCTGCCGGTCTTGTCGTGTCTGCTCCTGCAGGTCGAGGTAGAGGTTGCGGTTGCGGTCGCTGTTCACCTTGTCGTCGACGGCCGAATAGACCAAGCTCAGTTGCTCGCGTATCGAGGCCACCAGGTCGGGCGCCTGCTCGATGGCCGTGTTCTGTCCCAGCGCACGCTGCAGGCAGATGAGGGCCGAGCGATAGTCGTTGATGTGCCAGTAACATTCGGCCAGGGTGCGGTTGGCTCCTGCAATCTGGTACACGTCGCCATATTGCTTGAAGATATCCAGTGCCCGTTGGGCCAGGTTGCCGGCCAAGAGCGAGTCGGGCATCTTGTCGGTGTTGATGTAACGCATATCGGGACCATACTCCTCCAGGAGCATGGTACGCTGAGGCACGCGTTGCAGGTGTTCGCTCATGGCCTGCATCGACTGAGCCACCCAGAACGGGTAACGCTTTTCCTGAACCACAAGGTGGCAGCGCAAGAGATAGTCGAACTCTGTCTTGGCAATCTCGGCCGGCGTGCCTTGTGTGATTATGCCGCCCGCTCCGATGTTATACCAATAGCACAACATCTGGGCTGTGTCTTCCTGAATATCGCCCTCAGGGTCGATCTTGTCCAGGGCCCTGATGGCATTCTCTGTCAGACCTACATAATAGAAATAGGTGGCGGCCACCACCTGAAACTCAGAGCGGGCATAGATGAGCCGGCGACGTTGGTGGGGCGTGAGGTGGTCGGGTTCGTTGTCGATACGGCGCAGGCGCAGGGCGGCACGCTCACGATAGACATAGAACTCCTTGTTGTGCGAGCGACGCTGGCACAGGCGCATGAACTGGATGTCAGCGATGAGCTGCTCCACCTGGCTGTCGGTACGGTCGGAGGCTTGCTGCAGCAGGCGTTGCGCCTGGTTGTACTGCATCCTTGCCAGGCATACGAAGGCCAGGTTGTTCAGAGCCTCGGCAGCCCCGGCATCATAGCCGTCGGCCATGCGAAAGGCTTGCTCGGCATAGTGCATCGTAGAGTCGAGGTCGCGGTAATGGTAAGCATACGATAGCTCGTTCAGCTTGTCAATCTGCTCTTTGTGCTGACTTCCACAGGCTGAAAGGATGGTAATGCAAACAATGGACATTACCCAAGATATGGTCTTACGCACCCGCAATGAATGAAGAGTAATAATAAGGGAAAGAAAAAGACCACGAACCAGGGCCCTGAGAACTGCGATCTGCTCTGTAGCTCTGGTCCGTGACCCGTTAGATGCGGTAAGGCGTTAAGCGCGAGCCTCCTTGATATAGCCAAGAGCCTCGGCACACTTGTCGCTGATGGCCTTCCAGTTAGCTTCGGCAATCACTTCCTTGGGGAAGAGCTGCGAGCCCATACCCACACAGAGCACACCGGCCTTGATCCAGGCGCTGAGGTTCTCCTTGTCGGGCGATACGGCACCAGTGACCATGATGTTCGACCAGCGCAGCGGGCCGAGCACATTCTTCACAAACGACGGGCCACCCACGTTGCCAGCAGGGAACACCTTGGTGACGTCGCACCCGGCGGCCTGGGCGTTGCTGATCTCGGTCACGCTGCCGCAGCCGGGCGAATAGGGCACCAGTCGACGGTTGCACACCGGCGCAATCTCGGGCACAAAGTTGGGACCCACGATGAAGTTGGCACCCAACTGGATATACAGGGCTGCCGTGGGGGCATCAATCACGGTGCCGGCACCCAGGATGAGCTCGGGGCACTCCTTGTCGGCCCACTTCACCAGTGCGCCGAAGATTTCGTGTGCGAAGTCACCACGGTTGGTGAACTCGAACACGCGCACGCCACCCTCGTAGCAAGCCTTGATGACGTTCTTGCAGACGTCGAGGTCTTTGTTGAAGAACACGGGAACCATACCAGTGGCCCGCATGGCCTCGATCACTTGTATCTTATTAAACTTTGCCATAATCGTATAGGAATTATTTTCCTTTCTTTTAGGTAAATCTGATTGGTGTTGTGTTGTAATGGCTTATCGCTGCACGCGTCCGTTGGCGTTGCCACCGGCCAGACTCTCCACCTCAGCCTCGCTCACGAGGTTAAAGTCGCCAGGGATGGTGTGCTTCAGTGCCGATGCGGCCACGGCAAACTCGAGGGCCTCGCCCTGTGTGGGCTTGGTCAGCAGACCGTGGATGAGACCGCCCGAGAACGAGTCGCCACCACCCACGCGGTCGATGATGGGGTTAATGTCGTAGTGCTTGCTCTGGTAGAACTCCTTGCCATCGTAGATCAGGGCCTTCCAGCCATTGTGTGTGGCGCTGTACGACTCACGCAGCGTGCTCACCACATACTTGAAACCAAACTCAGCCATCATGCCCTTGAAGATACCATAATAACCCTCGGCATCGGTCTTGCCGCCCTCTACATCGGCGTCGGGTTTGAAGCCCAGGCAGAGCTGTGCGTCTTCCTCGTTGCCGATACATACCTCGACATACTTCATCAGCGGGCGCATCACCGAGATGGCCTTCTCTGAGGTCCAGAGCTTCTTGCGGAAATTGAGGTCCACCGACACCGTCACGCCGTGACGCTTGGCAGCCTCGCAGGCCAGACGGGTGAGCTCGGCAGCCTTGTCGGAGATGGCCGGCGTGATGCCGCTCCAGTGGAACCACTGGGCACCCTCCATAATGGCATCGAAGTCGAAATCAGCGGCATCGGCCTCGGCAATGGCACTGTTGGCACGGTCGTAGATGACCTTCGACGGACGCATCGAAGCACCGGTCTCGGCATAATACAGCCCCACGCGGTCGCCACCACGGGCCACAAACTGTGTGTTCACACCATAGCGACGCAAGGCGTTGATGGCGATTTGCCCAATCTCATGCGAAGGGAGCTTGCTCACGAAGTAAGCCTCATGGCCATAGTTGGCCACACTGACGGCCACATTGGCCTCACCACCACCGGGGATGATACGGAAATGATCGGTCTGGATGAAACGGTCGTTGCCCTCGGGCGACAGACGAAGCATAATCTCGCCTAATGTTACGATTTTAGCCATTTTCTTTACTTTTTAATTTCAATTGTTTCTGTAAATTAGATTACTTGCTGGTTTGCACGGCAAAAATAAAGATAATTTTCGAGAACGGGAAAGAAAAAGACAAAAATCACCGCATTTTGGTAAATTATTCTATTGTGCTTTTACACAATTCAACTTTTATTGTTATTTTTGCAAACAAACAAACCAAAAGGAAATGGCAGACAAAATCAGAATCAAGGACATTGCCATCAGGGCAGGCGTGTCGGTGGGAACGGTAGACAGGGTGTTGCACGAGCGCCCCAATGTGTCGCCGGCAGCGAGGGTGAAGGTGGAGAAAGCGCTCCAGGAGATGAACTACCAGCCCAACATGTATGCCTCGGCACTGGCCTACAACAAGTCGTACACCTTTTATATACTTATTCCCAAGCATGACCAGGTGGCCTATTGGGAAGAGATTGAGGAGGGGGTGAGGATGGCCGAGGAGGCCCACCGCGACTTCCATATCAAAGTGGAGATCATGTATTACGAGCGCTTCGAGGACCAGAACTTCAGCGAAGCGGCCAACAGATGTTTGGCGGCCAATCCCGATGGTGTGGTGATCGTACCCTCCGACCTGGAGATCACACAGCAGTTTACCGATCAGCTGCACGCGAACAACATCTCCTTTGTCATGCTCGACTCCTATATGCCCGACCTCAAGCCATTGGCTTTCTTTGGACAAGATTCCTTTTCCAGTGGCTATTTCGCCGCCCGCATGCTCATGCTCATCGCCAACAAGGAGCAAGAGATCTTGCTCTTCAAGCTCACCAACGAAGGACGTGTGGTCAGCAAACAGCAAGACAACCGCGAGGTGGGCTTCCGCCATTACATGCACGACCATTTTCCTTCGATCAACATCACCACTCTCGACCTGCCGCTCGCTGCCTCGCGTCAGGAGTACGACCAGATGCTCGAGAGCTATTTCCAGCAACACCCCAACATCCACCACTGCATCACCCTGGGCTCCAAAGCCCATGTCATGGGCGACTTTCTCTTGCGCACCAACCGCCGCGACGTGCAGATCATGGGCTACGACATGGTGGGCAAGAACGCCGAGTGCCTGCGCCAAGGCAGCATCTCGTTCCTCATCGCCCAACATGCCTATCAGCAGGGCTACTCGTGTGTAGACGCTCTGTTCAAGGCCATAGTATTGAAGAAAAAAGTGCAGCCGGTCAACTACATGCCCATCGAACTGCTCAGCAAGGAGAATGTAGACTTCTACCGCCGTACCCAGCTGTAAGACCGGCTATATACTGTTCACCCGCCAACAACATCAATGACAACATCATAAAACAAACGAATAAAACAACAATGAACGAATCAACATTTATCAAGATCAATCCTGCCGACAATGTCGTCGTGTGCCTGCGCCCCTTCCAAAAGGGCGAGACCATCGACGTGGACGGCAAAACCATTACCCTTTTGCAGGACACGCCCGCCGGACACAAGGTGCTGACGGCCGATGCCCCCGAAGGCTCCAATATCATCAAATATGGTTATCCCATCGGACATGCCATCACCGACCTCAAGGCCGGCACATGGGTGAGTGAAAACAATCTCAAGACCAACCTCGTTGGTACTCTCTCCTACGAGTACCACCCAGTGGCCGACAGTCTCGACATCGCCCATGAGGACCTCACCTTCCAGGGCTACCGCCGCGCCAACGGCGAGGTGGGCGTGCGCAACGAGATATGGATCGTACCCACCGTGGGTTGCGTCAACGGCATTGCCGAACGACTGGTGAACATGCTCACCCAGGAGACGGGCCTTCAGGGCATCGACGCGATACACGCCTGGAACCACAACTACGGCTGCTCACAGCTGAGCGGCGACCACGAGAACACGCGCAAGGTGCTGCGTGACATCTGTCTTCACCCCAACGCAGGCGGTGTGCTGGTGTTGTCGCTGGGATGCGAGAACAACCAGCCCGATGCCTTCATGGAGATGTTGGGCGACTACGACCGCGACCGCATCAAACTGCTTGTCACCCAAAAAGTTGAAGGCGACGAGCTGGAGGAAGGCATGAAGATACTTCGCCAGCTCTATGATACGGCCCGTCACGACCAGCGCGAAGCAGTGCCACTGAGCGAGCTGCGGGTGGGACTGAAGTGCGGAGGCAGCGATGGCTTCAGCGGCATCACCGCCAACCCGTTGGTAGGCGAGTTCTCCGACTACCTCGTGGCACAGGGTGGCACCACCATCCTGACCGAGGTACCCGAGATGTTTGGTGCCGAGACCATCCTCATGAACCGTTGCAAGACCGAGGAGCTCTTTGGGCAGACGGTCAGCATGATCAATAATTTCAAGGAGTACTTCCTCTCGCACGGCGAGCCCGTAGGCGAGAATCCCTCGCCCGGCAACAAGGCCGGTGGCATCTCCACCCTCGAAGACAAGGCACTGGGCTGCACGCAGAAATGCGGCAAGGCCTTGGTGAGTGGTGTGCTGGAGTATGGCGACCGACTGACCGAGCATGGCCTCAACCTGCTCTCTGCCCCCGGCAACGACCTGGTGGCCTCCACCGCCCTGGCCGCCGCAGGCTGTCAGCTCGTGCTCTTCACCACTGGCCGTGGCACGCCCTTCGGTACCTTCGTGCCCACGATGAAGATCTCGACCAACAGCGACCTCTTCGCCCGCAAGCCCAACTGGATTGACTTCAATGCCGGAGAGTTGCTGCACGGCGTGACGATGAAAGAGCTGAACCGCAAATTTATCGCCAAGATCATCGCTGTGGCCAGCGGCGAGCAGACACGCAACGAGGCCAACGGGTACCGCGAAATATCTATATTCAAGAACGGTGTGACGCTCTGACATCTGCCTCGCAGGGCCTCACCCAAATAAACTGCCGGCCACCCCACTGGGTGGCCGGCTAACACGGCAACATGAGCAAAGGACTATTGGCATTATCGCCATTGATGGTTTTTATCGGTTTGTATCTGGTGCTGAGCATCATTGCAGGCGACTTCTACAAGGTGCCTATGACGGTCATCTTCATGGTCGCCAGCATTTATGCCATCGCCGTATCCAACACTTTCCCGTTCAAGAAACGCATCGACATCTTCAGTCGTGGCGCCAGTTCCGACAGTCTTATGCTCATGCTCTGGATCTATGTGTTGGCCGGTGCCTTCGCAGCCTCGGCCAAGGGCATGGGGGCCATCGACGCCACGGTCAACCTGTCGTTGAGCATCCTCCCTACCAACATGCTGCTGCCGGGCTTGTTTGTAGCCACCTGTTTCATTTCTATATCCATCGGCACGAGTGTGGGAACGGTGGTGGCCCTCACCCCCATCGCCGCCGGCATCGCCCAGCAGACGGGTGCCGACATCCCACTCATGACCGCCGTCATCGTGGGCGGAGCCTATTTCGGCGACAACCTCTCGTTTATCTCAGACACCACCGTGGTGGCCACCCAGACCCAGGGCTGCAAGATGAGCGATAAGTTCAGGGTCAACTCGCTCATTGTGGCGCCTGCCGCGATACTCATCCTGGTAATCTATGCCATCATGGGACAAGGCATGCAGCCTCCCGCCCATATCCCCGAGGTCGACTATCTGAAGGTGGTACCCTACGTGGTGGTGCTCATCACCGCCGTCTGTGGCATGAATGTCATGGCCGTACTCACCATCGGCATTGCCCTCTGTGGCATCATCGGCCTGTGGACTGGCAGCTACGAGCTCTTCGGATGGATGGGAGAGATGGGAAAGGGCATCGTGGGCATGGGCGAACTGATCATCATCGCCATGATGGCCGGTGGCATGCTCGAGATCATCAGGGAGAACGGTGGCATCGACTACATCATCCGCCGACTCACGGCCCACGTGCATGGCAAGCGCGGGGCGGAGCTGTCGATTGGGGCACTGGTGAGCCTGGTCAACATCTGTACGGCCAACAACACAGTGGCCATCCTCACCGTGGGCAACATCGCCAAGCAGATTGGCGACAAGTATGGCGTCGACAACCGTAAGTGTGCCAGCATCCTCGACACCTTCTCGTGTACCGTGCAGGGCCTCATTCCCTACGGCGTGCAGATGCTGCTGGCCGCCGGACTGGCACATATCAACCCCATGCAGATCCTGCCCTACCTCTATTATCCCATGGCCATTGGTGTGGCCACGGTACTGGCCATCCTCTTCCGCTATCCCCGTAAATACTCATAGCCATGAATGTCATCACCCGCAACTTCTTCCGCTTGCTTCGCTCGGGCGCGCTCAACGAGTATGAGCCACTGGAGCCCATGTCGGCCTTCAAGTGGGACCGGCTCGACCAGATGGTCCACGCACAGCATGTGAGTGCGGCCGCACAGAAGGGTGTGCGCAACCATCAGTACGACGAGATGATGAACATCCCTGAGCGACTCATCAGGGCAGAGGTGGGCGATACCAACCACAACGATGTGTACCAGCTGAGCAACCGGTTTCTCAACCACCGCCTCAGGCGCATTGCCGAGAACGAGCGCCATGCCATCGACACCAACATCGGCTCGCTCGAAGTGCTCAATATCATTGTGGGCAATGTGTCGAGCATGCTCAACAGGGGTATGATGCTCAGCGGCATCATCCAGCTGGGCAGCTACCTCAGGACCAAAGGCGACAAGGTCGACTTTGTGAAACTCGACAACTGGCTCAGCAAGCTACACATCCGTCGCATGGCACAGCTGCAGGGCAGCATGCTCATCGCGGTGTTTAATTTTGAGCAAGACGAGCTGCCTTTCGTGCAGCGCATCGAGCCCGCCGCCTATCAGCTGGTGTTGCGCTCGGTGAGCCACTCGGCCAGCGACACCGCCGAGGAGTGGCATTTCCGACAGAGCCGAACGGGCTTCGTACAAAACAACTCCACCCTCCTCCGCCGCAACCTCCGCCGTAGTCTGCGTTACATCACCTACGCGCCCATCGAGACCGTGAGCAACTACTTCAACAACTTTGCCAAGTCGTTACAGGAGATCGAGGAATAACTTTTCTGAACAGCATTGATGGTGGATTCCCTGACAACAGACCTTGTCACCCCACCATTCCGCAACCCATACCCTGGCAGCAACCAGGCCAACGCCAAAGGGGGAACACACCGCGCGGTGTGTCCCCCCTTTGGCGTTGGTCAAGTCCGTCGGGTTCTCCCCCCTACTTGGTCAAGCCCCATGTCAGACCTCGGCCTGTGCTGGGGTATGCGTCTCCTTATAGTATTCGAGAAAGAGGCGAAGGGCCTTATTGGTGGCGATGGCGAGGTTGATGTCGCGACCGAAGTCCTCGGTGAGCTTGTAGGCGCGCACCTCGTCGGCATTACCATAGGCCAGCCAGATAGTGCCCACCGGTATGTCGGGTGTGCCACCTGTGGGCCCCGCTGTACCCGTCACGGCGATGGCATAGCTGCATCCAAGAGCCTTGCAGGCACCCGTCACCATTTGCTTGGCCACCTCCTCGCTCACGGCCGTCTGTGTCTCGAGCACCTCGTGCGACACCCCCAGCAACTGTTCCTTCACCTCGTTGGTATAGGCGATGATGCCACCCTTGAAGTAGCTTGAGGCACCGGGTGTGGCGATGATGGCCTCGGCCACGCGTCCTCCCGTGCAGCTCTCGGCCGTTCCCAGTGTGTCTTTGTCGTCGTAGAGAGCCTCCTGGATCATGCGGCTCAGCATCTTGCTTTCAAATTCCATGTTTCGTTGCGTGTTACTTGAATGTGACTTTCGAGAACGCGGGCACGTCGATGCCGCAGAACTGCTGGTCCATATATTTATAATAGCCCACGATGCCGATCATGGCGGCATTGTCGGTGGTGTAGCTGAACTTAGGGATGTAGATGGTCCAGTGGTACTTCTCGGCATGCTCGCGGAAGGCGTTGCGCAATCCGTTGTTGGCCGATACGCCACCGGCCACAGCCACATGCTTGATGCCCGTGGTCTTGACGGCGAGGCGAAGCTTCTTCATCAGGATGTCTACGATGGTATGCTCCAGACTGGCTGCCAGGTCTTCTTTGTGGTGATCCACAAAGTCGGGGTCCTCGGCCACCCACTTGCGCAGGTTGTAGAGGAACGAGGTCTTCAGGCCCGAGAACGAATAGTCCATGCCCGGGATATGAGGCTCCGAGAACTGATAGGCCAACGGGTTGCCCTGGCGTGCCAGCTTGTCGATGATGGGTCCGCCTGGATACCCCAGCCCCATGACCTTCGAGCATTTGTCGATGGCCTCACCGGCAGCATCGTCGATGGTCTGTCCGAGCACCTCCATATCGTTGTAGGCATTGACCTTCACGATCTGCGAGTTGCCGCCCGAGACAAGCAGGCAGATGAAGGGGAAGGGCGGCATGTGGTTGTCGTCGTCGCTCTCCTTGATATAATGTGCCATGACATGCCCCTGCAGGTGGTTCACGTCGATGAGCGGGATGTCGAGACTACGGGCAAAGCCCTTGGCAAAGCTCACGCCCACGAGCAGCGAGCCCATGAGTCCGGGACCGCGTGTGAAGGCCACCGCCGACAGCTGCTCCTTGGTGATGCCAGCCCGCTTGAGGGCCTGGTCCACCACGGGCACCACATTCTGCTGATGGGCACGGCTGGCCAGCTCGGGCACCACACCACCGTATGCACGGTGCACCTCTTGCGAGGCCGTGACATTGCTCAGCAACACACCGTTTCTCAAGACCGCAGCCGACGTGTCGTCGCAGCTGCTCTCTATACCTAATATATATATGTCTTCCAACATTTCACTTATCTCCTTTTTCGCATTAAATGGATAAAAATAACATGCCGACTTATTCGGACAGCACCTCGACACCCGTCTCGGTCATGAGGAACGTATGCTCCCACTGTGCCGAGGGCAGCTCATCGCCAGTGATGACCTCCCAGCCGTAGGGGTCGTCCTCATCGATAAACACCTTCCAGGTGCCCATGTTGACCATCGGCTCGATGGTGAAGGTCATGCCCGGCACGAGCAGCATGCCCGTACCCTTATGGCCATAGTGTACGATATCGGGTTGCTCGTGCATGTCGAGGCCCACGCCGTGACCACAAAGGTCGCGCACCACGCCGTAGTGGTATTTCTCGGCGTGCTTCTGGATGGCATGGCCGATGTCGCCCACAAAGCAGTAGGGCTTGGCCGCCTCGGCTCCAATCTCAAGACACTCCTTTGTCACGCGCACCAGCTGTTCCTTCTCGGGGGTGGTCTTGCCACCGATGATGAACATGCGCGAGGCATCGCCGTAATAGCCGTTATAGTCGAGCGTCATGTCCACGTTCACGATGTCGCCCTCCTTGAGCACATCCTCTTTCTTGGGAATGCCGTGGCACACCACCTCATTGATGCTCGTACACACACTCTTGGGAAATCCCTCGTAGTTGAGACACGAGGGGTGACAGTTGTGCTCCTCGCAATATTTCATGCAGATGTCGTCGATGTCCTGGGTGGTCATGCCCGGGCAGATGGCAGCCGCCACGGCGTCGAGGCAGCCCGTGTTGAGCTTGCCTGCAATGCGTATTCCCTCAATCTGTTCGGGGGTTCGCACCATATCGCGGGTAGGGACCTCCTTTCCCTTGTTCTCCCAATACATCACCTGTTTGTCGAGCTCTGTGACGGGCTGTCCTGGCAGGCAATGCCATCTTTTCTTTTTCTTAAAACCCATATTATATAATTTATTGGCTTACAAAGTTAATACTTTTGGAGCGAACAGGCACACATAAACTTGAAAAAATAACAAACCGTGTGCCCATGTCTCCCAACGTCACATTCCCACCAGCTCGAACACCCTACCCGTCCAGTCGTCGCCGTTCACCGGACAATAGGTGAGATACCCCAGTTCGCTGGCTGCCGCACAGTTGCGCGGACTGTCGTCTACGAAGAGTATCTCGTGCGGCAGCGTGCGCTCCTCGGCCAGGATATGGCGGAAGAAGTGTTCGCTGGGCTTCATCAGACCAACCTCATAACTGCGGTAGAGCCTGTCGAGATAATGGCTGACGGGCAGCCCCTCGGGCGAGAAATCGGCCGAGTCGGCCCACGCCTGGATAAAGCCATTGGTGTTCGAGGCCAGCACCAGCCGGAAGCCCCGCTCACGGAGCCTCACCAGCGCATCGAGACAGCGCCGGGGCACCTCTTTCATGTAGCCCATCCAGGCATATTGGCACTGTGCCCAGGTAAGGGGCTTGCCGGCGTGGTCGCTCAGGCGCGCCCTGAAGTCTTCCTCGGTGATGCGTCCCTGTTCCAGGTCGCCAAAGATACCCGACTGCACGTAAGGGTCGAGCAGATGGCGGGCATCGGCAATGCCAATCTCCTCGAAGCGGCGCACGGGCTCGTCGTTGTCGATGGTGACGATGACGCCACCCATATCAAAGGCAATGGTCTTGATCATGTCTGTAGCGGTGAGCTGTCCGGTTATGCCTCGTCAAAGAGGTTGAGCCTGTTGCGGCGCGCCTCCTCCAGCGAGACAATGCGCTGCTGCTCCTTGGCATATTTCTCTCTGAGCTGGGCATATTTCTCCACCAGTTCGTGTTCGTATTTCTTCTTCTCCTCGGCGTTCGACAGGCGTGCGGCGGCGAGCACGTTCTGTGCCGCGTCTTTCATCCACACCACCGGACCGTCGTATTCGATGGCGATCTTCAGAGCCACGTGCAGTTGCGAGGTGGTGGCACCGCCAATCATGATAGGAATGGTGAGTCCGGCCTGCCGCATCTCGCGCGCCGTGTTGACCATCTCCTCGAGCGACGGTGTGATCAGGCCGCTCAGTCCCACGAAGTCGACCTTCTCTTCTATGGCCTTCTTCACGATCTGTTCGGGCGGCACCATCACCCCCATGTCGATCACCTCATAGTTGTTGCATGCCATCACCACGCCCACGATGTTCTTGCCAATGTCGTGTACGTCGCCCTTGACGGTGGCAAGGATGATTTTCCCGGCCTTCACCGCCCCGCCCTTCTTCTCGGCCTCGATATACGGCTGCAGGATGGCCACGGCCTGTTTCATGGTACGGGCAGTCTTCACCACCTGGGGCAGGAACATCTTACCGGCCCCAAAGAGCTCGCCCACCTCGTTCATGCCGTCCATGAGCGGACCCTCGATGATGTCGACAGCGTGGTCATACTGTGTAAGGGCTTCGTGGAGGTCTTCGTCGAGATGCTCGGCGATGCCCTTGCGCAGGGCATAACCCAAGCGTGCCGAGAGGTCGAGGTGGCGCCACTCCTCCTCGGGTGCCGCCTGTCGTTCACCCGTGCCGCCGTTCTCGGCAGCCTTGCGTGCCTCTTGTTCGGCCTTGACCTTTTCGGCCAGGGCTATGAGGTCTTCCGAGGCCCCCGGCCTGCGGTTGAGCACCACGTCCTCGATGATCTTGAGATGGTCTTCGGGTATGTCGGCATAGGTCACCTTCGTGGCGGGGTTCACGATGCCGAAGTCCATGCCTTCCTGGATGGCATGATAGAGAAACACGGCGTGCATGGCCTCACGTATATAGTTGTTGCCACGGAACGAGAAGCTCAGGTTGCTCACACCGCCGCTCACATGGGCTCCGGGCAGGTGGTCTTTGATCCATCGTGTGGCGCGGATAAAGTCGACGGCATAGTTGTCGTGCTCGTCCATACCGGTGGCAATGGCCAGTATGTTGGGGTCGAAGATAATATCCAGCGGATTGATACCAACCTTCTCTGTCAGAAGTCGATAGGCACGTTCGGCAATCTCGATGCGCCGTTCGTATGACGTGGCCTGCCCCTGTTCGTCGAAGCACATCACCACGACGGCGGCCCCCAGCCGCTTGACGTCACGGGCATGTTGCAGGAAAGCCTCCTCGCCTTCTTTCAGCGAGATCGAGTTGACGATGCTCTTGCCTTGCAGACACTTCAGTCCGGCGGCGATGACCTCCCATTTCGACGAGTCGATCATCACCGGCACACGGGCAATCTCGGGCTCGGCAGCCACCAGGTTGAGAAAGGTGGTCATCTCTTCGCGCGCGTCGAGCAGTCCGTCGTCCATGTTCACATCGAGCACCAGCGCCCCATCCTCCACCTGCTTGCGGGCGATAGACAGGGCCTCCTCGTAGTTCTTCTCCTTAATGAGTCGCAGAAACTTCTTCGAGCCGGCCACGTTGCAGCGCTCGCCCACGTTCACAAAGTTGATCTCGGGCGTCACGTCGAGCAGCTCGAGCCCCGACAGCCACATGGTGGCAGGCGCGGACTGCGGCACATGCGGCTTCTTGCCCTGCGACAGCAGGTAGTAGCTATGGATAAACTCCTCGGTGGTGCCACAGCATCCGCCGACGATGTTGACCAGCCCCTCGTCCATAAACTCGCCAATCTGGGGCGACATGCTCTCGGCCGTCTCGTCGTATCTGCCCATCGAGTTGGGCAGTCCGGCATTGGGATAGGCCGAGAGGAAATAGGGTGACTTCTGGGCGAGTTGTTTGAGATAGGGCTTCATCTGCGTGGCACCAAACGAGCAGTTGAGTCCCACCGAGAAGATGTCGTATTCGCTCACGCTGCCCAGAAAAGCCTCGAGGGTCTGACCGCTCAGCGTGCGGCCGGCAAGGTCGCTCACGGTCACGCTGAGCATGATGGGCAACTTCACGCCGCGGGCCTGCATCACGGTGTTGCAGGCATCGACGGCACACTTGGCGTTGAGCGTGTCGAAGATGGTCTCTATCAGCAAGATATCCACGCCTCCCTCCACCAAAGCAGTAATCTGCTCGATGTAAGCCTCGCGCAGGTCGTCGTAGCGCAGGTCGCGCGCCGCGGGGTTGCTCACGTCGGGACTCATCGAGAGGGTCTTGTTGGTGGGCCCCACCGACCCGGCCACAAAGCGGGGCCAGGCCTCGGTAGAAAACTCGTCGGCCGCCTCGCGGGCCAGTCGTGCCCCTTCGAGGTTGAGCGCGCGGCTCTGGTCGGCCAGGTGGTAGTCGGCCTGCGACACACGCTGGCTGGAGAAGGTGTTGGTGCTGATGATGTCGGCTCCGGCAGCCAGGTATTTGCGGTGGATGGTCTTGATGACATCGGGACGAGTGAGGTTCAGCACGTCGTTGTTGCCGCGCAGCTGGCCCTGATAGTCTTTGAACAGCTCTCCCCTGAAATCGTCTTCCTTTAACGCGCAATCCTGAATCATGGTGCCCATGGCACCGTCGAGTATCAAAATCTTCTCTCTTGCAATAGAATAGATATCCATAATCTTTACCCTAAAAATGCTTGATGGCACGGTCCATCTCTCGGCGGTCTTCCTTCTCTTTGAGGCTCTGCCGCTTGTCATACTCCTTCTTGCCTCGTGCGAGGGCGATGTCTACCTTGGCACGCCCGTGGCTGTCGATGAAGATGAGGATGGGCACGATGGTCAAGCCCGGTGCCTTGGTATCTTCCATCAGGCGGCGTATCTCGCGCTTGTTGAGCAGTAGCTTGCGGTCGCGGCGCGCCTCGTGGTTGGCATACGAGCCATAGAAATAAGGCGAGATGTTCATGCCCTTGACCCACAGCTCGCCGTTGTTGATATAACAGAAGGTGTCGACCAGCGATGCCTTGCCCATCCGTATCGACTTGATCTCGGTACCTGTGAGCACGATGCCGGCGGTATAGACGTCGATGAAGTTATACTCGAACGATGCCCTCTTATTCTTTATCTGTATGGGACTTTTCTTTCTCAGTTCCTGTTCTGTCTTATTCATTGACGATGGTTGCAAAGTTTTCGATATGCTCATCCACGTAGTGGGCCACGGCAGCGGTAAACTCCTCCTCGCCCTCGACGAAGGCATCGTCGAAGTCGTCGAACTCGGGGAAGCGCTCGTACAGCGCGTCAAACTCCTCCTGCGTACAGTCTTTCTCGATCTCCTCGTGATGCACGTTGTACACGCGATGGCATTTGTTGATAATCTTGTAGAGTGGTTGCAGGCCCCAGTTGCGCAGGGCCTTGTCGAGCGGGTTGCGGAAGACGAAGGGGCCCAGGCCGTTGTGGATGAGCTGCACGAAGCCGCCGTCCATCACCTCGTCGCGCAGGGCCACATAGCCCAGCAGTGTGATCTGGTCGGCATTGAGCTCGCCCATGTTGTCGGCCGAGAGCTCACCCCCAATAGCATGATGGATGGCATCAGTGAACACCTTGATAAACTCGTCCATCCCCTCTTCTGCAGCGCGCTGCAAGTCAGCGTCTTTTACTTGTACCTCTACCATGATCTGTAATATGATTCTTTTTGCAAAGGTACATATTATATTGTTGATATTTCATTTTGGAAACATAAAAGGATGTTAAAATTCCTGCCCATCCCCTGCTCTGCACCCTGCTGCTCGCCCGTCGGCCGCAGCCCCATCGGCAGGTTGTGGCTCTTTTCTTCACTTCCGATAATGGTCGTCGGCCACTGTGGTGGCACCGTTCGGCCACCGCCTGCCCATGCCACAGCGTGTGTGCTTCGAGTCGAAGCAGCGTATGCTTCTACTCGAAACAGACCCTGATTCGACTCGAAGCAGACCCTGCTTCGACCCGAAAGAGCCCTCACCACCTGTCTTGGGCGTGTGCCATAAGGCATTACTGCCGCAACGTAAACGGCGTGGATGATGATTGGATGCACTTTTTTTTGTACTTTTGCATCCAAAAACACAGACATGGCAAAACGCGAATATATCGAGAAAAACAGCCGGTGGCTGACCGAGAAGGTGGCTGAGGAGGGGGTGTCGGCACTTGCCGGCGGCATATATTATAAGGTGCTCAAGGCGGGCAACCCGCAAGCCGCGCAGCCCAACCGCCGCAGCATCGTCACCGTACACTATACGGGGTGGACCATCGACGGCCGGCAGTTTGACAGCAGCCGGGGCGGCACGCCCATCGCCATGCGACTGAGCGACCTCATCGACGGCTGGATCATCGCCCTGCAGCAGATGCACGTGGGCGACCGCTGGCAACTATACATCCCCGCAGAGCTGGGCTACGGTAAGTTCGCGCAGCCGGGCATACCGGGCGGCTCGACGCTCATCTTCGACATCGAACTGCTGGGGGTGGCATGAAAACAATTCACAAAACAAGCAATGATATGACAAAGGTACGCATAACAACATCGATGGGCGACATCGTCGTCCGTCTCTACGACGAGACACCCAAGCACCGCGACAACTTCATCAAGCTGGTGAAGGAGGGGTTTTACAACGGCACACTGTTCCATAGGGTCATCAAAGACTTTATGGTCCAAGGCGGCGACCCCGACAGCAAGGGGGCACCGAAGGGCAAGATGCTGGGCACGGGCGGCCCGGGCTATACCCTTCCGGCCGAGATGGTCTACCCGCAGTATTTCCACAAGCGTGGTGCACTGAGCGCCGCACGTCTGGGCGACGACATGAACCCCGAGCGCGAGAGCAGCGGCAGCCAGTTCTATGTGGTGTGGGGAAAGACCTACAAGCCGCAGGAGCTGAAGCAGATGGAACGGCAGATGGAGATGCAACAGCAGCAGGAGGTGTTCAACAGTCTGGCCAAGGCCCATCGCGAGGAGATACTCGACCTGCGCCGCAACAGAGACCGCGAAGGCCTGCAGCGGTTGCAAGACCAGCTGGCCGACCAGGCCCTGCAGCAATGTCGTGAGAAGGGCAAGCCCGCCTTCACCGACCAGCAGGTGCAAGCCTACACCACCCTGGGCGGCACACCCTTCCTCGACAATCAGTACACCGTGTTCGGTGAGGTGGAAGAGGGCCTCGACGTGGTAGGCCGCATCCAGGAGGTGGAGACCATGCGCGGCGACCGCCCCACCACCGACGTGACCATGCACATGGAGGTGGTGGAGCAATAGACCTGACGTGCCCCTGTGCAGCAGGCGCATAGACCGATGTAGCAAAAGTCGCTAAAGCCTTATCTGCAAAAGGCTTTAGCGATTTTTTCGTCAAGCGCAGTTGGCTATAGTTAGAGGTCTACCATCAAATGTCTTGACAGGTGCGCGCACGCATCCCTCCCAATCCCACGGCCACCGGATGTAAGGATTGCAAAAGTCGTAAACAAATCATCCGACCATCGTAACGCCTAGGCAAACGCATAATAATACATGAAAAATTATTATCATAGGGAAAGTATCGGCCATACCCTCGCACACTCCGCCGATATGATTAACGCCTTCCCTGGCATCAATCAAATTTGTTAACATTTCTTATATCTTAAAATTCATGTATTGTCGTTCATTTTAATTAGTTTTGCCACAATTTTTTCTACAAACTCAAATAGCTAATATATCTAACCCAAATCAAATTTTTAACCTCAATGCAAATTAGTAAAACAAAAATGTGCATCATGACCCTATGCGTCATGTTGTTTGCGATGGTAACAAGAGCTATGGTCGCAGCCTCCACAACGACGGTAACGGCTTTGTGGGATTTCCAGCATCAAAACCCGGCGAGTCTGAGTGGTATCGTCATCGAAGGCAACCAGAATCATGTAGCCTCCACAAACTCAAGTATCAGTATGTTTGTCATTGCCAAAAGCGGCAAGTTTGCTGTCCGCACGAGCGATGCGCAACTCAACAAGGACACCTATCTCCGTATCCCTGTAAAGAGCACCAGCGATGTGGTGACCGTCGTTTCCTACCCCGGCTATCACAACTATACCATCAATGGTACGGCTGCGACCTCCAACACCACGACGCATACCGCCAATTCGGCTGAGGTGGCCCAAGGGTTTGTACAGCTGCAGGCTACAGCCACCAGCTACCTCTACAGCGTCAAGGTGGTGCAGCAGGTGAGCAGTGGGGAGACGACAACCGGCACCTCGACATCGTCGTCAAGTGGCACCCAGGTCACTGCACTCTGGGATTTTGAACATGTCAACCCTTCGGCCCTGAGCGGACTCATACTCAATGGCGTGCAGGGACGCATCCCTTCGACGCTCAGCGACGTGTCTATCTTCTGCATTGCACAATATGGCAAGTTTGCCCAGCGCACCAGCGATGCCCAGGTGAATGCCAAGACGGCCCTCAGGGTGCCCGTCACCACCACCAGCGATGTGGTGACCGTGACCAGCTACCCCGGTTACCACAACTATACGATCGGAGGCAAGGCGGCCACGGCCGATGTAACCAACTATCAGGCCACGGCAACAGACGTGAGTCAGGGTTATGTCGTTATCTTCGGTACCGCCACCTCCTACTTGCTGAGCATCAAGGCTGTGTTGAACGCCTACCAGGGCACGGGCCAACCCACCACAGGCTCCACCACGGGCTCCACCACATCGGGTAGCACCACAGACAACACCACAACAGCCAGCGGCAACTTCACCGCCGTTGACCAAGACTATTACATTGTCAGTCCAGGAAGTGCCAGCGGTTTCCTCAGTGCCCTGGCCAAGGCCAATGGCAACACATCATCATCGCGAAAGTATATCTTCCTGCCCGATGGTGTCTACGACCTGGGGCAGACCTGTCTGACAGCCATCACCGGCAGCAAGATCTCAATCATCGGCCAGAGCATGGACGGCACCATCATCAGAAATGCCCCAGCCGTAGCCAATGAAGGAATCTCGAAGACAGCCACGCTACTCAACAATGGCAGCTACAACTATTTCCAGGACCTCACCATCGAGAACGCACTCGACTACTACAATGCCGGTTCTGCCGGACGTGCGGTGACCTTACAGGACAAGGGCAACTACACCATCTGCAAGAACGTAAGACTGAAGTCGTACCAAGACACCTACTACAGCAATAACGCAAACGGGAAATTCTATTTTGAAGACAGCGACATCCATGGCACTGTCGACTTTATCTGCGGTGGCGGCGACGTGTTCTTCAATGAATGTACGCTGACCATCGAGCCCCGTACCAAGGACGGTTCCGGCTCATGCGTCATTGCAGCACCTTATACCCAAAGCAGCTGGGGATATGTATTCAACAACTGCGCTATCCAAAACAAGGCGGCAAGCTACAGCCTTGGCCGCGCATGGGGTGGAAGTCCCAGACTGGCATACATCAACACGAGCGTCAACGACACAAAGGTCATCTCTACCCGATTCACCACAGCCGGCATGAACGTGCCCGCCTATTCGTTCAAAGAATACAACACCCATAAAGGCACGGTGGTGACTACCCCATCGAGCAACAAGGTGACGTTCACCCAAGGCACCACCTCAAAAACAATGGAGACCGTGCTCACTGCCACAGAAGCTGCCACCTATAAGCTGAGCAACGTTCTGGCCGGATGGATGCCCAATGAAGATGCCGCACAACTTAAAATGAGTAGCGTAAGTCAGAGCGGCAATACCATCATGTGGGGCAGCGTGGCAGGTACCAGTTCTTATGCCATCTTCAGAAACGGCAGTTTTGTGGCCATCGTAGGCAAAGGCACAACATCGTACACCATCAGCAACACTGGCACATACACCGTGCGCGCCTCCAACCCAATGGGTGGTTTCGGTACGGCGGCCAGCGTCAATGTGTCTGCCATTGGCAGCAACACATCGTCGGGCTCTACCAGCGGCTCTGCATCAGGGATGAGCCAGTATGACCTCAATGCCCCGATTGGATGGGGTACTGTAGGCGGCACCATCAGCGGGAGCAAAGACCAGAATGTGGTGACGGTGCGTACTGCTGATGAATTTGTCAACGCCATGTCGGGCACGGCAGCCACCACGATTTATGTGTCTGGAACGCTCACTTTTAGTGGACAGGTAGCCATCAATGGTGCACAGAACAAAACTGTGTATGGTCTGCCGGGGTCGGCACTCGTTAACCTTGTCCACACCGGCGATGTCAGCAAGACCGGTATTCTGATGCTGAAAAACAGTAAGAACATCATCCTGCGCAACCTCACATTCAAAGGTGCCGGAGCATACGATATAGATGGCAAGGACAACCTCACGATACAAAACTGCACCTATATCTGGGTAGACCACTGCGACTTTCAGGATGGGGTGGATGGTAACTTCGACCTCAACAACGGGACAGATAATGTGAGCATCACCTGGTGTCGGTTCCGTTACCTCATTGCTCCCTGGGCCGGTGGGTCAGGTGGCAGCAACAACCACCGATTCTCCAACCTCATCGGTGGCAGCGACAGCAATGCCTCTGTGGATGCGGGCAAGCTCCGCATTACCATCGCCAACTGCTGGTGGGATGAAGGCTGTGTGTCGCGCATGCCACGCGTGCGCTTCGGACAAGTACACATTGTCAACAGTCTGTTCTCTTCGAGTGTTGCCACTACATGCATTGGTGCCGGCTACCGCAGTAACATCTACCTTGAGAAATCGGCCTTTACCTCCAGTGCTGCCAAAGCCAATGCCTGGGAGGTCTATGCCACCCAGAGCGGTTACACCGACTATAATATCACGGTGAGCGGAAATATAGGCACTGCTGACACGCAGAAACGCAGTGGCAGTTATGCCTATTTTAATCCCAGCAACAGCTATAGCTATTCTCCTTATGCTGCCAACTTGGTCGAGAGCGTGGTGAGCACCTATGCTGGGGCAACGCTCCAGTTCTCTGCCGGTGCCAAAGCAATGGGCGTCATCTCCAGCGAGACAACAGCAGTGGCCGATGTCGAGGCTGCTACCAAACCGGCTAAGACGCTGTACTTCAACATCAACGGCACACCTCTGAGTAGCCCCCGAAAGGGAACTAACATCGTGAAGAAGATTTATAGCAATGGAAAGACGACGGTTGAGAAGTTTGTTGTGAAATAACTCGAGAACCTCTCATGTAGCTACATTTTCCTTTGTCGATGGGCAACTTACTGAGCATGGTTCACGGTCCTTCGATTTGTCCGGCTTTTCACCATCTACTTGAAGATGCCCATAGCGAATGGATTGTCTAACATCGACTGATCGAGAAAAAAGGCACTGCAACGGCCGGGAGGCTGTTACAGTGCCTTTTTTGATGATGTAGTGCTCGTGGGGTTATTCTGCAGGAACCTCGTACTTGCTGCCAGTTGCCTTCACCAGTTTGCGGCGGAAAGGCTCGGGGTAGCCCGGACGACTCACACGGGCACCAATGCCCTCAGGGGTGAGTTTGAACCTGCCGTTCTCCTCGGGGCGCACCGTCATGTCGTTGAACTTCACGATGAGATAGGTGGCCAGTTGCTTCCACCGGCTTAGCATCTGGTCGGCCTGCTTGTTGCTATAGGTGTTGAGGTACTTCACGGCACTGGCAGGGTCGGTTTGATACAGGGCCACAGCCTTGTCCTCCACCTCCTTCTGTTGGGCGAAGTAGCTTAGTTCGAGCGAGTCGCGTACCTCCTTGAGACTCGGGAAGAGCTGTGAGTAGCGCGGATAAACCATGTTGCTCACCCAGTTGCACACCCAGAAGGCATTGTCCATCGAGAAGTGCAGGCCGTCGGCACCGGGGGTGTTGTAGCATACGGGCTGCACGGTGTTGCCGCAATATACGGGGGTATAGGCCACCATGTTGCCGTCGTCGTTGCCAAACCAGAGCACGCCACCCACCTGGCGGGGCAGCCAGGCGCGCATCTGCGCCACATAGCTGAAGCCAGTCTGCTGGGTGCTCACGGGACGCTCGTTGAAATATTTCTTGCCGTCGACCTCAAACATCAGCGGCGTGGGCCGGTAGGGCATCTGCCAGATGCCACCCCCCATGTCGGCACTGTCGAGGGCCATCGGCGTTCCTTCGTAGTGGTCGCGCATGGCCGTCTGCACATCCTGCACGCTGAGCTTCTTGTCGGGGATAACCCACAACGGCATGTCTTCGGCATCCTTGTCCACACCGAGAGCCCAAGGCAGATAGCGGTCCATGCCCTTGGCAAAGCGGTTGAAGAACGACCACGCACGGGCATCGCAGAAACGACGACCAGAGAAGTCGGGCTTGGCGTATGTGTTCTTCCAGTTGAAGTCGGCATCCTTGCCTGTGTACCAGCCCTTGCTGCGGGCAAAAGACACCACATCCTTGGCATAGAGCACATTGGCCTTGTCTTTCATGTCAAACTTTCCGATACGGCTCTGGTTGGCGTGAGCGCTGATGGCATTGTCGGGAATGCGCACGGCCACCCATACCACACCCTTGGAGCCCGGGCCCTTGCCCTGCATCTCCATGATCCACGCCTCGTTGGGGTCGCAGATGGTGAAGGTCTCACCACCCGAGCAGTAGCCATAGGTCTGGGCCAGCGTGGTCATCACCTTGATGGCCTCGCGGGCTGTCTTCGAACGCTGCAGACCGAGGTAGATGAGCGAGCCATAGTCGATGCCGCCCGTGGTGTCGACCATCTCCTCGCGACCGCCGTAGGTGGTCTCGCCGATGGTCACCTGATACTCGTTGATGTTGCCGATGACGTTGTAGGTCTCGGGTGCCTCGGGTATCTGACCGATATACTTATGGGTGTCCCAGTCGATGATGTCACGCATCTCGCCCTTGGCATGCTTGCCTGCGGGATAGTGGCACAGGCCGATGAAGAGTCCGTAGTCGTCGGCGTTGTACGAGCAGATGACCGAGCCATCTGCCGAAGCCTTCTTGCCCACGATGAAGTTGGTGCATGCCATGGCGGCGGTGGCTGCCATGAGGAAGGCTGATAAGAGCATTTGTTTTTTCATACGTATGGTTTTTGGGTTCAACAATCGTATCAGTCGCAGGCCTTGAAACTCATGTCGAGGCCCTTCACGCTATGGGTGAGCGCACCCACGCTGATGAAGTCGACGCCTTGCTCGGCATAGTCGCGGATGGTGTCGAAGGTGATGCCGCCCGACGACTCCGTCTCGTAACGGTGGCCGATGAGGTCTACTGCCTTCTTGGTATCGGCCACGCTGAAGTTGTCGAGCATGATGCGGTCTACGCCACCCTTGTCGAGCACCTGCTGCAGCTCGTCGAAGTTGCGCACCTCGATCTCGATCTTCAGGCTGAGTCCCTTCTCCTGCTGGTAGGCGTGGCAGCGGTCGATGGCTGCGGCGATGCCTCCGGCAAAGTCTACATGGTTGTCCTTGAGCAGAATCATGTCGAAGAGTCCGATGCGGTGGTTGGTGCCGCCACCAATCTTCACGGCCTGCTTCTCGAGCATACGCATGCCGGGAGTGGTCTTGCGGGTGTCGAGCACACGGGTGCCGGTGCCGGCCAGTCGCTCCACATAGCGGTGGGTCATGGTGGCGATGCCGCTCATGCGCTGCATGATGTTGAGCATGAGGCGCTCGGTCTGGAGCAGCGAGCGTGTCTTGCCGCTCACCACCATGGCGATGTCGCCCACCTTCACGGGCGTACCATCCTCGATGAGTACCTCCACCTGCAATGTGGGGTCGAAGCGTGCAAACACCCTGCGGGCCACGTCGATGCCGGCCAGGATGCCGTCTTCCTTGATGAGGAGGTGGCTCTTGCCCATAGCGTCGGCCGGGATGCAACAAAGGGTGGTATGGTCTCCGTCACCGATGTCTTCGGCAAAGGCGAGGTCGATGAGACGGTCTTCAAGTTCGTTTACTGATAACATATCTTATTGTGTTTTGGTTCCTACGATTTGTTTACTTTTCTTTGGGCCTTCTACTCCTGTCGTGGTCGCTGCTCCCGCTGGGCAGACGAGAACCTGCGCGCCGGCTCGTCAGACATGGGTCTGTCGGTGGCAGGCACCTTGTTGATCATGAGTCGGCCGGTGTCGCGACGCACTTGGGGCGAGTCGGCCGGCGATACAGAAGCAGGTGTACTTGGAGCTGGCTTGGTGGCTGTGCGATGACACCGCAACAGATGTATGCGGCTGATGCTCATCAACTGCAACGTGGTTGAAGAATTGTTGGCCATCATGCTCTTGTTGAGCATGAACATACCTTTCACGCTCTTCACCCCCAGGTTGTTGCGGTCTTCGACCATCAGCGAGAGGTCGGTGGGCGAAGAGAGATGCACCACCTGCGAGGCGGTGCTGTCGTTGCCAAAGACCACTGCCAACACAGCGATGCCGTCACGCGACCCGTCCTGGAAGATGAAGTCGGTGTGGAAGGCAAGAATGAAGCCGTCGCCCTTATGAATGGTAGAGTCGGCCTTGTATTCGAAGTTGTAATAGTTGTAAGGTGCATTGGGAATGAGGGCCAGCGTCTTCTCGCCTTGCCAGATGTCAACCGTGTCGCCCGACACCGAACCGGTGTTGAGGGCGATGGAGCCGGTAGCGCCCATAGCGTCGGCATCGTCTTTCAGCCGATTGGCTAAATTCTCGTAAATGCCATGCAACACGTCGGCATGACGCATGTAATAGACCATCGAACTGTCGAACTCGGCCTGTGTGACGTCATACTTCTTCATCACGGCCTCGCGATAGGCCACAAGGTTCTCGGCATAGTCGCCGGGAGCCTGCTGGGCCATGGCATCGGCCAGATGATAGTCGTAGAGCAAGTCTTCGAGTTCGTCTGGCGAGATATACTTTGAGGGCACGGTGGGTTTGCATCCCGCCGCCATAGACAGCAGGAACATGCCCAACAAGATGATTGTGCAATGGTATAATCCTTTCATCTTATGCTCCTCCCTTCTTGATCAGTCTTTCGATTTCTTTGCCTTGGCATCGCGTGCAGCCTGCTGCTCACGTTCGCGGGCCTCGTGCTCGGCCCTCACCTGCTCGGGTGTCTTGCGCTTCAAGGCAATGTTCACTGTGTCGCCAATGCCCTCCATGTCGGTGCGGCAGAAAATCAGCAGACACACCACACCCACAGAAATGCAGGCATCGGCAAAGTTGAACACCGGCGAAAAGAAGATAAACTCGTTGCCACCCACCCAGGGCACCCAATCGGGCCAGGTGGTCTGGATGATGGGGAAATAGAACATGTCGACCACCTTACCCATCAAAAAATCGGCATAGCCCGTACCGAAGGGTACGAAATAAGATACGTAGTAAGGTGACGAGGCATTGAAGATCAGCCCATAGAACATCGAGTCGATCAGGTTGCCGGCAGCCCCGGCCACAATCATCGATAGCAAGACGATATACCTCGTGCGGCATTGCTGGCGCACGGCCTGCCAGATATACCAGCCTATGACGGTGATGGCCACCAGACGTAGTAGACTCAGAAAGAGTTTGTTGATGAACGTCAGTCCATAGGCCATGCCGTTGTTCTCGATGAACGTGATACGGAACCAGTCGGTCACAGTAATCGACTCACCGAGCGACATGGTGGTCTTCACCTCGATCTTGATGATCTGGTCGATCACCAGGATGGCGATGACGAGCATCCAGGCCATCCTACCATCGGTCAAACCTAGTTTCGCTTTTTTCATCTATTATTTCTTTCGGGCATTCTTAGAGGCAACACTCAACGTGGCGTGGGGAACCACACGTAAACGCTCTTTGGGAATGAGCTCACCCGTGATACGGTCGATGCCGTAAGTCTTGTTCTGAATACGAATCAAGGCAGCCTCCAAGCCCTGGATAAACTTCTGCTGGCGCTGGGCCGTCTGGATGAGGTTCTCACGCTGGATGACATCGGTGCCCTCCTCCAGAGCCTTGTAAGTGGGTGCCGTGTCGGCATCGGTATTACTGTCGGCATTCGACAACTGACGCATAGCATCGTTGTAACTCTCGCGTGCAACCTTCAGTTTCTCATTGATGATCTGACGGAACTCTTCGAGGTCTTCGTCAGAATAGCGGACTTTATACTCCATGATGTAAAATGATAGATGGTATATCAACAAAAAGTCTCATCTGTTCCTCACGTTGGAGCAACAGATGAGACACTCTTGTGATTATTGATTCTTCTCTACTTTGATGTTCAACTTAAACTCATCGAACTCGGTCTCGGCGCCGTCGTTGTCGGCCACGACAAGGTCATCGGCAAGTACCTGCGACTTGATATAGTCGCCGTAACCCCTGATGGCTGCTTCGGCCTCGGCGTTGGGGGACACCGTTACCTTGATGCGGTCGGTGATCTCCAGTCCGGTCTCCTTACGCAGGTTCTGTATGCGGTTGATGAGCTCTCGGGCCATGCCTTCCTGTCGGAGTGCATCGGTGAGCTCCACCTCGAGAGCCACGGTGAGGCTGCCTTCGTTGCTGACGAGCCAGCCGGGGATGTCCTCAGAGATAATCTCCACATCGGCCACCTCCACGACGACAGGCTGTCCGTCGAGGTCGAAGCGATAGCTGCCACTTGTCTCGAGCTCAGCAATCTCTTCCTGCGACAGGCTATCCATCTTGGCAGCCACGCCCTTCATCGACTTACCAAACTTCTTGCCCATCACCCTGAAGTTGCATTTCACCTTCTTTACGAGGATGCCCTGCCCTTCGGCAAAGGCGATGTCCTTGACATTCACCTCACTCATGATGAGGTCTTTCACAGCCTCGATGTGCTTCTTCTGGTTGGCATCGGCCGGAATCATGATCTGCTGCAGCGGTTGACGCACCTTGATGTTGACCTTACGCCGCAGGGCCAGCACCATGGAGGTGATCTTCTGGGCCATGCCCATACGCTGCTCCAGGTCGGTGTCGATGAGCGACATATCAGCTACAGGGAACCGCTTCAAGTGTACCGACTCCAGTTTGCCACCGAGGTCGTGATACAACTGATCGGCGTAGAAAGGTGCAAAGGGAGCTACCAGTTTGGCAACGGTCATCAGACAGGTATAGAGCGTGTTGTAGGCGGCGAGTTTGTCGTTGCTCATCTCCTTGCCCCAAAAACGCTTGCGGTTGAGGCGCACATACCAGTTGCTCAGGTCGTCGTTCACGAAGCTATCGATCAGACGCCCGGCGCGTGTGGGATCGTAGTTCTCTAGTTCTGCCGTAACGCCCTTTACCAAGGTGTTGAGGCTCGACAGGATCCAACGGTCGATCTCCGTCAGACTGGGCTTCGAGGCCTCCAAGGTAGTGGTGGCGGGATCGTAACCATCGACGTTGGCATAGAGTGCAAAGAAACTATACGTATTATATAAGGTGCCGAAGAATTTGCGACGACACTCGTCCACCCCATTGGGGTCAAACTTCAGGTTGTCCCACGGCTCGCTGTTGGTCATCATATAGAACCGCACAGGGTCGGCACCGTATTTGCCGATCATCTCAAACGGGTCGGTCACGTTGCCCACGTGCTTGCTCATCTTGTTGCCCTTGGCATCAAGCACCAAACCCGAAGAGATGACATTCTTAAAAGCCACAGAGTCGAACACCATTGTGGCGATGGCGTGCAGCGTGAAGAACCAGCCACGGGTCTGGTCTACACCCTCGTTGATGAAGTCGGCGGGGAAGAAGGCAGGAGCCACAGGCTTGCCCTCGTAGTTGCTGTGCACCAGCGCGTCGCGGTAGTCAGCCTCGCACTTGCCGGTAGCCTTCAGCTCCTCGGCGTTCATCTCGCCCTCAAAGGGATAGTGCAGCTGGGCGTAGGGCATCGAGCCAGAGTCGAACCACACGTCGATGAGGTCGCTCTCGCGATGCATGGGTTTACCATCGTCGCTCACGAGTATGATATAGTCGATATAGGGACGATGAAGGTCAATCTTGTCGTAGTTCTCCTGCGAGTAGTCGCCCACCACAAAGCCGTTGTCCTTGAGTGGATTGCTCTGCATGATGCCTGCAGCCACCGACTTCTCGATCTCGGCATAGAGTTCCTCCACCGAACCGATACACTTCTCGTGCCGGTCCTCATCGCGCCAGATGGGCAGCGGCGTGCCCCAGAAGCGCGAACGCGAGAGGTTCCAGTCGTTGAGGTTCTCCAGCCAGTTGCCGAAACGACCGGTACCCGTCGACTCGGGCTGCCAGTTGATGGTCTTGTTGAGCTCCATCATGCGATCCTTGGCCGCCGTGTCGCGAATAAACCAGCTGTCGAGGGGATAGTAGAGCACGGGCTTATCGGTACGCCAGCAGTGGGGGTAGCTGTGTACGTGCTTCTCAATCTTGAAGGCCGCACCCTCCTGCTTCATCTCCATGCAGATCACGATGTTGAGGTCTTCAGCCTTCTCAGAGGCTTTCACGTCCCACACACCGTTGGGGTTGAACTTGGAGTCATAGGAGTTTTTCACATAGTCACCGGCATGATGACTATAGGCCGGTACGTCTACGCAGTGGGCAACGAAGTTATCATCGAGTTCGTCGATGACATAGTATTTTCCCTGCAGGTCCACCATGGGGCGCGTCTCTGCCTTCTTGTTGATGAGATAGAGGCCGGGCACATGAGCGTCGCGAGCCACCTTGGCATCATCGGCACCAAAGGTCGGGGCGATGTGTACGATACCCGTACCATCCTCGGTGGTCACATAGTCGCCCGGTATCACACGGAAGGCGGCATCGTCCATCTCCACAAACTTGTCGCGGCCGTCATTGGCAGCAAACACCTTTTGAGGGTGCTCGTCGGCATACTGGTTGACAAACTTGGGAGCCAGGTCGCCGATCTTCTCGCAAGGCTTCACCCATCGCATGAGCTGCTGATAATGCAGCCCCACGAGGTCGGTGCCCTTCACGCGTTCGATGACACGCCAGGGACACAGTTTCTTCTCCTTATCGAAGGGCAGCAGCTCTCCCTCCTTACATTCTTGCTCGGTGTTCAGGTAGGCTGCCACACGGGCCTCGGCCATGACGAGGGTCATGGGTGTGCCATCGTAGGGGTTATACGACTCAACCACCACATAGTCGATCTTCGGGCCCACGCAGAGCGCAGTGTTCGAAGGCAAGGTCCAAGGCGTGGTGGTCCAAGCCAGAAAATAGGGTTTGCCATGCTTCGTCCATGCGGCCTTAGGGTCAGTGATAAGGAACTGCGCCGTCACTGTGGTGTCTTTCACGTCACGATAGCAGCCGGGTTGGTTGAGCTCGTGACTCGACAGTCCCGTGCCGGCGGCAGGCGAATAAGGCTGGATGGTGTAACCCTTATAGAGCAGCCCCTTGTTGTAAAGTTGTTTGAGCAACCACCACAGGGTCTCGATATATTTATTGTCGTAGGTGATATAAGGATGGTCGAGGTCAACAAAGTAACCCATCTTCTCGGTCAGTTCGCGCCATTCGGCCGTAAACTTCATCACGTTCTCACGGCAGCGATGGTTGTAGTCCTCCACCGAGATATACTTGTCGGACTCCTTGTTGTCTATATCCTTCTTGGTGATGCCAAGCTCTTTCTCCACGCCCAGCTCCACGGGCAGTCCGTGTGTGTCCCAGCCAGCCTTGCGCTTGACTTGGAAACCCTGCATCGTCTTGTATCGGTTGAATGTATCCTTGATGGCACGAGCCAGCACGTGGTGAATGCCCGGATGACCGTTCGCCGAGGGTGGGCCCTCAAAGAAAATGAACTGCGGACAGCCTTCCCGCTCGTCTATACTCTTGTGGAAGATATCGTTTCTCTCCCATTTTGCTAATACCTCATCATTGGTCTTGGTCAGGTCCAGACCATTATGTTCGGTAAATTTCTTAGCCATAAATTATTCTTTCTATACCTTAATAATAAATTTTGCGCAAAGGTATAAAAAAAATATAGATTCTACAAATTTTTAACTACCTTTGCATATAAAACGTAAAACCATGGATATCAAGAAAGCGCAATACGTCATATCATCCCCCACGGTGAGCAAATGCCCTGCCGATTCAAAGCCTGAGTTTGCCTTCATCGGACGCAGCAACGTGGGCAAGTCGAGCCTGATCAACATGCTCTGCAACCACAAAGGCCTGGCCAAGACATCGGCCACGCCGGGCAAGACCTTGCTCATCAACCATTTCATCATCAACAACGAGTGGTATCTCGTAGACCTGCCGGGATATGGTTACGCCAAACGGTCGAAGACGGTCATCGAAAAGCTCGACCGCATGATACGGTCGTACATCCTCCAACGCCAGCAGTTGGTCAACGTCTTCGTACTCATTGACACCCGTCACGAGCAGCAAAAGGTAGACCGCGAGTTTGTCGACTGGCTGGGGCAGAGCGGCATACCCTTCTCCATCATCTTCACCAAGGCCGACAAACTGGGCCGCGTGAAGGCTTCAGAAAACGCCGACCGATGGATGAAGAGTCTGCTCGACACCTGGGAGTCGCTCCCACCCTTCTTTATCACCAGCGCCGAAAAAAAAACCGGCCGCGACGAGGTGCTCGACTACATCGAACAGGTGACCAAAGACATTCAAGAATAAACCAACAAATATTCAACAAGACACATAGCTGCTTGATGACAACTGGCTGACCGCCAGCACGTCATCACAACGAATGATATACACCACATGACCCCATTCTTAGACGTACAAAACCTCACCAAATCGTTTGGTGCACTGGTTTTATTCCAGGATATCAACTTCTCTGTGGGCGAAGGCCAGAAGGTAGCGCTCATCGCCAAGAACGGCACCGGCAAGTCGACCTTGCTGGAAATACTTGCCGGACACGAGGGCTATGACCGCGGCTCTATCATCTTCCGCAACGACATCCGTATCGGATACCTTGACCAGTCGCCTAAGTTTGACCCCGAGGAGACTGTACTCGACGCCTGTTTCAACCACCAGGGCGAGCCGGAACGCATCCTCAAGGCCAAGCAGATTCTCACACAGCTCCATATCGACGACCTCAACCAACCGATGAAGCAACTCAGCGGCGGACAGCAGAAGCGTGTGGCGCTGGCCAACGCACTCATTACCGAGCCCGACTTCCTGATCCTCGACGAGCCCACCAACCATCTTGACCTTGAGATGATCGTATGGCTCGAAGGCTTCCTGTCGCGATCCACACTCACCCTGCTCATGGTCACCCACGACCGGTACTTTCTCGACCGCGTGTGCAACCTCATCCTCGAACTCGACAACGAGACCATCTACACCTATCGTGGCAACTATAGTTATTATCTAGAGAAACGCCGCGAACGCATTGACAACCAGCGGGCTGAGGTGCAACGGGCAAACAACCTATACCGTACCGAACTGGAATGGATGCGCCGCATGCCACAGGCCCGGGGCCACAAGGCCCGCTACCGCGAAGAAGCCTTCTTCGAACTCGAAGCCAAGGCCCGTCAGCGCATTGAGGAACGACAGATACGGCTGAAGGCCGGCAATGTATATATCGGGTCCAAAATCTTCGAGTGCCAATATGTCACTAAACAGTTTACCGACAGCGAAGGCACCCAGAAGGTCATCCTCAAAGACTTCTATTACAACTTCGCCCGCTTCGAGAAGATGGGCATTGTGGGCAACAACGGCACCGGCAAGTCGACCTTCATCAAGATGCTACTGGGCATTGTGCCGCCCGACGAAGGACGCTTCGACATCGGCGAGACGGTGCGTTTCGGTTATTTCTCGCAAGACGGACTGAAGTTCAACGAGCAGCAAAAGGTGATTGATATCATCACCGATATTGCCGACTACATCGACTTGGGTGGCGGGCGCAAGATGACGGCCTCTCAGTTTCTGCAATATTTCATGTTCTCGCCTGAGCAACAGCACAACTACGTCTACAAGCTCAGCGGTGGCGAGCGCCGCAAGCTATACCTCTGCACAGTGCTCATGCGCAACCCCAATTTCCTCGTGCTCGACGAGCCCACCAACGACCTCGACATCCAGACGCTGCAGGTGCTGGAGGAATATCTCCAGGATTTCCCCGGATGCGTCATCGTGGTGAGCCACGACCGTTATTTCATGGATAAGGTGGTCGACCATCTGCTGGTGTTCCAGGGCGAGGGTGTCATCAAGGACTTTCCAGGCAACTACACCCAGTATCGCGACTGGTCGGCCATGAAGTCGAAGGAAGAACTCGAGGCGCGTAATGCCAAAGGGGGCAAGAGTCCCGACAGCGGACAGCCCACCAAGAAAGACTACCATCACGACACCCGCCGACGAATGTCGTACAAAGAGAAACGCGAGTTTGAACAGCTCACCCTCGACATCGAACAGCTGGAGGCCGAGCAGCAGAAAATCAACGAGGCCCTATGCGGCACAACGCTCTCGGTAGACGAGATTACCACCTTGAGCAAGCGTCTGCCCGTACTTCAAGAAGAACTCGATGAAAAAAGCATGAGATGGCTGGAAATCAGCGAACTAGAATAGATGGCCTATGACAAGACGCATAACGATAGTCGTGATGGCGCTGGTGCTTGCAGCTGCCGCCTTTGCTGAGGAGCGTTACGACAAGAAATTGCTCCAGCGCGTCTATCGTTATGCCTCGACCATCGACACCACAGACATCGCCGGCACACAGACCTACGACTACAGTCGGTTCTTGTTTCGTGTCGAGCGAAGAAACCCCACCCTACTGCTCGTGCCTTCCGTCTATGCCATTGCCAGAGGCGCACAACGCGAGTACACCGGCGAAACCTATAGCCGCATCACATACCATAGCATCAACAACTTCGACTCTAAGACACTGCTCCGCGTGACTACCGTGCCCCACCGGCGCCTGGCCATGAGCGTGCTGCAGAAATACCTCAAGCCCAGAATCTACGACAAGACCATCATCGACGACTACCTCATCTCACCCTTCCATCACACCAACCGCCGTTTCTATCGCTATCGCACCACCTTCATGCTCGATGGCACTGTGCGCATCACCTTCACGCCACGGCGCAAGAACACCCAGCTCGTAGGCGGAGAGGCCTTTGTGGATTACTATACCGGAAGAATCATAAGATGCAATCTTACCGGTGAATATGACATGGTGAGGTTCTGGCTCAACATCGAGCTTGGCACAGAGGGCAGTAAGTCGTTGCTGCCTGCCAAGTGTGACCTCCGCACCCGTTTCAGTTTTATCCGGAGCAAGATAACCTGCCATTTTGTTTCTTACCACTGGCTGCCCAAGGTGCTCACCGACAGCATCACCAACGAGAACGACATGATCAAAATGTTCTGGGTCAGGCCCGACACCCTTGACCCAACAGAGCAGCAGATCTACGAGCAGGCCTTGAGAGCCAAGGTTAGGAACGACTCAGCCCAACACGCCAACCCCTACCAACCCCAAAAGAAAAACTGGGTAAAAGAGGTGCTCTGGGATGCAGTGGGCGACAAGATGCTCAACCGCATACGCTCCAACTTTGGCACCGACAATCAGGGCTACATCCGCATGAACCCCATCCTCAACCCACTCTACATGGGCTACGACCACCACCGCGGCTTTACCTATAAGTTTGATGTGCGCACCCATTATCGCCTCACCGACAACAGCGAGATCTCCACCCGCTTCAAGGCAGGTTACGCCTTCAGGCAAAAACAGTTTTACTTCCGCATGCCCACTTATTATTACTTCAACAAGCGCCGTAATGGATATGTGAAACTCGAGGTAGGCAACGGAAACCACATTCGAAGCAAGTCGGTGCGCAACGATATCGAGCAGGAGATACCCGATACCACCGGAATGAATCTTCCTGATTTTGAGTTGCTCAACGAGTTTCGACAAACCGATGCTCGAATGAATGTCAACTACGACCTGTCCCCCTATTTCAGTCTCCAGCTCGGTGCGCTGTATCAGCATCGGCAGGCCATCAACCGCCATGCGTTCCAGGAGTTGGGCTGGCGGTCTGACTACCGGTCGTTCTCGCCCGCCATCGAACTGGAATATCGCCCATGGGCATGGGCAGGGCCCATCTTCACGCTCGATTACGACCGCAGCATCAAGGGCATGCTCCACTCCAACACAGGCTACGAACGCTGGGAGTTCAACGGCGAGTATATCCACCAAATCAACAAACTGCAGTCGCTGCAGATGCGTCTCGGCACCGGCTTCTACACCTGGAAAGACCGACGGGCCTACTTTCTCAACTATGAGAACTTCCAGGAAAACAACATCCCTGGCGGATGGAATGACGACCTGAGCGGCGAGTTCCAGCTCCTGCGCAGCGAGACCTTCAACAGCTCAGAATATTATATCAGGGCCAACCTCACCTACGAGAGTCCACTGCTGTTGCTCAGCTGGATTCCATTGGCGGGCCATTATGTGGAGATGGAGCGCATCTATGTCTCGGCACTCGATGCCAAGGGGGTACATCCCTATATCGAGGTGGGCTACGATTTCACCACCCGTATCATGTCGGTCGGCACTTTTTTCAGCAACGGACGCGGCAACCGCACCTTCGGCGTGAAGTTTGGTTTCGAGCTCTTCCGCCACTGGTGAGCCCAATGAGCGCAAGTGTCTGTAGCATACCTACAAATGATTATTTATCACCAAAAACTTGCTGAAACAAGATTAAATACCTAACTTTGCAAAAGGTATAAATAAAACAAACGGATGAAAACCATTACAGAGCATGTCTCCTACGTAGGAGTCAACGATAGAATCAAGGCAAAATTCGAAGGTCTCTGGCCCTTGCCTTCCGGTGTATCTTACAATTCTTATCTCATTGACGACGACAAAGTATGCCTCATCGACACCGTAGAGGTCGACTTCTTCATGCAGTTCTTAGAGAAGGTCCACGAGGTCATCGGCGACCGCCCCATCGACTATGTGGTCATCAACCACATGGAGCCCGACCATAGTGGTTCGCTCACCCTGCTACGCAAATACTATCCCAACGTGAAGGTGGTGGGCAACAAGAAGACCTTCGGCATGGCAGCCGGGTTTTATGGCATCACCGACGGTGCCGTAGAGGTGAAGCATGGCGACACCCTCGAGCTGGGACATCACACCCTCAAGTTCTATATGACGCCGATGGTACACTGGCCTGAGACCATGATGACCTACGACCTCACCAATCGCATGCTCTTCTCTGGCGACGCCTTCGGCAGCTTTGGCGCGCTCAATGGTGGCATTCTCGACACCGAGATCGACACCGACTGGTGTTGGCATGAGATGATACGCTATTATTCGAATATCGTTGGCAAATACGGCACTCCCGTACAGAACGCACTGCGCAAGTTGGCCGATGTGCCCATCGACTATATCTGCTCTACCCATGGCCCCGTATGGCACGAGCACGTCGATAAGGTGGTGCGGCTCTACGACCGCATGTCGAAATACGAGACCGACCCCGGACTCGTAATCTGCTATGGCACCATGTATGGCAACACCGAGCGCATGGCCGAGGTGGTGGCCGAGGCTGCCAGCCGCGAGGGTGTGAAGAACATCAGTCTCTACAACGTCTCCACCACCCACCACTCTTATATCCTGCGTGACATCTTCTGCTTCAAGGGTCTCATCGTGGGTGCCCCCACCTACAACAACGGCCTCTACCACGAGATGGACGTGCTGCTGCAGGAGGTGGCCAACCGCGACATCAAGAACCACTGCATCGGTTGGTTTGGCAGCTTTGCGTGGGTGGGACAGGCCGTCAAGAAGATTGGCGAGTGGAACGAGAAAGCCATCCACTTCGAGCCCGTGGGCACACCCGTTGAGATGAAGCAGGCCCTCACCGCCGACACACGTCTGCAGTGCGAACAGCTTGGTAAGGCAATGGCCCAGCGTCTGCTCTCAGAGTAAGCATTACCCAATATACAATGCTCATGCCGAGCATACACCATAAACCCCGAAAGATGTTATCCATCTTTCGGGGTCATTACGTTTTAGCACATCCCTGGCAAAGAGAATCCTAAAACAATCAACCATTACTGCATCTCCGAAGAAATATGCCTCCGGGTATATGCCTACAGAGTGGCAAGAATGTCCTCCACCATTTGCTCCTCGGTGAGGTGATTGTCGCGGAGAAGGTCGTTGACATTGTAACGGTCGTAGAGCTGCTTGCGAACACCGAAGTTGAGCACACGCATAGCCGTGGGACCATAATGACGGGCGATGCGTTCGCCAAAGCCACCATCGAGGGTACCATCCTCGAGGGTGGCCACCAGCTGGTGGTCATCGAGCAGACTGTCGAGAAGTGTCGTGTCGGTGCCCGACAAATAGCGTGGGTTGATGAGTGTGGCATCGATGCCCCTGTTGCGCAGCGCACGCGTCAGGGCCTCTCCCTTCTGGAAGAAGTCACCTGCGGCAATGATGGCCACGCCGCTGCCCCTGTGAACCACCTGATAACGGTCGAGCAGACTGTAGTCGGTATCGTAAGCCTCGTCGCTGTGCACCACACTCATGGCAGGCACACGGATGGCCACGCTGTAACGGTCCTGACGGATGGCCCAGTCTTCCATGGCCTTCCACTCCTCCCAGGTCGTGGGGGCGAGATACACGAGGTTAGGAATGTGACTGAGCATGGCAATGTCGAAGAAGCAGATATGGGTGAAGTCGTTCATGCCGTAGATGCTGGCCCCCATCACATTGATAACAGCGGGATTGCCGTTGACGGCAAGATCTTGGCACAGCTGGTCGTAGGTACGCTGCAAGAAGGTGGCGTAGGTGGTATACACTACGTGTGCGCCGCCTTTGGCAGCTCCCGAGGCCAAGGCCACGCCTTCTTCCTCGGCAATGCCCACATCCACATACTGGCTGCCGAGACGCTGGCGACGGTCGGCCGTAAAGCCGAAGGCAGCAGGTACCGCAGAGGTGACCACCAGCAGTCGTGGGTCTTCGGCGGCCTTCTGCTCTAGATACTCGCCCATGAGCTTACTGTAGCTCTCGCCGGCATATCGCTCGGGGTTGAGCAGATGGCCGGTAGCCACGTCGAAGGGCATGCTGTAATGCCAAGGCTCCTTGTGCTCCGTGGCAGGCAGATAGCCGTGGCCTTTCTCGGTGTGCAGATGAACGACGATGGGGTGGTCGATACCCTTCACGCTACTGAAGGCACTGACAAGACTGCTGATGTCGTTGCCCTTTTCCACATACATGTAGTCGAAGCCCATGGCGCGAAACAGATTGTCGGTTGCCTTGCCGCCCGTTCGGCGCAGCTCGGCCAGTCCGCGGTAGAGTCCACCGTGGTTCTCGGCGATACTCATCTCGTTGTCGTTGAACACCAAGATGAAGTTGGTACCCGTCTCGGCCGCTGTGTCGATACCCTCGAAGGCCTCGCCTCCCGACAGCGACCCATCGCCGAGCACAGCGATGACGTTATAGTGCTGGTGCAGCAAGTCGCGGGCTTTCTGCAGTCCAGAGGCCAGCGCCACCGATGTAGAAGTGTGGCCTATTTCAAAGTTGTCGTATTCGGGGTTTTCGGTGGGCGAACTGTATCCTGATATGCGGTCCATGGCATTGTCATCGAGAAAACCATCTTTGCGACCGGTGAGCATCTTGTGCGGGTAGCTCTGGTGTGACACGTCGAAGACTATCTTGTCGTCGGGGGCATCGAACACATAGTGCAAGGCTACGGTAGCCTCTGTGAATCCGAGATTAGGACCAACATGTCCGCCGTGACGACTCACGCGGTTGAGCACGCCCTGGCGCACCTCGTCGGCCAGGATGTTGAGTTCCGAAATACTGAGACCCTTGAGGTCTTTAGGACTATTAATGTTGTCGATAATCATCTTTTTACCTTATTATATATACTATCTTTCTTGCTTATTACGGTGCAAAGGTAAAACTTTTGGCGCTTGAAGAAGCTACCTATTTCGTTGAAAAAAATACCATTATTACAGATGAGACACTAGCCGCCCCGCCCACTTCCTGCTATCTCTGAGCGAAACTAAGAGATGTTATCCTGACTGGTCGGAAGACAATAATAAAATCCCGAGACCATTCCCGGGATTATCATTTTATCTTGCCTGTGCCATCCGCACACCGCCAGTATGTTATTCCGTTACTCTGTCTATAAAACAGCCGTCAAGTTTGTTATTCTGTTACTATGTCTATAAAACAGCCGTCTAGTTTGTTATTCTGCTACTATGTCTTTATAACCCACCCACACTGGCAGTTTAAGATACACTTTTACTCTGTCTTTACCCCCTGCCTACCACTATCGTCTTGAGCAGTTGACCATCAAGGGTATAGACGCTGATGGTGCCGTCTTCCATGAGAGCGTAGGTGGGAGGATTGCCGCCTTTGGGGAAGGTGATGGAGCCTGTGTTGCAGACCACCATACCCTCCTCCTGACTCAGTTCCCACAGATGGGTGTGGCCGTAGACCAGGGCATCGAAGCGTCCTTTGGGCAAGTGGCCCTTGTGATAGACATGTCCGTGGGTGAGCAGGATACGGCGGCCACCGTCGACCAGCAACACATAGTCGCTCATCATCGGAAAGTCGAGCAGCATCTGGTCGACCTCGGCGTCGCAGTTGCCACGAACAGCCACAACATCGTCGGCCATGCCGTTGAGCACCTCGGCAATGCCCTTGGCATCGATGCCTTCGGGGATGCTGTTCCGGGGTCCATAGTTAAGGATGTCGCCCAGCACCACCAGCATGTCACAATGCTGTTCACGGTAGACATCCAACACCTTGTTGAGTCGCGGCAGCGAGCCGTGAATATCTGATACAAATAAATATTTCATTACATGGGTTTACAACAGTACACGCCTCCTGCGACACACAGGGCATACCACCCTCATGAGCGCCGCGTGGGAGTCCGTCAAGGGATGATGACGGCGCAAGCTAGTTACGCAAGAAATTCTTGAGATCGGTGCTCTTGGTCATGCGGCATATCTTCCTGATGGCCTTGTCGCGAATCTGTCGCACGCGCTCACGCTTCAGTCCGGTCTGCTGTGCAATCTCGGCCATGGTGAGATGTGTGTCGCCGATGCCATAGAAGCGGCGGATGACCATCCGCTCGCGGTCGTCGAGACGTGCCACCAGACCATTCAACTCCTTCAGTAGCAGTCCGTCTTCGAGCATACGGTCGGGGTTGGGGGCATCCTGGTCGGGAATGACGCGACCCAGGCTCAGCTCCGCACTGCCCCCCACTGGGGCGTCGATCGAGAGCGAGCGGCTGCGTCGTTTCTCCAGTGCCACGTTCTTCACGTCGCGCGGCACGCGGTAGAGACCGGCCTGCTGCTCGATGGCCTGCTCGATGGCCTCGCGGATATATGGCGCGGCGAAAGTGACAAAGCGCTTGTCCATGTCAGCATCATATTTCAGCGCAGCGCGCAGCATACCGATATTGCCCTCGCTGATGAGGTCTTCCAGGTCGAGTCCCCTACCCTTGTAATGGTTGGCCACCGACACCACGAAGGTGAGGTTGGCCGATGTCAGTCGGTCCACAGCCCTGCTGTCGCCCGTCTTGATACGCGCGGCCAGCTCTTTCTCCTCCCGGTCGGTGAGATGCTTCTCGTGTCCTATCTCGTTGAGATAGGTATTCAGTGAATTTTTGTCCTTATCCATATCCTTACTTATTCTAACCCCGACTCCAACAGCAGTTCGGCCACCTCCTCGGGTGTATTAAAGGGCATGCCGTCGCTCAGCTCCTCGTCAGAGAACTCCTGCGAGAGGCGCAGGGCCTGCTCTTCGGTGAGCCTGGCGTTGCCATCGGCGGTCTTCACATCCCGCAAGGCCTGCAGAATGGCTTGCCGGTAGTTGTCTATGTCTTCCATCATAAAGCTTTTTTACATTGGTGTAAAGGTACATATAATATTTCATACTGCAGGCCTATCCGCGCAAAAAAAATAACGGGGCATGCCGCACGACGGGATGTTAATGTCAGACAAAAATGCCTGCTTACGACCTTTTTTTCGTAAGTTTGCCGCATGAAAAGAAAAGCGATTGTGATTGGGGCCAGCTCGGGCATCGGACTTGAGGTGGCCCGCCGGCTGCTCGCCGATGGCTGGCAGGTGGGCCTTGCCGCCCGCCGACAAGAGCCCTTGCAGGCGTTGGCCCGAGAGTTTGGCACCGATGCACTGACGGCGCCCATTGACGTCACGGCCGATGATGCCGCCGAGCATCTGCAGGCCCTCATCAACCGACTGGGTGGCCTAGACCTCTATTTCCACGCCGCGGGCATCGGATGGCAGAACCCCACGCTCAAGGCCAATGCCGAACTCAACACCGTCGGCACCAATGCCTTGGGCTTCACACGCATGGTGGGCGAGGCCTTCAGGTGGATGGCCGACCACGGCGGCGGACACATCGCGGTCATCACCAGCATTGCAGGCACGCGCGGGCTGGGACCGGCGCCGTCGTACAGTGCCACCAAGGCCTTTCAAAACACTTATATCCAAGCCCTCGAGCAGTTGTCGTATGCCCGCAAACTGAACATCCGCTTCACCGACATCAGGCCTGGCTTTGTAGACACCGACCTCATCAAGGGCAGCCATTTCCCCATGACCATGACGAGCGACCTTGTGGCCGACGAGATTATGTGGGCGCTGACCATGAAACGACACGTGCGCATCATCGACTGGCGCTGGCGCACCGTGGTCTTCTTCTGGCGGCTCCTGCCCGCCTGGCTGTGGCGCCATCTGCCCCTCGCTCGCTAAGCGTCGACACCTTGCTGCAACATAACACACCATCCCTGTGATGTTTATGACAACACAGATAAAGCGAAGCATCATGCTTGATGTCAAATTCTATAGTAACAATAAAAGCAACGATTGGCTTGTACGGCAGTTTGCTGCATACCGGTTCTCTGATGCCTTGCTGACAGAGAAATTTATTCCGCGTCCTGACGTTTCTATCATCTTCCACTTCAAAAACCAGCCGTCGATGATAGACAATGGAAACATCCTGCTAGAGCCTCTTTTTGTAACATCCATTCCCACCCATTCGTTCACATTACATTTTCGGGGACCAATGGATACTTTTGTTGTCATTTGCAAGCCCACTGTCCTCTCGCGTGCTTTTGGCATTGAATTGGTATTGTTTCCCAGCAAAGCCATCGACTTGTCAAATACGGTCTTCCAGTCCCTTTGGGAGCATTTGTCTCAATGTGAAACCACAGAAGACCGTATCAATTATTTTACAGATTTTATCAACGCTTACTGCCCATTACCTTATTGTCCCGACACCATCGACCTGTTTTACAACAAGATCATTGATAAAGGACCTAGGATGCTGTTGAAAGATATTGTCAAAGAGAGTCCAGCGTGTCAGCGTTCCCTACAGCGAAACTTTAAGAAACGCACGGGTATTACGCCCAAAAAACTATTGCGTCTGGTGCGCTTTGATTATCTGTGGACCAGAATCAATAACGAAAAGACCATAGACTACCAAGACCTGGTGTTTGACGGCAACTATTTCGACCAGGCTCACTTCATCAATGACTTCAAGTCGATCACCGGCGAAACCCCGAGTTACTTTTTCAACCGAAACCTACAAATCACCAAGATGTTTTCTGGCAGGGGCGAAGGAACGATTGCCTAAAGTTGTCGCTTTTTTACAATGATAATATGCCTTTCGCTCCTAATTTTGCCTTTGAATCATCAAAGGTGGGAGACGATGGATGACCACCAAAACTAATAATAATCAATCATGGGTGATGTGTTGCCACCTCTAAGGCCTTCTTCGGCGCAAAACGCCAGTTGACCTCGAAGACGGTCTCGAAACCTGACAAGACGAAAGAACAGAACCCATCTAAAAAGGCAAGATTATGAAGAAAGTAACAGCAATCATCAGCAGTTTGTTATTGCTTGCAAGCATGCAGGTGACGGCCCAGTCGTGGCTCGGGAAAATAGGAAAACGTGTGAAGGAAAAGGTCGTAGAAAAGGTGGAACAGCACATTGATGACAAGACCGACGAAACGACCGGCAAGGTATTGGAGAAAGCAGAATCTTTGGGCAAAAAAACAGGAAAGAAGGGAGAGCAGCAAACATCGACGCTCAAGGGCAAGTCAAACAACGGCAAGCCAGCGGTGGCAGGTCTGGCTGAGACGGATGCCGCATATCTAAAATACGATTTTGTACCCGGCAATGAAGTGATTTTTGAAGATGACCTGAAAGGTGAACGCTTGGGAGAATTTCCCAGCAAATGGGACTTGATGGAAGGTAACGCTGAGATTGCCCAGCTGAATGGCGAGAACACATTGGCCATCATTGGCTATACCTACATCACTCCTTTGTTCAAAGACCGGTCATACAAACTGCCCGAGGAGTTTACCATAGAGTTTGATGTGTTTCTCGACGGCAAAGAAGGTGAGACCAGCGTAGAACTGATGAATGCCAATGCTGACGTGACTGCCAGCACAATGTTCTGGATAGACAATACGCGGATCCTCTCCCACTGGGTGGGCAGTGCCGGCGAGCAAAACAGTGAGGAGACCTTCGACAACAGTCCGGGGTGGCACCATTTTGCACTTTCGTTCAACAAACGGGCAATGAAGGTCTACATGGATGCCAAACGTGTGGCCAATATCCCTAACGTTGGCGACAGACCCGTCAAAATGAAGCTGTTTGCCCGCGGCCCCGAAGACAACAGGACCATCCACTTCAAGAGTTTCCGCATGGCCAAGGGCGCCGTGCCACTCTACGACAAACTGCTCACCGATGGCAAAATCATCACCTACGGTATCACGTTCGATGTCGGGAAATCGACCATCAAACCAGAGTCGATGGGCACCATCAACGAGGTGTTCGGCATCCTGCAACAGCATCCTGAACTGAAATTCTCGGTGGAAGGTCATACAGACAACACCGGCAATGCCACCTTGAATCAGTCGCTCTCTGAGTCGCGGGCCCAGGCCGTATGCGACAAACTACAGCAAATGGGCATTGGACCCGGTCGACTCATTGCCAAAGGTCATGGAATGAGCAAGCCTCTCGACTCGAATGCGACCCCTGAGGGTAGAGCCAAAAACAGACGTGTAGAATTTGTGAAACAATGAGAAATGCACCTGCTCCAAACGCGGCCTTTGGCTCTTACAGTAGTCTGATTTTTAAATATTTCAACATCTGCCCCACACCATGAACACCGCCACCATCATCCTATCAAGCCTCCTCACGATGATCTGTGCAGAAGCCTCTGCACAGGTCTACGACCAAGCAGCCTTGATCGAGAGGATGCCACGCATACCGGCTACCGTGACAGGGGTTGGTGATGAAGAAAAAGAGAGGTTTCGGATGCAGGTCTATGCAGCAGAAACTTATCTCGACAGCTTGATGCAGCATTACAAACACCCTACGCGCCCCTTGGGAAATGCAAGCCAGAAGGAGATGTTCGAGTTCAACCAAATATGGGAGGAACTCTATCAACAACATGACAACTATCTGAATGCCAGCCGCTCTGCGTCGCTAGAGCAAATGGGCGCATTGTCGCAAGAGGAGTTTGACCGACAGGCTGAATTATCTGAGGAGTTACGGAAGGTCAGGAAGCAGTCGGTAAAAACGATGAAAGATACCAGTGACGACGAAAACAGGATAGACCGAGCCATGTACGACAATCATGCGCACTACAATGAGCGACGGGCAGAGATATTGACCAACGATATCAACCATTACCTATCGCTTATCCAAAACATGGCAACCAAAACAAAACGTGCCGATACCCTTTTTTTGCCGGAAATCACGCCCAATGCCAAATATCCTTGCGCGGCGATCTTCAACGCCCAGCAGCTGTTGGCATTATTAAAAGGGTATCTAGAGTTGTTTGTCCCTCCCTATACACCAAAGTTTGAATAGGACTGAGACCCAAGGCCGGGGCAGAGAAGGCATGCGATGGCTTGCGCGAGACAGCGACCAGCGGTGTGGAGGATATGGGCTAAGGTGGGGGCTGCACACCCTGTCACCCACCCTACAAACTGGTCGTGACAGGTTGTGAAGAGTCGTTGATGATGTTTTTTGCAACGACAACCACGACTGTACACGACTCGCCATATAGCTTTCATGACAATGTAACGACCATAAGCTAGTGTGATAAGTATGCGACCATAGCGAAATCTTTGTCATTGGGTTGTTTGTTTCAACTTGAACGACACTCTACTTCAACCCGAACCACACTCTGCTTCGACTCGAACCACACTCTGCTTCGACTCGAACGACAGTGTGTTTCTTGTCAAGTCAAGGTATGCCCTCAGCTTACCCACGATACCTAGAGACTGTGGTGAGTTTACGAATATTGCCGACACAACGGATGTTGTATATAATATGAAACCTTGTCGGATGGCACAAAAAAACCTTCAAGCAGTGCTTGAAGGCGTAAGCGGTGTGTACGAGACTCGAACTCGTGACCTCCTGCGTGACAGGCAGGCATTCTAACCAACTGAACTAACACACCTTGAAATCAGCTGAGGTTGGCGGTGTGTACGAGACTCGAACTCGTGACCTCCTGCGTGACAGGCAGGCATTCTAACCAACTGAACTAACACACCATTCTACGAAAGAATGCCTCAGTTCTGATTTGCGTGTGCAAAGGTAATCAATAATTTTATACCGGCCAAATATTCTACTTACTTTTTTACAAAAAAATGGCCAACAACACGGCATCATGGTATTGGTCGCCATCGAAAAGCCAGTCGTGCAACAATGCCTCGCGCACAAAGCCCAGATGATCGAAAAGCTGGAGACAATAGGTGTTGTCGACGCTCACCAGGGCATAGAGCTGATGGATGTGTAGCACACGGTGGGCATAATCGGTGAGCTGCCGGAGGGCCTCCCGGGCATATCCCCTGCCCCGATGGGGTTTCTCGATGACGATGCCCACCTCGGCCCGCTGGTGGCAGGGGTTGAAATTGCACAGGTCGACGATGCCGACAACATCATCGTCGGGTCCGATAATCATCAGTCGCACTTGCTTGTCGACATAGATGTCTCCGGTGGCCGAAGCGATATACTCGTGCAGGGCAAAGCGCGAATAGGGCACGTTGGTCACGCCCACATTCCAGAGGTCGTTGTCGTTCTCTATGCGGTAGAGCGTATCGAGGTCCTCGGGCTCCAACGCGCGCAGTTTTACGGTTGGCATTTCGTTCATGGGTTGTTGGATGGTTATTGACAATAGGATGAAGGATTGCAGGGGCTAATGATGCCGGCATGATGCTAACTGATGACCTCGTGCTGCGTGATCATCATTGTCTGACTGGGATAGAACGTGGCTATGCGCATGCGGGGCGCTGTCTGTGCGGCCATCGCCTCGAGCACATGCCGGAAAGAGAACAGCTCCATGTCGAACACGGCATAGACCATCGACTGCCGTGCCTCTCCACCATAGGCGGCGTCGCCCACAAGCTCCAGCGCACAGCCGTCGCCGACCACAAACTGTGCCACGAGCCCCCGCTGACGGGCAAAGCGGCGACAGGCCTCCTCGTGATGTGGGGCGCAATGAAAAACATAGAGCGGGTCGTCGTCGGTAACGCGTCGTACAAACCCCATGCTCCGGCGCACCTTTCTGGCCATCATCGAGCAGAACGACACGCTGGCGATGCCAAAGATAGCCAGCTGCACGGGCAGGGCGATGAGCCAGCTGAGGTGGGCAAAGTGCTTGCGGAAGAAGATGAGCATGGCCTTATAGAAGACGTGTACGTATCTGAAACTCGACTTCTGGGTGCTCTCGCCCTTGTAGTGCAGAATCTTGAGCGGCAGGTACCAGTTCTCCCACCCTGCCTGGAGCAGCCGGTAGCTGAGGTCGATGTCTTCGCCGTACATGAAGAAGGTCTCGTCGAGCAGTCCCACACGGTCCAACGCCTTGCGGCGCAAGAGACAGAAGGCCCCACTGATCACCTCGATGGGGGCGGGCTTGTCCCATGGCAAATAGCTCATATAATATCTGCCAAAGGTCTTGCTCTGCGGGTATCGCGTGCCCAGTCCGCTCATCTTGTAGAAGGCCGTCATGGGTGTGGGGATGCCCCGCCGCGACTCCATAGCCGCGCTGCCGTCGTCTTTGAGCATCTGCACGCCCAGTCCGCCCGCCTGTGGATGCGCCTCCATGAAGGCGATGGCCTGGCGCAACACCTGTTCGCCGATGAAGGTGTCGGGGTTGAGCAACAGCACATACTCGCCCGTCGACTGTCTGATGGCCTTGTTGTTGGCCTTGGCAAACCCCAGGTTGTTTGTGCTGCTGATAAAGGTCACATCGGGAAAACGCGGGGCAAGCCATTCCACCGACCCGTCTTTTGAGTGGTTGTCGAACACGATGACCTCGCCCTCAATGCCATCCATGGCACGTTGTACCGACAGCAGGCACTGCGACAGGTAATGCCTGACATTATAGCTTACGATGATGACCGATAGTTTCATCTTGTCTCTTGCTCGCATCGCGACTTGGAGGGATAGACAAAGACCATGCTCAGCAGTCCGATGATAGCCATGTAGCCAAAGGCCACATTCATGAAGACATAATATAATAAGGTGTTGATGAGCATGGGATCGGCAAGCAGACTCATGCGCACCACGCCCCACTGGCTCAGGGCCTGCTCGGGATTGGCCGACAGGTCGGCCTTCGCCCTCTTCAACTTGAACAAGCGCAAGGCCAGGGGGATGAAGGCTATGGTCAGCAGTTGCATGACCACGGCGGCGATGTATTCGTAGCTGGTGGCTCCGGCCAGGGCACCCGGCAGGAGGGTGTCGGTCTCGAAGAGGGCCACCAGGAGCAGGGCCACCAGCACGGATAACCAAAAGAGCAGAAGAAGTTTTTTCTGGGATGACATGATGTGAGAGTTGTTGCTGTTGTGGTGAGAAGAAGAAGCAAGCCACGCTCGCGGCCTTAGGTCATCGGCGTCCGGTCGAGTATCGACCGGCCCAGCGTCACCTCATCGGTGTATTCGAGCTCGTTGCCTACGGCGATGCCGCGGGCTATGACGCTGACCTTCACCGCATAGGGCTTGAGCTGTCGTGAGATATAGAACGTGGTGGTGTCGCCCTCCATCGTGGAACTCAGCGCCAGGATCACCTCCTTGATCTGGCCCTGGGCCACCCGGTCGACGAGCGACTGTATCTCGAGGTTGCCCGGCCCTATGCCATCCATGGGCGAGATGATGCCGCCCAGCACATGATACACGCCAAAATACTGTTGGGTGTTCTCCACCGCCATCACATCCTGGATGTTCTCCACCACGCATACCGTAGTGGCATCGCGCCTGCTGTCTGAGCAAATGGGACAGATGTCTGTGTCGCTGATGTTGTGGCACACCTTGCAATACTTGATGTCGCTTCTCACATGTCTCACAGCCTCGGCGAAGGCCTCGGCATGCTCCTGGGGCTGGCGCAACAGGTGGAGCACAAGGCGCAAGGCTGTCTTGCGCCCTATGCCGGGAAGTTTGCTGAATTCGGCGACCGCTTTCTCTAGCAATACAGAGGGGTATTGCTCCATGGCCTACCTGTCGAGATAGATGCCAAAGCCTATTTTCAGTCCTACGGTAGAATAGTCAGAATGGTTCTTGAAACTCTGCTGATAGTAGACCGACGGCTCAATGGTCACCGTATGGCTGATGAAGAAGGCGTAGCCCACCTCGATGCCGGGCATGAGGTCGTTGTAGCTTGAGGAATGTACAAACTTGGCATTGGCCCCAAGGAAGATGCCGTTTTGGACGATATAATAGCGACCGCCCACACCGGCAGAGAAATAATCTTTCAGGTCTTTGCCAGGATGATTGTACCCGGCTTCGGCAAGCAGCATGAGGTTGTCGGTAGCCAGATAGCCCACCTTGCCGGCAACACCCAGACTCAGTTCCTTGGAACCGCTGTAGCTCAGGTCGAAGCCCGACAGCGATGCACCAGCATATACCTTACCCTGCTCAAACTGTGCGCTGGCATGAAGTGTCAGCATCAGCGCAGTTAAAAACATCACGATTTTCTTCATAGTCATTTAATTTTATTTCATACGTTTACGGTACCACAAGAAGAACCACAGACTTGCCAACACCAACGACACCCACGAGCCGGCATAGCCCACCGTGGTGTTGAGACCAAATGCCATGGGCGAGATGAGGATGAAGGTGAAACAAATCACCGTCATGAACAGGGCCGGCACGAGTGTGATGACAAAAGGCTTCTTCTCTTCGGCGAGATACACCGTCAGTGTCCAGAGCGTGAAGACGGCCAGTGTCTGGTTGGCCCATCCAAACCACTGCCAGATGACATTGAACCCGTTGGGGTTCTCCATCTGCCATACCAGCAGGGCGATAGCCGCAACAAACATGGGGATGGCGATATAGAAACGCTTGATGATACTCTTCTGGTCGAGGTTCAATGCCTCGGCAATGATCAGTCGGGCACTGCGGAAGGCCGTGTCGCCACTGGTGATGGGTGCTGCCACCACACCGAAGACGGCCAACAGTCCGCCGAAGAATCCCAGCCACCCGGTGCATACCTTCTCTACCACGTTGGGCGCAGTGAAATATTGGATGAGCGTCTTGCCGCCCTCAGTCTGGTACTGTGCCATAAACTGATTGAGCGTATTGGCATCCACGCACTCTTTCCAGCCTCCGTAATAGAAAAAATACATCGACACGGTGGCCCAGATGAGTGCCACCACACCCTCGGTGATCATGGCCCCGTAGAAGATGGGACGGCCATGACGCTCGCTGTTCAGACAGCGCGCCATCAGCGGGCTCTGCGTGGCATGGAAACCACTGATGGCTCCGCAGGCGATGGTCAGGAACAAACAGGGGAACAAGGGGTTGTTGGCCATGTAGGTCGAGGTGCCCAGCATGGCGGCCGGCGTGTTGCGGTTGCTCTCGTCGAGGTTGCTCCACAACTCGGGAATATCGGGCATCTTGATGAAGAGAAACACCATCAGGGCCACGGCCATAAACAACAGGGCCACAGCAAAGATGGGATAGAGCTTGCCGATAATCTTGTCGATGGGCAGCATAGTGGCCAAGATATAATAGAGGAAGATGACAATGGTCCAACCCAAGGTTGTCCAGCCGAAGTCTTTGAGCAGCAAGGCAGGACTATAGACAAAAACCACGCCCACCATGACGAGCAGAAACACCGAGAAGCCCAGCATCACCCGCTTGGCGCTCACCCCGAGATAGATGCCTACGAGCTGAGGCAGGCCTGCCCCCTTCTGCCGCACACTGAGCATGCCCGACAGATAGTCGTGTACGGCTCCGGCAAAGATACACCCGAAGACTATCCACAGATAAGCCTTGGGGCCATACCAGGCACCCATGATGGCACCAAAGATCGGACCTGTACCGGCGATGTTCAGAAACTGGATCATGAAGACTTTCCAGTTGGGCATCACAATATAATCGACACCATCTGCAAGGGCCACGGCAGGGGTTGGCCTGTCGTCAGGACCAAACACTCGCTCTACGAACTTGCCATAGAACAAATAGCCTGCGATGAGTGCCAGCAGGGCAAGGGTAAACGAAATCATCTCTAATTATCGGTTTAAAACTCATGCAAAAGTAATGTTTATTTTCGAAAAAAGAAAAATTATACTTACCTTTGTGCCAAATTTAAAAGAAAATGCGTAGATTACTCCTGTTTCTCCTTCATATTTTTATTTCCCTTTCCGTTGCACAGGCCCAGATGCTGCCGGCATCGCCCAAGCATGAGGTCAGGGCAGTATGGCTCACCACCATCGGGGGCATCGACTGGCCCCACTCCTATGCCCAAAGCCAACAGGGCATCGAGCGCCAGCAGGCCGAGCTGCGGCGGTTGCTCGACCAGTATCAGCGGGTGGGCATCAACACCGTGTTGTTGCAGACCCGCATACGCGGAACGGTGATCTATCCCTCACAATACGAGCCTTGGGACGGCTGTCTCAGCGGCATCCCCGGCCGCAGCCCGGGCTACGATGCCCTGCAGTATGCCATCGACGAGTGTCACAAGCGGGGCATGGAACTGCACGCCTGGGTGGTCACCATCCCGGTGGGCAAATGGAACAACACCGGATGCAAGACACTGCGCCAGAAATATCCCTCGCTCATCAAGAAGATAGGACCCGACGGCTATATGGACCCTGAGAACCCGGCCACGGCATCTTACCTGGCTCAGGTGTGTGAGGAGATTACCCGCAACTACGATATCGACGGCATACACCTCGACTACATCCGTTACCCGGAGACCTGGAAAATAAAAGTGTCGGGGAATCAAGGACGGCGATACATCACGGGCATCGTCGAGGCCATCCATCAGAAGGTGAAGACGCTCAAGCCCTGGGTCAAGATGAGCTGTGCGCCCATCGGCAAGTTTGATGACCTGAGCCGCTATTGGAGCCATGGCTGGAATGCCTACACCAAGGTATGCCAGGATGCGCAGGGATGGCTGCGCGACGGACTCATGGACGCGCTGTTCCCGATGATGTATTTCCGCGACAACCAGTTCTTCCCCTTTGCCATCGACTGGGCCGAACAGAGCCACGGACGCATCGTGGCGCCGGGTCTGGGCATCTATTTCCTCGACCCCAAGGAGGGCAACTGGCGACTGGAGGATGTCACCCGTGAGATGAGCCTCTTGCGGCAATACAATATGGGCCATGCTTATTTTCGCGGTAAGTTCCTCACCGATAACACACAAGGAATTTACGACTTCGCGCTACAGTTTGACCGCCATCTGGCCCTGGTGCCGCCCATGACGTGGGAGAACAGACAAACACCACCTGCACCTAAGGGCATCGAAGTGTATGGCAACGGACTGAGATGGCAGGGCCATACACCTTATTATAATATATATAGCAGCAATACGTGGCCGGTGGACATCAGCAAGGCCGAGAACCTCGTGGCCATGCGTCGCCAGCAGTCATCCCTGTCGTTGCCCACCAAAGGCCGTTATTTTGCCGTGACCGGCATGGACCGCTATGGCAACGAGAGCGAGCCGCTGCAGAGTTACGAGGCACCGCGCCAGGTACGGACAGACATTCCGTTGCTGGCTTGCGACAACCACCGCGTGCAGTTGCCGCCCAAGGGACATGAGCTCGACGCCGACCTCGTGGCCATCGAGACCCTGCAAGGCTCCATTGTCGCCACGCGCACCTATCGCGGCACCCATGTCGAGGTAGGCAGTCTGCCCAACGGCTATTATGTGTTGAGGTCGCTGGGGCGCAAGGGCGTTACCCACCGTCTCGGATTCTTCAAGATCGACCAGCGCGCTGTGCGCTGACTCAACGCATGTTGGCGTCGATGAACGACAGCGGCAGCAGGTCCTTGATGCTCTTGATGCGGTAGACACCACGCTTGCCATAGAGCAGGATCTGCATGGGGCGTTTGTAGCGGTCTTCCACCTCAAGCACCACCTGGCGGCAGGCCCCGCAGGGGGTCACAGGGTCGTTGAGCAATCCATTGTCGTTGCTGGCCGCAATGGCCATCATCGTGATGGGCTGGTCAGGATAGTTGGCCTGGGCCGCGAACACGGCCGTGCGCTCGGCACACAATCCGGAGGGAAAGGCAGCGTTCTCTTGGTTGGCGCCAATGAGCACCTTGCCATTCTCCAGTCGCAGGGCGGCCCCTACGCGAAAATGACTATAGTTGGCGTAGGCGTGCTTGGTGGCCTCAATGGCGCGCAGCACCAGCTCACGCTCTTCGTCGCGCAACTCGTCCATGGCACAAAAGTCCATGTTGATCTCTACTTTGATTTGCTTCATATCTATTGGTTCAAGGTTCCACTTTTTCTATATTCGTAAGCCCCGAGGTCGGGTGCCTCGTCGCGCGGCTTACCGTCGCGGTCGTCGGGCAATGCCGTCAGCGGGTCGGCCTTGCCTATGGCGGCCGAGGTTTCCTTCAGTCGGAAGTCGTACCGTAGGTTGTCGGTATCGATGCGCACAAAGTGCTTCTCGCCATACTTCACCGTATCTTTCACATCCTCGTATGTCACCTGTGTGAAACGCGTGCTGTCGGCCGTTGTCACCTTCGGCGTGCGGATTATGCAATGGTCGAAGGCATAGGAGAACCGCCGCGTAGAGTCGATGCCCCACTCTCCCATCATGATGTCGTCGGCATAGCCGGTGAGAAGAGAGTTGCGCACCGTGAGGTTGAGCAACGGGTGCAGGGCTGTGAAGCGCAGGGCTGCCCCGCGGTTAGCGTCGAAGGGGTAGAACTGTGCCCAGGTGCAGTTGTCGGCGGTGACATCACCCCCATCGATACGCACACAGTCGTTCAGCGTATTGGTGACCTGGGTGTTGCGTATGACCAGTTGGCTGTTTACCGCATGGAGGCCATAGCCCTGACAGTTGTGTATCGTAGCATATTCGAGGGTGAGCTTCACCCGACTTACATCCGACGAGTCGGCCACCACCCCATGGTAGGTGCTGTGGATGTCGGTGAAACGAAGGATGTTGCCGTATGAAGTGCCCAAAAGATGTATGCCCTGCCACTGTCCCGGCACATAGTCGTAAGGCAGATAGTCGAACATCTTGTCGATGCGGTCTCCGCGAAGGGTGACCGGAGCCTCGGCGGTGCCTTGGCTCAGCAACCTGCCATGGACGGCGATGCCTGCGTCGTTGTGGAAATAAAGTGTGGAGCCGGCGGCCAGCGTCAGGGTAGCACCCTCGGCCACGGTGATACCGCCATAGATGATGTAGGGCCGTGCCCCCGTCAGCAGGGTCGAGTCGGTCTTGATCTGCACGTCTCTCAACAGCGTGGCATCCCAGGTATAGGCGCGCAGGGGAATGCGCTGCTGCACCCCGCTCTCGAGCGTGAACACCAGATGGTCTTCCAGCAACTGAGGGCCTTCGGCATGATTGACCGGCGAGGTAAGCTCGACGAATACCCGCACACTGTCTTTGTCGCGCACCTCAATCGCCGAGGTGGCATAGTTCTGTGCCTCACTCAGATATATCCCGTCGACGTTGACCCTGAAGCCTGTCGTTGCGCCCTGCTCCAGCCGCACGCTCGAACAACGCAACCCTTCGCCAGAGTGGTTGTACACCCAGAAGAAGCGGGTTGCGGTAGGAACATTCGAGAACACGGTATCCATCTTGACCGTGTCGGTCGAGAAGCTAAGCACGTTGGATGTCGATGTCGTGAAACTATCATTATCCGAACAGGCTGTGAGGATGCCGAGCGCCATGACGCTCCAAAAAAGCAATAGTTTCGTCTTCATGGTAGAAACAACGCGCCTTAGCGGTTTTTATTGTGCAGATACCAGGGATGGATCACATTATTATATAGCACCAGCGCCACAGCCACGAGCACCAGCGCCAGGAGCAAGGCATGGCTCTTGTCTGCCAGGAGCCATCCTCCGGCCAGCCCCATGGCAAGTCCGGTCTCCCAGCCCAAGAAGAAGGTGCTCTGCGAGGTGCCCCGCTCGCAATGGCGGGCCAACTTGATGAAGAACAGCAGGAATCGTGACCCGATGATGCCGATGCCAAAGCCGCATAGCACCGATGCCATGATCAATGCCGAATGACTGTGACGTAGCCACAACAACAGGATGGCCGCACCGATGAACAGACAACCGGCCACCGACTCGCTCTTGAGTTCGGCATTGGCAAAGACGTATTTCTCGGAGAGGATGGCCAGCATGAACCCACCCATCATCATCAAGAAGAATTGAGAAGTCAGCTGGGTGGAGACGATGAGCCCGAGAGAAGCCGTAATAAGTAAGAGGTTGAGAAACAGGGGCGTGCCATGAACCAGGAAGAAACGGTCGAGACTCACGCGGCGCATGGTCTCGTCGGGTGCCTTGAATGGAAAACGGATGAGGTTGATGAGAAAGACCGACAGCAGCAGCGACACGATCGACATCATCAGCAACGACCGCAGGCCATGGTGTGCATACATCCAATAGCCTGCACAAGGTCCAAGGGCCAGGGCAAAGCGCCCAAACCATGATGCCGCATAGTTGGCCTCGGTGCGGTGTATCGACTCACAGGTATCTACCACCAAGGTGCTGGTCAGCACCATCTGTGCCACAGCAAAGAGACTGCCCGTCAGCATCGAGGCTGCAATGATGACCCACGGCAACAGGCTGCCGATGAAATAAAAGAAGGCCCACAGCCCTGCCAGCAAGAGCATGACCGTCACACTCACGCGGTTGCGCTTGTGGCATTGCACCCAACCCGAGACAAAGGCACCGGGGAGATAAAGGCCCACCGTATATGCCAACAGACACTGTGCCACGAAGGTGTGGCTGCTGCCACTGCCAAGAAGATGTATGGGCAGCACGGGCAGGAGCACATAAACCGAGGCCATGAGAAAGAAATTGGCGAAGACGAGACACCAGAGGTCTTTGTGCCACAGTTTGATATGCACCGGTGTGTTACTGGCGTTCATGCGACTTACCGGATAGAAAGGGTTGAGAGGTCGAGTTGGGTAAAGTCGTCGACGACGATGTCGGCCAACGTTGCCACCGTCTCACGACTGTTGGTCGTGGTCAGTCCCACCGTCAGCAGACCGGCGGCACGCACGGCCTTCAGTCCGTTGACGCTGTCTTCAAACCCCACACATTCTTTCGGGTCTATACCAAAGTGAGCCGCACCCTTGAGATAACCGTCTGGGTCGGGCTTGCTCCGTTCAAAGTCCTCGCTGGTGAGGATGGCATCAAAATAGTCTTTCATCTCGGGGCGATGGCGGTACACATTGGCCATCTTCTCTAGATTGCTGCTGGTCACCACTGCCGTCTTGATGCCTTGCTTGCGCAGGGCGGTGACGAAAGACTCGAAACCGGCAATATATTCGTACTCCATCTGAAGCTCATAGGCATTGAGGCGCTCCGTGATCTTCGACTGTTCATCCTTCTTGTCGGCAAAATACTGGTCGTAGATCTGCACAAGCGTCATGCCCTTGATACGCTGTTCCATGCCGGGCATGTCGGGATAATACAGTTGGAACTGTGAGCCCCAGAACCGGGAGTATTGGGGCTCGGTGTCAAACACGACGCCATCCAAGTCAAATAATGCCGCTTTTATCATCGTTTGTCAATTTGACTGCAAAGTTACGACAAAACCCTGGAATAATCAACTGAAACGGCAGAATAGTGCATCATGACCCGATAATAGAGGGTGAAAGGCCGTGGCATACCGTTGCCACGACCAGCATCAAGTCACCCTGACAGCGGCGAAGGGCGCAGCTGCCAGGGTGTAAGTCTTGGGTGGGGTAGGTTTCAACAGAGAGGCGCCGCCCCATCACTGCTTGTCGAGCTGGGCGTCGAGCCAGTCGACGAACGGCCTCAGCACCTTGGCAGAGGGATTGGCCATGCGCTGAGAGAGTTCGATGTCCTCGCCCATGCCGTTGAGCACATTGAACTTGTAATTCTTCTCGCTGTCCATTGCCTTTACCTTGCTGCGCGTAACCGCGAGGTCGGTGGCCTCACCTGCCGACAGCGCGCCGACCATTTGTGCGGCATAGCGGCACATATCGCCTAGTTTATCTACAAAGGGTTGGATGTCGTGCCAGAGCAGGCGGTCTGACTCGCTGGTCGACAGAGCCATCGTTCTCAGCGAGTCGGTGGCGGCACCCAGGCTGGCAAGTTCCTCCAGCAGGGCCTTGGTGCAATGTTTGCACATGGGCTTGGCCTTATAGGCACGTATGCGGTCGGCCAGCGTGGTCGATCGGTCGTAGGTGCTGATGTTGGGCAAAAGCCGGCAGGCCTGCTGCCAACGGCTGCCAAAGACGGCGCGGAGCGATGCCATCCATGACCGCTCGTTGTCGAAGGCCGCACGGTTCCAGCCATAGTCGCCCACGCCAAAGAGTGCCACCTTGCTGGCCGCCCCCTGCTGCATGGGATTGCTGATGAGCGTCTTCACGCCCCGCAGGTCGGGCTCCAGCGTGGCATTGCGGTCGATGTGCTGCTCATCGTCGAAGTTGCGATAGGTGTCGAGCATGAACAGCTTGTCCATGTCGTTGTCGTTGCAGGGATAGTTCCACCACCAGGCCACGTCACGGCCCAGCCAATTGCTCACCTTGGCGGGGTCGCCGCTGTTGGGCACCGTCCACACGGCCCGGCCGGTGATATAGATGTTGACCTTTGCCGGAGTGTTGCTCAACGACTCAAAGAACTTTTTGGCCTGTTCTTCCTTCACCCACGAGTAGGCGTAGAGCTGTGGCACATAGTGTAGGGGCTTCACGGTGTCGGCGGCAAGGGCCTTCTTCGTATTCCACCTCTGGTCTATGAGCTGCTGGAGGCGGGTCAGCCGGTCGGCACCCAGCTTGAGCATGGCGGCATCGTCGGGCACACCCACATCATCGACGAAGACGCCAAACTGGCGCACGCCAAGCCGGTGCATGTCGGCAAACTTCGACATGACCTTGTCGAGCACGTCGGCCTGGGTAGCGTCGGTGAAGGCCTGTCCGGGATGTATGGCCCAGATGAAGTTGACCTTGCACTGATGGGCCACGTCGGTCATCGAGCGCAGCATGTCTTGCGAGAGATAGCCCAATTCTTTTTCCTTCTGGGTGATGGATGTGGGATAAGGCTTTTCCCAATAGCGCGAATGATAGGGGTCGCTCTTGGCACCATACATATAGGTGTTCATCTTGTAGCGGGCCATAAAGCGGAAGAGGTCTTCGGTCACCTCCTTGCTATACGGCACGCCATAGTAGCCTTCGATGACACCACGATACTGCGTGTCGGCATAGTCGTAGATGCGCACCTTGCGCAAGCTGCCCTTCTGCGCCTCAAGCATCTGCTCGAGCGAGGCCAGGCCACAGAACACGGCATCGGTGTGCTCGCCGAGGATCACCACTTCGGCATTGCCGCCCTGCCCTTGGGCCACGGCAATGGCATGGCGGTCGTATTTGGGCATGCCGAATACCGTGCGATCGAGCGACAGCCTGGCGGCGGCCTTGTCGGCGGCATCGCCCGAGCCATTGATACCGATGATCAGGGTCATGCGCCCGCCAACGGCCTTCTTGCCCACCACAGCCGTGATGCCGTTTTGGGCCAGCACAGCCTTGGCGCGGTCAAGGGTATAGTCATCGCACCCGCGCCCGGCAATAAGCGTGGCCACGGCGGTAGTGGGCACGATGCCCTCCTCAGCAACCTGCTGCTGAGGCACAGGCCAGATGTCGTAGGGCCGCACGTCGCCGCGTGCCGACGACCGCATGGTGAATAACAAAAGCAAAAGAAGGCACAGCATCGCCCGCGACGCTGCCAAGGTGTCAGATGTCTTGGTTTTCATTGATAAACTGTTCAATTCTGTGTAATAATAGATGCTTTACTGTAATCATGTCTACTTATTATTACAAAGATAACTAAAAAAACACGTATATCCATCCCTTTTTTATCGATATTTTTTTGTCTTATTTTACCATTGCTTGAATCGGAACTCCCTCAGCCACCGCCGCACCGATGCGAGGGTACCGACATGCGACAGCAGAAAGACGTGCAACGACCGATTGCCCCGGCACAGTAGGGCAATGAATGCCTTTGGCGCAAGATCGCAGAATGTCATGATAACGACACTGACCTTGGTGCTCCCCGAATCACTTCCTCATTAATAATAATTAACTATCTTGTTTCGGGAGGAATACTTACTATTTGTTACTTTTGTACAAAAAGTTACCGTTTATGGCCAATAAGAATATCGACCCCTCCTATCTCACCTGCCCCATTCGTCAGGTCATCAGTCGCTTTGGCGACAAATGGTCTTTGCTCGTCCTCTTCACCCTCAACGCCAGCGAGACAGGGGTGTTGCGGTTCAACGAGCTCCATCGCCACATGTCCGACTGCTCGCAGAAGATGCTTTCGGCAACACTCAAGAACCTGGAGCACAACCACCTGATACAGAGAAAGGTGTATCCTGTCGTCCCGCCTCGGGTGGAATACTCGCTGACGCAGACCGGACTATCGCTCATGCCACCGATAGCCTCGCTCATCGACTGGGCAAAGCAGCATTTCGATGACGTGGTGGCCAACCAGGTGGTATAGCCAGTCAGCCCCACCGGCACAAGGGGTTTCACCCACATGGCCCATAAGACCCATGCTTCGGCACGACCACCGCGCATCAATGGCCGTAAGAGTTTTATAGGTGGGTTCTATTAATTACCACCGAAATCAAATCATAAAATCATGGGTTACGTTTTGCCATCTTTCGGACTCTCTTCGGCTCAAATTGTCAGTTCGCTCAGTCGTTATGCCCGCATAACTCCTTCGTTCACTAGCAATTTGACCTCGAAGATAGTCTCGAAATCTGACAAAGCTAATTAATAGAACCCACCTATACGTTTTATTGACTTTATTATATAGATTTGTTGTACCTTTTATATAGATTTGTTGTACCTTTGCACGCATCAACAAGTTATTGCTTATTTATCAGGGCATGCAAGACATACTGAAGTATTTTCCCCACCTCACCCCCCGCCAGACTGAGCAGTTCGCCGCACTCGACGGACTCTACCGCGACTGGAACGCCAAAATCAATGTTATCTCGCGCAAAGACATCGACAACCTCTATCTCCACCACGTGCTCCACTCCCTGGCCATTGCCCGGGCCATCAGTTTCAAGCCCGGCACCCGCATCCTCGACTTCGGTACGGGCGGCGGCTTCCCCGGCATCCCCCTGGCCATCCTCTTCCCCGAATGCAGCTTCCGACTCATCGACGGCACGGGCAAGAAAATCAAGGTGGCCACCGAGGTGGCACAGGCCATAGGCCTGCAGAACGTCGAGGCCCTGCACCGCAGGGGCGAGGAAGAGAAAGACCGCTTCGACTTCGTGGTCTCGCGCGCCGTCATGCCCCTGCCCGACTTGGTGAAGATCGTGCGCAAGAACATCCTGCGCCAGTCGCACAACGCCCTGCCCAACGGCCTCATCGTGCTCAAGGGCGGCAACCTCACCGACGAGCTCAAGCCCTTTGGCAAGCTGGTGGAGGTCACGCCCATCACCACGTTATTCCAGGAGGAGTGGTTCGACGACAAGCAGGTGGTCTACCTTCCCATGTAATTTTCTCATCGCCCATCACGGCACTAATCCCCCCATCCCACAATGTTAGACATCAAGCGTTTTCCCTGCAACATGCTCCAGACCAACTGTTATGTGGTCAGCGACGAGACGCATGAGGCAGTCATCATCGACTGTTCGGCCTTCTATGGCAACGAGCAGGCCGCCATACAAGACTATATTGAGAAAAAGGAGCTCAAGCCCCGTCACCTGCTGGCCACCCACGGACACGCAGACCACAACCTCGGCAACAAGTTTGTGGCCGACACCTGGGGCCTGAAGCCCGAGGTACACGCGGCCGACGAGCCCCTGATGCAGAACCTGGCCCAGCAGGCATCGGCCCTGTGCGGCATCGGCCTGGGGCCCGACGACATCGCTCCCGTGGGCAGATACCTGCATGGCGACGACGTCATCGCCTTCGGCAACCACCGGCTGACCATCATCGAGACGCCGGGCCACACGCCCGGCGGCGTGGTGTACTATTGCAAGGAAGAGAACACCGCCTTCACGGGCGACACCCTCTTCCATTACAGCATCGGCCGCACCGACCTGCCCGGCGGCTCGATGTTCATGCTCATCCAGAGTCTGCGCATGCTCTGCCAGCTGCCCGACAACACCCGCCTCTACCCCGGGCACGGCGACCAGACCACCATCGGCATCGAACTGGCCGGCAACCCCTATCTCGACCGCTAAGGCCCACTCCTCTGTCACCACCACAGCCCACACACCACCATGCGTACCAAGCAACGACCCTCCACCGAACGTATCATCCTCGGCATAGACCCTGGCACCAATGTCATGGGCTATGGCGTGCTGCGCGTGGTGGGCAACCACGCTGAGATGATGGCCATGGGCATCATCGACCTGCGCAAGATTACCGACCCCTATCTCAAGCTGGGGCGTATCTACGAGCGTGTGACGGGCATCATCAGCGAGTATCTGCCCGACGAGCTGGCCATCGAGGCCCCGTTCTTCGGCAAGAACGTGCAGTCGATGCTCAAGCTGGGGCGCGCCCAGGGCGTGGCCATCGCCGCCGCCATCCACCGCGACATCCCCATCCACGAGTATGCGCCTCTGAAGATCAAGATGGCCATCACCGGACAGGGACAGGCCTCCAAGGAGCAGGTGGCGGGTATGCTACAGCGCATGCTACACATCAACAAAGATCACATGCCCGACTTCATGGATGCCACCGATGCCCTCGGTGCCGCCTACTGCCACTTTCTGCAACTCTCGCGCCCCGACAGCGGGGCACGCCATTACGGCAGCTGGAAAGACTTCGTCAGGAAGAACAGCACTCGCGTGGCAACACCCCACGCCACACCGGCCGACGACCGGTAGCAGCAGGGGCGGGCATCTACGGTGCACCATCACCTTCATCGACTATGCAGCAAATCATTCATATAGAGAACGGAGTGACCCGTATGCCCGAGTGGCGTATGGACGAACCTGTAAACTTCACCAGTTGCGACGGCGAGCAGCTGGCCATCGTGGGACCCAACGGCGGCGGCAAGACGATGCTCGTCGACATCCTCATCGGCCGCCATCCCCTGCTCGACCACGACCCCGAATACAACTTTGCGCCGAGCACCAAGCCGCTTGTGTCTGACAACATCTGCTACATCACCTTCCGCGATGCCTACGGCGGCGACAACGACCGTACCTACTACCTGCAGCAGCGCTGGAACCAGATGGAGATCGACGAGTCGACACCCACCGTGGGCAGCCGCCTCGAAGAGGCCTACCGCCGCGCCGGCAACGACACGCCCCAGCGCAGGGCCATGCAGCAACGGCTCTACAGCCTCTTTCGCATGGACTTGCTGCTCGACAAGTATGTCATCCTCCTCTCGAGCGGTGAGCTGCGCAAGCTCAAGCTCACCGAGACGCTGCTCTCGGCACCGCGCGTGCTCATCATGGACAACCCCTTCATCGGGCTCGACGCCGCCACGCGCGACCAGCTGCGCGAGCTGCTGGCCGCCGTGGCCGGGGAGCAACAGTTGCAGATCATCCTGGTGCTTTCGAAGAACGACGACATACCGCCTTTCATCACCCATGTGGTGGAGGTGCGCGACAAACGGGTGCTGCCCAAACGCACGCTCGACGAATACCTGGGCCAACGACCGCCCTTCCCCGACCATGTGCTCAGCCCCGAGAAGGCCGACGCCATCGTCAGCCTGCCCTACAAAAACACGGAGTACCACACCCACGAGGTGGTGGGCATGCACCAGGTGAGCATACGTTACGGACGGCGTACCATCCTCAAAGACCTCTCGTGGACGGTGCTCAACGGCGAGCGCTGGGCCCTGAGCGGACAGAACGGCGCCGGCAAGTCGACGCTGCTCAGCCTGGTGTGCGCCGACAACCCGCAGAGCTACGCCTGCGACATCTCGCTCTTTGGCTATGCCCGAGGCAGCGGCGAGAGCATCTGGGACATCAAGCGACACATCGGCTACGTGTCGCCCGAGATGCACCGCGCCTACCAGCGCGACCTGCCGGCCATACGCATCGTGGCCAGCGGACTGAAAGACAGCGTGGGACTGTATGTCAGGCCCGACGAGGCGGAGTATGACATCTGCCGGTTCTGGATGGACATCTTCGGCGTGGGACACCTGGCCGACCACACCTTCCTCAAGCTCTCGAGCGGCGAGCAGCGACTGGTGTTGCTGGCCCGCGCCTTCGTCAAAGACCCCGAGCTGCTGATCCTCGACGAGCCTCTCCACGGTCTCGACATGACCAACCGGCGACTGGTGAAGGATGTCATCGAGACTTTCTGCCGCCGCCACAACAAGACCCTCATCATGGTGACCCACTACGAGGAGGAGCTGCCGGCATGTATCGACCACCGCATACGCCTCGTGAGGCACGACTGACACCATAGACGTCAACGATTATTTATTCTTAAAGGCAACAACACATGATCAAGAAACTGATAATGACACTATTGCTCGCCTGCACCTGCGTGGTGAGCAGCAGCGCCCAAGCCATATACAATGAGGTGAGGCGCATGCAGAAGACCTTCGAGCTCATCAAGACCGACGAGTCGGTGAAGCTCGACGACCGTAAGGTGGCCACCTTCAAGTGGGACGCCATCGAGTATATGCTCTACAAAGCCGGCGAAGACAGCACCTTCACCGAACAGCAGCTGGGCGAGCAGACCTTTGCCATGACCGAGTTTGTGGCTCTCTTCCAGAAGCGGCTGGCTGAGGTGGGCAACAGCAAGTCGAAGCGGCTGAACGCCCTGGAGCGGTTCAAGAATGCCAGCATCAGCCACAGCCTGTTTGCCGATACCGACAAGCAGCTCACGCTGGCCTACTACAACAATGCCGACTTCGTGACCCAGTTCTCGCTCGACACCGACTGGGTGAAGGCCCTCGCCGACATCCGATCTGCGAGATGGTGACCAGGTGGCGATGCGGCCGCCCACAAGACAGACGGCCCATAAGACGCAGGCTCGCCGTGGCACTACTGGCCGTCGCCGCTGCCCTGCCCTGCGGCGCAGAGCAGCCCGACAGCTTGGCACAGCCCCCCGTGGCCATGACCGACAGCCTTGGCAGCGGTCATCTGCTCGACCGATGGTCTGAGACCCCGCTCTTCCAAAAGACCCATATCGGCCTGCCCCTCATTGCCGGCGGACTGATTGTCATGCACGAAGACCGTAAGTTCCGCAAGCTGCGCAACGACTTCATGCCCCAATACCACCGGCCCTTCGACAACTACATCCAGTATGTACCGGCGGCCGTGATGTATGGCATGAAGGCGGCCGGGGTGAAGAGCCGCAGCTCTTGGAGCCGCATGCTGGCGAGCCAGGCCTTCGCGGCGGCCCTGATGGTCACCACGGTGCAAGGCCTGAAACACACCACCAGCGTCAGTCGCCCCGACGGGTCTGACACCCACAGCTTCCCCTCGGGACACACCGCCATGGCCTTCATGACGGCGACCATGCTCAGCAAGGAGTATGGCTACAAGAGCCCCTGGGTGAGCATTGGGGCCTACGGACTGGCAGCCACCACGGGACTGATGCGCGTGGCCAACAACAAACACTGGCTGAGCGACGTGATGGTGGGTGCCGGCGTGGGCATCCTCACCACCGAGATGGGCTACTGGCTGGCCGACCTGCTCTTCAAAGACAAGGGCCTCGTGGTGCCCGACCCCGCCCTGACCCATGCCGCGAGCTACGGCCGCAACCCATCGTTCGTAGCACTATATGCCGGGTTCAACCTGCCACTGAGCCATTACGACATCGACGAGCAGACCTCCTTCAAGACCTCCACCGGCACCACCCTGGGCCTGGAGGGCGCCGGCTTCTTCAATGCCTACATCGGACTAGGCGGGCGTGCCACCATCTCCAACCTTCAGTATATCTTCAACGATACTGAGGCTCCCGACAACACCTGCAAATTCTACATGGCAGCCATTGGCCCCTACTTCTCGCTGCCCCTCACCCACCGCTGGCGCGTGGGCAGCAAGCTGCTGGCCGGCGGCGTGTGGTATCCCGAAACCCAGATCGGCACACTGACCGTGGGCAAGAACCACGGACTCGCCGCAGGCACAGGCCTCAACATCGACTACCGGGCACGCGAGCACTTGGTGGGCAGCCTCTTTCTCGACTACAACATCCTGGCGCCCCACAGCAGATTCTCGGGCGAATACATCCACACCATGACGCTGGGCGCCAAGGTGGCCATGCAACTGTGAGGCGTACCCCACGCATCACCCATCATCATCCTCAGCAACGGCCGTTACACCGTCCAGCCATCCCCGTTCCACCGTTCAACCATCATCGTCTTTGCCTCATCGGTGCATGGTTCGGGTCGAGGCACAGCCTGTTTCGAGTAGAAGCAGACCGTACTTCGAGTCGAACCACAGGCTGTTTCAAGTCGAAGCATAACCTTGTTCGACTCGAAACACACCGCCTATGGGGTGGCGACGACGCGCCTCCACGGGCCACAGGCCGCACCTCAGCTGGCTTTGGGCACCAGCAGAAAGACAGGTTGTAAAAGGGGTTGGGTAAATAAAAGAAGAATTGTTCAGCGCTTACCCTTCATCCAGGCTTTCACCCTGCGATAGCCCTCCACCCCCAGGATGGTGAGGCCGCCATACTGGCAGGTCTTGGCCAAGCCGAAGAGCACCACCCACAACACGCCTTTGGCACCTACCGAGAGATAACGCTCGGGCAGGCCCATCTGGGCAAACGAAAGTATATAGAACGGCACACACATGGCCAGCACCACCACTCCTGTTCGGAACGACAGTCCCTGAAGCCACTGCTTGACCTTGAAAAAAAACTGTTTCATAGTACACGGGTTGCACCCGTCCACCGTTACATGGCGTTGTGGCCTACGGTGGCGGGACACGATGTGGCAGAGCCTGCTACCGCCTACCCACGCTTGTAGCACAGCGCGGCACCGATGGCGGTGCAGAACTCTGAGTATTTGGGGATGATAAAACGCACGTTGTAGAGCTTCTCCATGGCCGGGAACACCTCCTTGCACTGGGGCAGCAGCGTGAGGTTGCCAATGAGCACATACTCTTTGATGCCCGAATTGAGCGAGGCCAGGATGCAGCTGGAACCGATGGTCTGGAGCACCGTGGTGATGATGCCCAGGGCAATGTCCTCGCGCGAGGCGTTGCTGCGGGCGTTGCCGAAGAGCGATGCCGTGGCCGTCTTGGGCAGGTTGGGCAGCGGATTGGGACTGATGTCGCCAATGAGCACGTCGATATTGCTGATCTCACCCTCCATGGCCAGGGCCACCACCTGCTTGATGTCGTCGGTCTTGAGCATGATACGGCTTAGGCCGGTGAGCGTGCCGCCGCCCAGTCCGATGCCGCCGATGTGCCGGATATCGTCGCCGTCGCACTGCACCAGACTGGTGCCGGTGCCCATCGACACGACGAGCATACGGTCGAGGTCGGTCTCGTAGCGAGCGCCCAGACCGTCGGCAATAAACTCTTCGGCCTTCTGGGTAGGCAGCCCGTAGATGGACGAGTCGATGTAGGCCGCACCCACACCGGTGATCATCACCTGCTCGATGTCGGCAAGGTTGATCTTGTTGTCATACAGATACTTGCCGAAGGCCCCGTAGAGCGATGTCACGGGGTCGGTGGCCTTGATACGGATGGGCGATACCACCACGCCCTCGGGGTTGATGCCGACAATCTTTGTCGTGCTGATGCCTACGTCTATGCCTATAATCATGATGCTGGTATTTAGCTGCCTCTTATCTTCTTGCGGTCACTATGGCTATCTCACGATACGTGCCATGAGCGGGTCGAGGTCGTCGAACTCGTCGCCGTCGCGGTAGCGGTCGGTGGCCGCCTGGTAGCCCACCAGCTGGTACACACACTCGGCCGCCAGCTCAGGCACCGAGGCCTGCACCTCGGGGGCGATGGCCAGACGGTGGCTCAGCACGTCGGAGGTAGAGCCCAGGTGCATGTTGCTCACGCTGAGCCTGCCGTCGGTGAGCTTCACCTCGATGGGTGTGGTGATGTGCCCGTAGGTGGGCTTCATGGTGGTCATCTCGGCGAAAGCCTGTTCCACCTCGCCAAACTTGGTATCGTAATCGCGCAAATCGTTCTCGTTGCCACGGATCGCCTGCTCCACATAGGGAGCGATATCGGCGAAGGTGACCTGGTTCAATAGCTCTTTGAATGTCATATCCTTATGCTTTTTGCCACAAAATTACAAAAAAAGGTGCTATTGCAGTCGCTTCCTTCCAAAATTATTCGTATATTCGCAGTGATTAAATTGGTCTGGGCCATGGGGCATCAGCAGCCCCTGCCTGCCGGGTGGGGTACGCCAGGCCCACCCTGCGGCGGCAGGACCGCAAAAGGAATGTTGAACTAAAAATCTAAAGATAGATATGGAAAAGAAAACCGAAACCGTACACGTGGTGGCTGCGGTCATCAAAGACGGAAACAAATATCTGTGCATGCAGCGGCTGCGCTCGCGCCAGTCGTACAACTCGGAGCGCTGGGAGTTTCCCGGAGGAAAGGTGGAGGAAGGCGAGACCGAGCACGAGGCCTTGCTCAGAGAAATCAACGAGGAGATGCTGTGGGATATCTATGTGGGCAAGAAACTGGGCACGGTGGAGCACGACTATCCCGACTTCAAGATCCGCCTGACGGCCTTTCTCTGCAAGCCCGGCGACGGCGAGTTCACCCTGCTCTACCACCTCGATGCCAAATGGCTCACGCGCGAGGAACTCACGTCACTCAACTGGGCCGAGGCCGACCGTAAGATCATCGACCTGCTCGACCAATAATCCAGCGGACGGCAGTCCTTGGCCTGCCTACCGGTAGATGGCATAGCTGCCGCCGTCGCTGGCGCAATACTTGCGCAGCAGCTGCCGGATATACTCGGCATTGGCCCTGACGCGCGCCTCATCGCCGTCATAGCCGTTGATGAGCACCACCAGATGGGTGGTGCCGAGGTCTATCTTGGTGCGCTCATGGTCGGAGGTGGGCGTTCCCACGCCGCCCATGGCGTCGCGGTAGACGGGCAGTCCGGCAATGTTGATCATGCCGCGCCCGATGCCCTCGTAGGGTTCGCCCTCACGGCCCACGCCCAGCGTGAGGGTGTCGCCCACAAACTTCGACGCGTCGAAACCACCGATGCTGTAGCCATAGGCGATGCTCGCCAGGTTGATGAGGTCTACCAGCGTGTCGACCTGATACAGGTTCTTGCCCTGCAGCTGACGGCGGATGAGGGCCTCGGAGGCGGGACGGTAGCGCGAGGGGTCTTTGCCGCAGGCACGGTACACACGGCGCGTGGCCGCAATGCCCGAGAGGTCTTTAAGCGTCTCGGTGGTGAGCGTCTGCCGGTAGTGCTCGCCCATGGCTCCTATCTCGTCCCACAACGGTTGGCTGTAGGTGCTGTTCACCACCTGCGCCTCTACACATGCCCCCACAAAACCGGGGCACACACGCTCGATCTCTTCTGATACAATGACATTCATTGGCTATTACCTGCTACTTATATTTTTTCTTTCTCCTATTATTATATAGGTTACAAAATTAACAAAAAACTCAGTAAGGTAACCATAATCCGCCAAAAATATCAACCTCAGTCCTGCCGAGGGGGCGCCGCAGGCGGCTCTTGCACGCCCATGGGGCTAGCAATTCTGCCCGTCAATCATTGGGAATGTCATGAAAAAAGCCTACCTTTGCCAATGGTATTGTCAGGGTAGACAACCGTTACTAACAGAGACATCGCATGAACAAGACAGAACAGATGCAGGCGCTGGTCGAGGAGCTCAACCGCGCCTCTGACGCATATTACAACGGCCGCGAGGAGCTGATGACCGACTATGAGTGGGACGCGAAGTTCGACGAACTTAAGCGGCTGGAGCAGGAGACGGGCGAGACGCTGCCCGACTCGCCCACGCAGAAGGTGTCGGAAGACAACATCACCGGACAGAAGGAGGAACACGAATACCAGGCCCTCTCGCTGGCCAAGACCAAGAAACCCGCCGACCTGGCCAAATGGGCCGAGGGAAGACCCATCTGGCTCTCGTGGAAACTCGACGGACTGACACTCGTGGTGACCTACGACAATGGGCGCCTCGACAAGGTGGTGACGCGGGGCAACGGACACATCGGTACCAACATCACGCATCTGGCCAAGGCCATCGGCGGCATACCCGAGCGGATCAACGACAAGGGGCACGTGGTGGTGCGCGGCGAGGCAGTGATCTCTTACGAAGACTTCGAGCGGTTCAACATGGAGAACGATGACAGCTATGCCAACCCCCGCAACCTGGCATCGGGATCGCTCACGCTCAAAGACCCTGCCGAGGTGGCACAGCGACACATCCGCTGGATTCCCTTCACGCTGGTGCATACCGACAGCGACATCGCCTCGTGGGGACAGCGCATGGACTGGCTCGCCGGCAACGGACTGGGCACGGTGGACCACGAGCGTATCGACGAGCCGACGGTGGAGAACATCGAGGCGGTGATCGACCGTTGGACAAAGCAGGTGACCGACCGCCGCAACCCCTACCCCGTTGACGGACTGGTCATCACCTTCGACGACACCTACTATGCGCAGACGGGCTCGGTGACGGGACACCACGCCACGCGGGCGGGCATGGCCTTCAAATGGCAGGACGAGAGTGCGCTGACCGAGCTCGACCACATCGAGTGGAGCTGTGCGGCATCCACCATCTCGCCCGTGGCGGTGTTCCGCCCCGTAGAGCTCGAGGGCACCACCGTCAAGCGTGCCTCGCTGTGCAACATCAGCGAGTGCGAGCGACTGGGCATCGGTGACAAGGGTACCGAACTGGAGGTCATCAAGGCCAACAAGATCATTCCGAAGGTCATCAACGTGCGGCGACAAGTGGGACATCTGCTCATTCCGCATGTCTGTCCAGTATGTGGCGCCCCCACCGAGGTGGTGAGCAGTGAGGCCAGTGGCACACGCACGCTCCACTGCACCAACGTCGAGTGCCCGGCCAAGCAACTCAAGAAGTTCGCGCGCTTTGTCTCGAAGGAGGGCATGAATGTCGACGGCATCTCTGAGCAGACCATCGCCAAGTTCATCAACCTGGGCTGGGTGAGCGAGTATGCCGATATCTTCCACCTGCGCGAGCACGCCGTCGAGGCTGCCGCCCTCGAAGGCTTTGGCGAGAAGTCGGTGAGCAATATGCTGCGGTCGATAGAGAAGGCGCGCACCGTAGAGGCACGCCGACTGCTCTACGCCCTCACCATCCCCTTGTGCGGCCAGGACGTCTGTGCGCGCCTGCTCTCGGCCTACAGCCTCCAAGACCTCGTGGCCATTGCCACGGGCACTACCGAGGACGACCTCTTCGGTCCGCGCGGTGCCGAGCTGCTGGCCACCATCCCCGGCATTGGGCCCGAGAAGTCGGCCTCGTTCGTGGCGTGGTTCAGCGACAACAGGCACCGCGAGGCATACGAACGGCTCGTGGCCGAGCTCACCATCGAGCAGACCTCTGCTGCGGCCCAGGGCGACCGCTGCCAGGGTCTCACCTTCGTGGTGACCGGCGACGTACACCATTACGCCAACCGCAATGCGCTCAAGGCCTATATCGAGAGCCAGGGCGGCAAGGTGACGGGCAGCGTGTCGAAGTCAACCTCGTTCCTCATCAACAACGACGTCACCTCTACCAGTGGCAAGAACCTCAAGGCCCAGCAGCTCGGCATTCCCATCATCAGCGAAGATGAGTTCATTGCACGTTATACATCATAACCCTCCTTCTTCCAAACAGTATAGCTGTCTAAGACATAGTAACATAATAACAAATAAACAAGGACGACCAAGCAAAGATTGAAAGACAGAGTAACATAATAACATAAACCTTTGGAGCCCGCCTCCCCTATTTTGTTATTATGTTACTATGTCTTAAAAAGCGATACTATGCCCGGAAAAGCGATAGTATGTCTTCAAAAATAAGTAACTTTGCAATATGATGAGAATAGA
>CAZBQA010000009.1:0-42742 GCA_964493905.1 uncultured Prevotella sp.
ATGGATAAAAATCATTGAGGCCAGACAGAAAAAAGATGACGAAAATCATCAACCAAGCCTTTTCCCAAACATGAGGGGGGCTAATTTTGAAAATCAAAAGATCAATACTTATTTACAGCAAGTTACTACGGAAAATAGGATTTTCCCAGTTTTATCGGACAGCAATAATTAATTACCACCGAAACAAAATCATGAAATCATGGGTTACGTTTTGCTATCTTTCGGACTCTCTTCGGCTCAAATTGCCAGTTACCCTGCGGCTGAAGTTCGGCTGCGCTCGGTTAAACGAGCAAGCTCGATGACACTCGCTGGCACGAACATTCGCTCAGTCGTTATGCCCGCATAACTCCTTCGTTCACTAGCAATTTGACCTCGAAGATAGTCTCGAAATCTGACAAAGCTAATTAATAGAACCCACCTTTAATATATCATGCGGTGTGGCGATTATTTCACGCAGGTGCTTTTTATGCACGCAGAGGCGCAGAGGGTTTGGAGTTGCGCATCTTCGATGCAAAAGAGAGAGGTGGTAAGCAGAGGGCCGATGGCCTGAGGAGGAAAGGAGAAACGGAAGGCATTTTCCGTGTCATCCGCCCATCGCATCGCGATGACCGTCCCCGTCAACGTGTGCCGGATGGCAATTCCGAATATTCCGCGGATTCCGTGTTAAAAAATCCATGCAGTGTGGCGCAGAGATGCCCAACCTCCCCACCCTCTGCGCCTCTGCGTGAAAAAGAACACGCGCGCCGTAATCAGCAGTTTAGCTCAACCCCACAATGTGACCATCGACAATGTCGATATGATTGGCCTGCGGATCGGCCGGAAGCCCCACCATGCGGAGTATGCTACCGGCGATGGCCACTATCATCTCGGCACCGCTGTTGATGACCAGGTCCTCTATCTCCATCTTGAACCCCTCTGTTGGCCCAATCATATTGGCGTCAGTAGAGAAGCTGTACTGCGTCTTGGCGATGCATACCGGGAAATGCTCCATGCCCAACTCCTTGATGTGCTTGAGTTGCTGCTTGGCTTTCTTAGAGTAGCTGATCTTGCCAGCGCCATATATCTCCTTTGAGACCTTCTCGATCTTTGTCTCGATACTTTCCTCCAACTGATAAAGCGGCATGAGCTCACCCGAAGGCAGTTTGTCGATGGTGTCGACCACCAGGCGTGCCAGTTCCTCGGCGCCCTTGCCACCCTCTGCGAAAGCGTTGTTGACCGCGAATCCCACGTTGAGCACATCCTCGCAATGCCTGCGCACGCAGTTGATTTCTTCCTCTTGGTCGTTGCTGTAACGGTTGAAGCAGACCACTACTCGCTGATTGAATTTGCGCAGGTTGGCCACGTGCTTGTCAAGATTCCAAAATCCCTGCATCACGCCTTGGAGACCGGGCTCCTTGATCATGGCCAACGGTACGCCCCCATGCATCTTGAGCGACTGAAGCGTAACGACGAGCACAGCCACGTCGGGATTGAGTGCTGCCTTCTGGCATTTGATGTCGTAAAATTTCTCCGCACCGAGGTCAGCGCCAAAGCCCGCTTCGGTAATAGCATATTCGCCGTAAGTGAGCGCCGCCTTTGTAGCTACCACAGAGTTGCATCCGTGAGCTATATTGGCAAACGGACCGCAGTGGATGAATGCCGGAGTGCCCTCGGTGGTCTGCACGAGGTTGGGGTTGAGGGCGTCTTTGAGCAATACGGTGATGGCTCCCTCCACGCCTAAGTCCTTCACGTAGAACGGCTTGTTGTCGTAGTTGAATCCGAGGAGAATATTGCCTATGCGCCGCTTGAGATCGTCAATGCCCGTGGCAAAACACATGATGGCCATAATCTCTGAGGCAGGAGTGATGTCAAATCCCGACTCGGCCACGAGGCCGTTGGCGTGGGGGCCAATGCCCGTGACAATCTGGCGGAGCGAGCGGTCGTTGACGTCGAGCACCCGTTTCCACAATATCTCCTTGAGGGCAAACCCATCTTTGGCATGCTGATAGAGATAATTGTCGAGCAGAGCTGAAATCATGTTGTTGGCCGAGGTGATGGCATGGAAGTCGCCCGTAAAATGCAGGTTGATCTTCTCCATGGGCAACACCTGGGCATAACCACCGCCGGCAGCCCCACCCTTCTGACCGAAACATGGACCCAACGACGGTTCACGCAGCGCCAAGACGGCTTTCTTGCCGATGCGGTTCAGTCCGAGAGCAAGACCCACAGACACGGTGGTCTTGCCAATGCCGGCCTTCGTGGGACTGATGGCAGTGACAAGTATGAGGTGGTGCTTGGCCATCTCCTCCTCCTCGATGGCCTCTATGTCTACTTTAGCGATATATTTTCCATGCTGTTCCAGGTAGTTGGAATCAATACGAACATCTGCCGCGACATCTGTGATAGGTCTTAACAGGGTCTCCTGTGCAATCTCAATATCTGTTTTCATATCAAAGGTTTAATGTAATGATAGTGCAAAAGTACATCTTCTTTTTTTATTCGATGTATATTTTACGAATATTTGCATCGGTAAAGCCTCCGCTCATGTCTTTCAAAGAAATCTCCGCAAGAATACCAACTCCAGGCCGTCGCCCTACTTCACCCTCATTTTTCCTTCTGAGGCCTGGTGAAATTTTCTCTCTAAATCTTGGTGAAGTTTTCCTTCAAGGCCCCGTGTTACCTCTCTGAGCCTTGGTAAGCTCATAATATCATGGAAAAAGAAGTACAAAAAAACAATGGTCTCACCCCAAGCCAAACACCTGGAAGCAAAACCATTGTACTATCATTTCTCCTCCGTACAACTCAGAAGAGAACGTTGCGCTTGCAGAAAGATTACTCCTCCACCTCGCTGAAGTCTTCGGTACCTACGCCGCACTCAGGGCATACCCAATCCTCGGGAAGGTCCTCAAATGCTGTTCCGGGCTCAATGCCGTTATCGGGATCACCTACTGCAGGGTCGTAAACCCATCCGCAAACGTCGCAAACATACTTTTTCATAATCTTTTGTTTTAAATGATTGAATGTTAATATCTCAGTTTTGTCTTTTGTCGTGTGTCTGTAGCCGTTTGCCATGAGCCTCATGACACGCACGGCGCGCACGCTATGACGAACAAGACCTACATGGGGCAGCTACGTATCAGCTGCTATCCCTTGTGTTGTCCTATCCGTTGCAAAGATAAATGTTTTTTTTAAAACTCAAAGGAATTTACGAAAAAAGATTTGAAAAAAGTTCAAGCAAGTATTTGAAACCCGAGCCTGAGGCTAGGCCTTGACCCGTTGCGGGGGCGCAAGGGCCATAAAATAAGCCACCGACTGTCCTCAGCTGAGGCATGGTCGGTGGCTTGTGGTCACGGTTTGGCAGGGGGGGCCTCCTGCCCGTTATTGAATAAGGTCGATGCTACGCTTGAGGAAACGGTCGAGGGCCTCGCCCTTGAGCATGCCGTTCTGCAGCAGGGCCAGGTCGATGAGCTGATGCACCACGCTGTTGCCCTTGGCAAAGTCGGCCAAGATTTGATTCTTCTTATCCTTCAGCTCACTGATGGTCTTCTGGGTGTTCTGCAAGTCGTCTTTCTCTTCCTGACTGATCTCCTCAGGCTTCATCTTACCCTGAGTCTGCAGCAGTGCGGCCTCGCGGGCTTGCGTGCCCTTGAGGTCGGCCTCCACAGGCTTCAGCGTCTCGGCAGTGGCCGCAGTGGCCTTATCGAGCACACCTTTCACCAGCGCATGGTCGGCGTTGAGCACCACCTTGTAGCTGTCGGGCATCTGACCATAGAAACTCATGCCGGGCTGGAACTGGCTCATGTCTTTCATACGGCGCATATACTCGTCTTGGGTGATCACCACCGGCGACGACTGCTCGCCCAGTGCCTCCACCTCTACATTGAACATGGCCTTGTCTACCTTGGGCATCTGCGAGCGGAACACCTCTGACAGTTTGTCACGTTCGTCGTCGCTCAGCGATGTCTTTGCTGCATCTTCCTTTACTACAAGGTGGTCGATGATGTCGGCATCGATGCGCGAAAAACGGCTCTTCTCCAGTTTCTGCTCGAGCATGCTCACCATCGGCACATCGAGCTGGCCCTCCAGTGCGAGCACGCTATAGCCTTTGCTCTCGGCCGACTTGAGATAAGAATACTGCTCCACTTTGTTGGTGGCGTAGAGATAGATAAGGTCGCCATTCTTATCGGTCTGGTTGTCTTTGATGAGGGTCTTATACTCGTCGAAGGTGAAGAACTTACCTTCCACGTCTTCCAACAGGGCGAAGTCTTTGGCGCGGTCGTAGAAGTCTTCCTGCGACAGCATGCCGTAGTTGATGAAGAGCTTGAGATCGTTCCACTTACTCTCATAGTCTTTGCGGTCGGCCTTGAGCGTCTGTTGCAGTCGGTCGGCCACCTTCTTGGTAATGTAGGTTGAGATCTTCTTCACATTGCCATCGCTCTGCAGGTAGCTGCGGCTGACGTTCAGCGGGATGTCGGGCGAGTCGATGACACCGTGCAAGAGGGTTAAAAAGTCGGGGACGATGCCCTCCACCTGGTCGGTGACAAACACTTGGTTGCTGTAAAGCTGGATTTTGTTGCGCTGCAACTCGATGCTGTTGTGCACACGGGGGAAGTAGAGTATACCCGTGAGATGGAAGGGAAAGTCGACGTTGAGGTGGATCCAGAACAGAGGCTCTTCCTGCATGGGATAGAGCGTGCGGTAGAAACTCTTGTAGTCTTCATCTTTCAGGGTCGACGGGGTCTTGGTCCACAGCGGCTCCACGGCATTGATGATGTTGTCCTCGTCGGTCTCCACCTGCTTGCCATCCTTCCACTCTGTCTTCTTGCCGAAGGCCACGGGCACGGCCATGAACTTACAGTATTTGTTGAGCAGCGACTCGATACGCGCCTTATCCAGAAACTCTTTACAGTCGTCAGAGATATGCAGGATGATGTCTGAGCCACGGTCTTCCTTCTCAGCATCCTCGAGGGTAAACTCGGGCGAGCCGTCGCAGCTCCAGCGCACTGCCTGCGCCCCTTCCTGGCAACTCTTGGTCACGATCTCTACCTTGTCCGACACCATGAAGCTGGAGTAGAAGCCCAGTCCGAAGTGTCCGATGATGGTATTGGCCTCGTCTTTGTATTTGTCGAGGAAGTCGGTGACACCCGAGAAGGCTATCTGGTTGATATATTTATCGATCTCATCGGCCGTCATTCCTATGCCTCGGTCGCTGATGGTCAAGGTCTTGGCCTCGGTGTCGAGCGTCACGTGCACGGTGAGGTCGCCCTGTTCGCCCTTGAAGTCGCCGCTCTGGGCCAGGGTCTTCAGCTTCTGCGTGGCATCTACAGCGTTCGATACCATCTCACGCAGGAAAATCTCATGGTCAGAATAGAGAAACTTTTTGATGACGGGGAAAATGTTCTCAGTCGTAACCCCGATGTTACCTTTTTTCATTTCTTGATTATTTCTTAAGATGTTTTTTCTATCTGCACCCTTTATCACAAAAAACGTGCCAATAGCCGCTGATTGAATAGAGTGTACACCACTCACCCTAAGAATTATTGAAGATTTACCGAATATTTGACAACATATCTAAAATAAAGTACTATATTTGCACTATAGATTCATTTCAATAGGTTAAGGTTAGTTTTTTAAAAGGTTAAAGAACCCCAATTTGAGTAGTGATACTGTAGATTGGGGAATTTTTGTGCCCATACGTTTCCGGCTAAAGATAGGGGTTCCACCACGGTATTTCTTGTTCTGAACATGGGAAGTGGCACTTGTGTGATAAGATTTCTTTTGCGATGCCCTTGTTGGGCAAAAGTCCCTGTCTACTGTTGTCTGCAAAGATGAGTGTGGCACAATTAAAAGGGTTGGCCCAGGGCGCATCGGTCTCGCCATGAGCGCGTTCTGGTGGAGCGTGAAGCTAAGATGTAGCCATATATAATGAATAAGGTGGTTACAAACTGTCATTTGGACTGAAATTTTTGAAAAAAACGCAAGCCACGTTATTCATTTCTCAAAATAAAGACGTACTTTTGCAGCGATAAACGATGGCTTTGGCCATGAGAGGGGTGCTGGTCTCCCGTTGGAGCACCGGCTGAGATTATACCCGTAGACCTGATGCAGATAATGCTGCCGTAGGGACTTGCGAATATATTGTCGTGCCGTTTATCCATCCTTTACCGGCCCTTGAGCCGTAAGCGTGCCCCTCTCGTCAGGTCAAGCCTGCGGGTGGGGCACGTCGCGTGTTGCTGCCTGCCATGTTTGAACTAAAACTTACTGACAATGGAAAAATTAATGATTGCAAACCGGGAGTTCAGCTCCCGACTGTTTCTGGGCACAGGCAAGTTTGGTCGCAACGCGATTATGGAGGAGGCCGTCAGGGCCTCAGGTACCCAAATGGTGACCTTCGCCATGAAACGCATCGACCCGGAGGGCGACGATGACGACATGATTGACCACCTGACACTACCTGGCGTGCACCCCCTACCCAATACCTCGGGGGCCCGCAACGCTGATGAGGCCGTGTTCTCCGCCCATCTAGCCCGCGAGCTCTTCGGCACGCCCTGGCTCAAGCTCGAGATCCATCCCGACCCACGCCACCTGCTGCCCGATGTCGTAGAGACGCTGCGTGCCACCGAGCGGCTGGTGAAGGAGGGCTTCATCGTGATGCCTTACTGTCCTGCCGACCCCGTGCTATGTAAGCGGCTTGCCGAGGCCGGCGCAGCCTCGGTGATGCCCCTGGGGGCGCCCATCGGCACCAACCGCGGACTGCTCACACGCGACTTCCTGCAACTCATCATCGAAGAGTCGACTGTACCTGTGGTGGTGGATGCCGGCATCGGCGCCCCCAGCCATGCAGCCGAGGCCATGGAGATGGGTGCCGATGCCGTGCTGGTCAATACCGCCGTGGCCGTGGCACAGCGGCCTGTCGACATGGCGCGCGCCTTCCGTAAAGCGGTAGAAGCCGGGCGAGAGGCCTATGAGGCCGGACTGGGCGCCATCGCCATGCGCATGGAGGCAGAAGCCTCAAGCCCACTCACCGCTTTTCTTGAGCCAATCATGGAGGAGAAGCTATGAGTCAGATATTTATCAATGGTAAGAAAGCCATCTATTCGGATGGTAGCACCCTGGCCGACGTGGCACGCGACCGCAACGTAGCCGACCGTGGCGTGGCCATGGCACGCAACGGCGAGGTGGTGCACCGACAGCAATGGCACACAACCACTCTCGCCGAAAACGACGACATCCTCATCATCAAAGCCTTCTGCGGTGGATAAACCTTAAACGACACATTATGTTCAGCGATTATATCAGAACCATCGGATGGGAAGAAACCACCCGAAAGATTATGTGCAAGACCGAAGCCGATGTGGTACGCGCCTTGCAGAAACGACGGTGCGACATCGACGACTTCATGGCGATGATCTCTCCGGCTGGCGCCCACTATCTGGAACCTATGGCACGCCTCAGCCAACACTACACCCGGGAGCGTTTCGGCAACACCGTCAATCTCTTTATTCCTATCTACCTCACCAACTCGTGCTGCAACAGTTGCGTCTACTGCGGCTTCCACGTGCAGAACAAAATGCGGCGCGTCATCCTCACCGAAGCAGAGATGGTGCGCGAATACGAGGCTATCAAGCAACTGGGGCCTTTCGACAACCTGCTCATCGTCACGGGCGAGAACAAGGCACGCGCCGGTGTCGACTATCTGGCCCGAGCGCTCGACCTGGCCAAGCCTTTCTTCAGCAACCTGCAGATCGAGGTCATGCCATTCGAAGCCGACGAATACGCACTCCTGCGGCAACACGGACTTAACGGAGTGGTCTGTTTCCAGGAAACCTACAACGAGGCACGCTACCGACTATACCATCCCGCCGGGCCCAAAAGCAACTGGCAATACCGTGTAGACGGCTTCGACCGCATGGGCATGGCGGGCGTACATAAGATAGGACTTGGTACACTTATCGGACTCGAAGACTGGCGCACCGACGTTACGATGATGGCACACCATCTGCGCTATCTTGAGAAAAACTATTGGCGCACGCAGTACAGCGTGAACCTGCCACGCATGAGACCCAGCGAGAATGGCGGTTTCCAGCCCCGCACGGTGATGACCGACCGCGAACTGGCACAGGTGACCTTTGCCCTACGCATCTTCGACCACGATGTAGACATCTCCTACTCTACCCGCGAGAGTGCCGACATGCGCAATGCCATGGTACGCCTCGGTGTGACCACGATGAGCAGCGAAAGCCATACCGACCCGGGCGGCTACGCATGCTACCCCAACAGCCTGGAACAGTTTCACGTGTCAGATGGCCGACGCACCCCGCAACTCGTTGCCGACCTGAAACGCCTCGGCATAGAGCCTGTGTGGAAGAACTGGGACCGCAGTTTAGACGGCGTTGCGAGTCGCACGGCAGCCCTTCGGCTCAACGGTAAGCCTTGCGGTCGGGCTTACCGTTGAAGGTTCGCTTTATCGCATCCACCTGTTCATATTGCACAGGCACCTCATGGGGCTCAAGCTGCAAGGCCAAGGCTTGGGCCAGGGCCTTGCGGTCGAGGGCTTGCCCCTCGCGCGTCACCACCAGCAGCCGGAGCACCGTGCCCAACACCGGATGATGGCCCGCCACACAGATGCAGTCGGCCACGGCATCCACGGCCATGGCGGCATCCTCGACCTTTGTGGGTGCCACCTTGTAGCCGCCCGTATTGATCATGTCGTCGGCACGACCCAGGAGGTGCAGCCGCCCCTCGGCATCTATGCGCCCGAGGTCGGCCGTCACAAACTCGTTGCCAGCTGTCGTGGGTGGGTGTGGATGGCTGCCCACATACCCACTCATGAGCGTCTCGCCCCCACACACAATGGTGCCATCGGGGCCAATACGCATGCGGGTATGTGGCAAGGCCTGCCCCACGCATCCCTCGCAGCAGTCGTCACGATAGTCGTAGGTAGCCACGATGCCCGTCTCGGTAGAGGCATAAGTGTTGTAGAGCCGGGTATGTGGCAGTGTCTGGCTCAGCAGCAGCATGTCGCTGCTCGACATCGGCGCTGCACCCGTCTCGATGAAGTCTACCTTATGGGCCACCTCTTCCAACTGACGGCGGCCCACCAACAGCAGCATCCTGATGGCGGCCGGCACCAAGAACGTGGCTACGCGGCCGGGGGCCCGGCGTAGGGCATCGAAGAATGCTCCTAGGTCTTTCATGCCCTCGAGGATGTGCAGCGTTGCCCCACACATCACCACGGGGAAGAGCTTAGACAGACTGCCGAGGTGGTTGAGCGGCCCGGTGATCACAAACAACAGGTCGGAGGCGAAGCCCTGGCCTTGTATGAGGTTGTCGCCGTTGGCCACGATGGCCCGATGGCTCACCATCACGCCCTTGCAGCTGCCCGTGGTGCCCGTGGTGAAGAGGATGTCGGCGATGTCGGCACCAAAGGCCATGTCGCCAAGCTGCGCTCCTACCTCCGACAGCTGGCCATCTGTGGCCGTGGCCTCCAGGGGCACAGCCACCGCCCCAGCCAGATGGATGGCATGATAGGTCACCACAAAGTCGATGCACTGACTGGCCCTGAACACCACCGCCCTGCCCCTGCGTGGGGCAAGACTGCGGGCACGGTAGCACACCTGCTCCCACAACTGGGCGTAGGTCAGGCTGTGGGTACCACACTGCACAGCCACCCTGTGGGGGTGTTGCCGTGCCGCATGGTGCAGATAGTCGGTCAGGGTATGGTGCGGTAGGTAAGCCATGGCGGTTATCCCTGTTCAGACAGCTTTCGCTCCACCATTGCCACAAGGCTGTCGATCGACTTGAGGTTTTTTGGGGTGGCATCCTGCGATTCGAGACTGATGCCATATTCGTTCGACAACAACATCAGGATGGTGGTCACACCCAAGGAGTCCAGTTCGCTAAAGAGGAAGTCGGAGTCCCAGTTGACCAGTGGGAGCGCCTCTTCAAGTAGTGCGCGTATATGTTCTTTCTTGTCCATGATACGACAAAGGTAAAAATTATTTTTCGATTTTCTCATCATCAAGGTTTCATTTTCGGGGAATTTAGTAATTTTGCCTTCGATTCATCCCACATATCACATGACTATCACCCAACTCTTGAAAGGGCTCTTCGCCCACTCTACCCCACAGCGAAACGTAGCCCTGGTGCTCGGTGGCGGTGGCGCACGCGGCTTTGCCCACATCGGTGCCATCGAGGCCCTCTCCGAGCATGGCTATCGCATCTCGTCGGTGGCTGGCACCTCCATGGGGGCGCTCGTCGGCGGACTCTATGCCGCCGGCAAACTGGCTGACCTGCGCGAGATGGCCACCCACCTCAGCCGAAAGCAGATCATGCAACTGATGGATATCTCGCCCGGACTCGACCACATTGCCAGCGGGCGACACTTCGTGCAGATGCTCGACAGCCTCGTGGGCGACCTACTCATCGAAGACCTGCCCATACCCTTCTGCTGCTGTGCCACCGATGTGGTCAGCGGACAGGAGACGGTCTTCAGCCACGGACCGCTTAAGATGGCCATCCGGGCCTCGGTGTCCATACCTTGTTTCTTCAAGCCGGTGTTCGACGGTCAGCACATCTATGTCGATGGGAGCATACACAACCTGCTGCCACTCGACCGTGTGCAGCGCAATGAGGGCGACCTGCTGACTGCCATCAACGTGTGTGGCCCCGACGACCAGCCGTTCCAGACCTACCTCAAGAAATATGGTGGACCGGAAAACGAGACCGAGAAGTCTATCTGGCAGAAGTTGCCCTTCCTCAAGCCCGACATCTCGGCCAACTATATGAATATGACCTCTAGGGTGGTGAAGCTCGTTATACAAAACAGTGCGCGACTGGCCCTGCAGCTCAACCCGCCCGACATCTATGCCGAGATGCCCATGAACACCTACAGCCTCTTCGATTTCGACAAGGCTACCGAGATTATTCTCTATGGCAAAGAGAAGATGAATGAGGTGCTCGATGCCCTATGAGCTGTATTGATTCCCCTACCTGAATATACCACCCCCACTGTAGCAACATCCTTGCCGCCCGTCCATAACGACTTGGAGGCGAAGCGGTTTATGCCACACGGTGACATGATAACTGTCTTATGGCAACCGCCCTCCACACGAAACCATCGGTGTTTCTACCCGAACTACACTCTGCTTCTAATCGAAGTATGGTCTGTTTCTAATCGAACCACAGTCTGATTCCAGTCGAAGTATGGTCTGCTTCGGTCAGAAGCAGACTACGAAAACACTCCTATACTCTTGTCTATGCGCAACTATGAAGGCACCAGAGGATAGAGATGTGAACCCGATGACACCGCTGAAGCGTCAGCTTTCTGTGGTGATAAGTATCAGGAGGTAAAGTAGTTTGTTGTGAATATTAAGGTGTCTTGCGTATCTTCATCATTTATCCGTATCACGCCGAGATAATCACCATAGTCCCCCCTCATCGTTTTCTTAATGGTACATGCAGGTGAAACAGGGTTTGCTTCACAATGCCATCCACCCCGTCAGTGGAGGGCATCACTTCAACTGCCATTCACAACTAAGCCTGTACGGCGTGTCATCCAGTGCCTCCCAACGAGGGGTGACGCCGTGACGACATCCGTACAGGCATAATATCTAACTGGCTGCCCACCATCCATACCTCCACAAGAACAGGTAGTGAGGTGCCTGAGGGTGTGTGCTATTTCAGCAACCCATCAATATTCCATCACTACAGGCAACTCCTTGGCCTGGTCGATCATCTTCTGCACCTCCTTCACCGAAGGCACACGGTTCACCAGGTTTTTCTCGGCGTTGATCTCCTCGAGCTTGGGCTGCAGGTTCTCGGCCACGCGGTGTCTCAGCTCCTTCACGGTGTCCACGCCGGCTGCCTCGAGCAATTCGGAGAACTGCGGGCCTACGCCGTTGATGCGCATCAGGTCGGCATGATTGGTCCAGGTAAGGATGAGCTTGCCACTGATACCTGTCTCTTCGGCCAGTGCTTTGCGACCGGCCGGCTTCTTGCATTTCTCCAACAGTTCTTCTACAGTGTTGATGCCAGCCTCAGTGAGCTTCTTGGCATAAACGTCGCCGATACCCTCGACATCGATAATTTTGTAACCCATATATTCAAATTTAGTTAAACGTAAATTACTATCGCAAATATAGGGTAATTGTAGCATCCGCCAAAATAAATTATCATTTTTATAACTATACCATTGCTTTTCTGTGATTTAAGGCAGAGTAACAAATTAACAGGCTAGCTCGGGATGAACTCATAAGACAGAGTAACAAAATAACAGGGCAGCTCGGGAGGTACTCATAAGACAGAGTAACAAAATAACAGGCTAGCTCGGGAGGTACTCATAAGACAGAGTAACAAAATAACAGGCTAGCTCGGGATGAGCGCGTGAGACCGAGTGACAGGAACTTATCATAGAAATACCCGATATGGTGTGATCTACAACGTTTCCCATTGACATTTCTATATCTCATCGATCATCTTTAGCTCCAAAATGAGTGAATAAAAAATAAAATAAAACAAAATGTAGGCTAAAATGTTAAGAAACCAGTATCTTTGTATCAACTATTATCGAACATGAATATTGGGAGGCAAACATTGAAGAAGACAGTGAAATATAATATTTTGGCTTTACTTTTAGTAGTGGTCATAACTCAAGCGCCCCTATTAGTTGGCGCTCGTAATTATCATGAAACTATTATAGATTTTTTACTTGCAATACTCATATATCTACCATTAGGAAGATGGTTGGGGAGAAAAATGAAGAATCGTGTGGGAAATGAATGACCTCGTTATCCTCCATATTCAGGCTCTAACCTCACATAACACATTACTTGCGGCTCTACATTCAATAGTTTATCTATGTTATGTATTTTGGTTCATCTGTCCATACATCTACAGCCTACTACAGCCATCTATCTGTTATTCTGTTACTATGTCTGTAACCCCTTGAACGCCTAGGCATCAATATGTTATTCTGTTACTATGTCTATAAGAAAGGAGCAGATCAGATTAGAGGGTACCATGTCTCAGGGCAAACGACCGCTGAGTAGCAGGGAGAAACAACGGCGGTATTCGTTGACCATGGCCTGGTGACCAGCTTTGCCGTTGTTGGCCCTGAACACCTCGGTCAATGAGAAGCGGGGGTAGATCTCTTCGTAATGGTCGAGCATGGCCAATTTCACTGCACGCGGATTGTTGGGATCCACATGGGCGTTGGCGATGACTTGCAACGCAAAATCGTGAAAGAAAGCGGTGATCGCTTCTTGCATAGGTGTTCTCTCCATCTTGATTACTTCTTGGTAATAGTATTGTTTACAGAATGAATATCATTGTTTTGCTTACTCGCCTCATTGTTGAGGCCCACAGATTCGCTGTTGGCGGCATAGCCTGACTTGGCAGTTAGGCCATGAGGCTCTTGCAAGGCCCTGATGTTGCGCATCAGTCCCTCGTATTTGGCTCGCTTGACGGCCGACCCCTTGAACAGGCGGCGGTAGTCGTCGACCGACAGCTGCTGCCATTTATGCCAGGTCATCTCCAGCAATTCCTCACGCGGCTGCAGCTCGGGCACCTCGTTGGGCACGGCAAAGCGGTTCCACGGACAGGCCGTCTGACACCTGTCGCAGCCATAGAAGCACGCCCCCATGGCAGCCTTGGCCTCCTCGCTGAGCGCTCCTCGGTTCTCGATGGTCTGATATGACAGACACCTGCTGGCATCGAAGTCGCCCGATGTGTTCAGCACCTGCGTAGGACACTGGTCTATGCACCGTTGGCAGGTGCCACAGCGACTGGCCATGGGTTGGTCGTACTCGAGCTCGATGTCGAGAAACAGCTCGCCCAGGAAAAACATGCTCCCGGCCCGCGGGATAATGAGCTGGCGGTTGCGGCCCACCCATCCCAGTCCTGCCTGGCAGGCCCAATAACGCTCCAGCACCGGACCGCTATCTACAAAGACGCGGTAGCGGAGGCCGTCGTCCCCGGCACGATGCTCTGCCGATTGACCTGGAGCTTCATCTGTCAGCCCGGCCACGAAGGCGGCCAGGCGGTGCAGCCGGTCTTTCATCACCTCATGGTAGTCGTGCCCCAAAGCGTAGGCGGCTATCTGCGGCTCACCGTCGGGCAGGGTTCGCTGCGGCGCATAGTTCATCGCCACGGCAACAATGCTCCTGAGTCCGTCCATCAGCAGGCGCGGGTCCAGACGCTTGTCGAGGTGGTTGGCCATGTAGGCCATGTTGCCATATTGCCCCTCGTCGAGCCACCGGCGCAGGTGTCGCTCCTCGTCGGCCGACACCCTGGCAGCCTTGGCAATGCCACAAGCCGAAAAGCCGAGACGCATAGCCTCGGCCTTGATCATCGTGCTGAGCTGTTGGGGAGTGGTCATCCTCTTGGGTTATTGACAGCAAGGTTGCTGCGGTAGGTTCGCTGCAGTTGTTCACTCAAAGGTCTTGAACTCATACCCCTGCTCCTTCAGCCATTGCAGCGATTCGGGCAGGGCCGTCTTGAGTTTGTCGATGCTCTTGAGCGAGTCGTGGAAGGTGATGATGGAACCGTTGCGGGCATAGCGCTTCACGTTGCGCACCACATCGTTGGCCGTCAGCCACTTCGAGTAGTCGCGCGTCACCAAGTCCCACATCACAATCTTGTATTTGCGCTGAAACCACCAATAGACCGAATGGCGCATCCATCCGTGGGGCGGACGGAAGAGGTGCGACTTGATGAGGTCGTTGGCCTGCTGGGTGTTGATGGCGTAGGTCAGCGGCCAGTGTTTGAACGACCCGATGTGGTTGAAGGTGTGGTTGCCCACCTGATGTCCCTCGGCCACAATCTGGTTGTACAGGTCATGATAGCGCAACACATTCTCGCCGACCATGAAGAAGGTCGCCTTGGCGCCGTATTCGCGCAGCGTCTGGAGGATGAAAGGTGTCGACTCGGGGATGGGCCCGTCGTCGAAGGTGAGGTAGACGGCATGCTCGTTGGGATCCATGCGCCACAGCGCAGCGGGATAGAGCCATCGCAGCCATCTTGCGGGTTGCTCGATAAACATAACCTTGGGTTTGGGAAAAACAAAAGATGGAGTGCTGCTCACCGGCTGTTATCGCCACAGGGCCTAGGTCCTGTGGCGACGGCATACCGTACTCAGCGCCCCATCTTCATTGTCGTTACGATTAGTTCTCCATGACCTGACCGCCCTTGCCGATGTACATTCGGTAGAGCTGGTCGATCTGGTTGCGCCACTTGGCAGCTAGATTCTTGTCGACAATCTCGGTGACCTCGGCAATCTGCGAGAGGATCGAAATCTGGATCATGCAGTCGCGCTGCGACATGTCGAACTGCAAACCGTCGAGCGAGAGGTAGTATGCTGCATACTGGCTGGCATCCTTCCATGTGGCGTTGAGCACGCCCAAGGCCTTCTGTCGCTGGCCCAGCAGGGCATAAGCCTTGGCGATGTCGACACCGCCGCTCATATAGTTCATGGGCACGTTATAGTCAGGGATCACCTTCTCGGCCTTCTGCAGCACCTTCAGCGCCTTGTCGCGCTTGTTCTCGGCCAGCAGGCGCAAGGCCAGCTGTCCGAAGAGGCGCCTGTGGGTGTAGCACATGCGCATGACCGTCTCGTCGAGGTATAGTCCGCGCTTGTCGAGCCCGCCATACTTGTAACGGTTCATCACGTTGTTGTAGGTCTTCTCGGTGTCGAAGTTCTTGGCACCGGGCTTGTTGGTCAGGAACGGCGTGATGCGGTTGGCCAGACCCTCCTGCACGAAGTTGTCGCCCAGGTTCATGTAGTTCTCGGCACCCACGGTGAGGGCCACATATATCGGACGCGTCCAGTTGCAGTGGGCAATCATCTCGAGCATCATCAGGTCGCCCTTATAGAGTGCGTTCTTGCCCTTGAGCGAGATCACCATCCGGTCGGGGATGCTGTCGCTGGCCATCATCATGCCACTCTTCTTCACGGCCTCCTTGTCGATGGTGACATAGAGGGTGTCGGTGGGGATGACGTGCATGTCGCTCTGGCGCGAGCGCACCCAATACTTCATGATGTTGGACACCTCGAAGGGGTTGTCGCCAAACTGAGCCTTGGCCTCAGCCGGGTTCTCCTTATAGTATTCGAGCAGCTGCTCCTTCAGTTCGGGTTGCACCTCCACATATTCGTTGGTACCCGAGCAGTAGTCGAGACGCGGCCAGGTGATGGGCACGCTTGGCGACTTGAAGGCCGGTCGCTTCATCTGGTCGATATACCAGTCGGTCTGCAGGTAGCTGAGGTTGCAGACGCGGGCATCGGTGCGCACGCCCTCTACATCCTGGTTGTACCACAGTGGGAAGGTGTCGTTGTCGCCGTTGGTGAAGATAATCGGGTTGCCCTGGTCTTGCAGGGTCATGAGATAGTTTTGTCCGAAGTCGCGGCAGGTGTAACGCCCCGAGCGGTCGTGGTCGTCCCAGGTCTGGCTGCCCATCTGTATGGGCACGAGCAGACAGGCGAGCGACACCACGGCAGTGGCGATGACGCTGTCTACCTTCAGGTATTTCTTCATCAGGTCGATGATGGCTGCCACGCCCATGCCGCACCAGATGGCGAAGGCATAGAACGAACCCGCATAGGCGTAGTCACGCTCGCGCGGTTGCACTGGTGTCTGGTTGAGGTAGACCACGATGGCCAAGCCGGTCATGAAGAAGAGGAAGAACACCACCCAGAACTGGCGTATGCCACGCCTACCGCGGAAGGCCTGCCAGAAGAGGCCGAGCAGTCCGAGCAGCAGGGGCAGACAGTAGAAGACATTGTGGCCCTTGTTGTTCTTCAGGTCGTCGGGCAGCTTGCTCTGGTCGCCCAGGCGGAGGTTGTCGATTGGGGCGATGCCCGTGATCCAGTTGCCATGCTCGAGCTCGCCGTTGCCCTGGATGTCATTCTGTCGGCCGGCGAAGTTCCACATGAAGTAACGCCAGTACATGAAGTTGCACTGATAAGACAGGAAGAACCTGATGTTGTCGACCTGCGACGGCACCTTCACCGAGATGGCCTCGCCGCAGCGGTCGTAGGGCACCTCGGTACCGTTTACGCCTCCCATCCACGACTCATAGTCGCGGGTGTGGGCAGCATCATACATACGGGGGAAGAGCATGTTCTGTGCATAGACATACTTGTTCTTGTGCGACACCACGAAGTAGGAGTCCTTCTCGTCCTTCAAGGCTTTCTCCTTGCGGCTATAGATGGGTGCACCCTCTTTCATCTGGGGCTTGCACATATTGCCGTCCTGGGTGAGGGCCACCTGCGAGGTGTAGGCCTGCCCGTAGAGCAAGGGGCGGTCACCATACTGGTCACGGCTGAGGTAGTTGCCCAGGGTGAAGATATCCTCAGGCGAGTTCTGGTCCATCGGGGGATTGGCATCCGAGCGGATGACGATGAGTGCATAGCTCGAATAGCCAATCATAAGCATGAGCATGCAAAGCAGCGCCGTATTCTTGAAGCGTGAGGTCACCAGGTAGACGGGTTTCTTGTTCACCACCTTCTTGCGGTTGAGCAGCACCCATACGGCAGCCAGCACGACGATGCCGATGACCACCGCACTCCAGCCATAGCTATAGAACGGGATGCCGATGAGGCCGAAGGCCACCACCGAGGAGATGTTCTCCCGAAGTTTGTTCTGTCCCACGTAGCTCTCGTAAATGGCCCACAACACGGCGGCCACCAGCAGGATAAGATAGATGATGAGACCCGTGTTGAACGGCATGCCCAGCACGTTGACGAAGAACAGCTCAAACCAGCCGCCTACGGTGATGATGCCCGGCACGACGCCATAGAGCACCGCTGCCACGATGACAAACGAGATGAGCAGAGCCACCAGAGAGCCCTTAACCTCGATGTCGGGGAACTTGCGGTAACAGTACACCAGCACGATGGCCGGAAGACAGAGCAGGTTCAGCAGGTGAACGCCGATGCTCAGTCCCGTCATGTAGAAGATGAGTACCAGCCAGCGGTCAGCATGCGGCTCGTCGGCATGGTCTTCCCACTTCAGGATGAGCCAGAACACGATGGCCGTGAAGGCCGACGAATAGGCATATACCTCACCCTCGACAGCCGAGAACCAGAAGGTGTCGGAGAAGGTATAGATCAGTGCGCCCACCATACCGCTACCCATGATGGCGATGGTCTTGCCAAGGGTGAGGCTGCCCCAGTCTTTCACGATCAACCGGCGTGTGAGATGGGTGATGGTCCAGAACAGGAACATGATGGTGGTGGCCGAGAGCAGCGCACTCATCGTGTTGACCATGCGGGCCACCTGCCCGGGGTCGCTGACAAACTGACTGAAGAGGTTGGCGGTGAGCATGAAGAACGGTGCCCCTGGGGGGTGACCCACTTCCAACCTATAACCTGTTGTGATAAATTCAGGACAATCCCAGAATGAGGCTGTCGGTTCGATCGTAGAGCAATATACAACGGCAGCGATTGCGAAGGCAACCCACCCCAGCACATTGTCCACAAGTCTGTACTGTTTCATTTATTGTTAATAATAATTGTGTTATTGCAATAATATAATGTGCAAAGATAGTAAAAACAAAAGAGAGTAGCGTGGTTTGTCCCCAGTTTTAATTTTTTTTATTCATGGCCGGGTGTGTTGGCGATGTGCTGCCCCACCACATAACCCATGGTCCATGCGGCCTGCAGGTTGAAGCCCCCCGTCACCGCGTCCACGTCGAGCACCTCGCCGGCGAAATAGAGGTTGGGGCATCGTTTGCTCTCCAGGGTGTTATAGTCGATGTTGTCGAGGCCCACGCCGCCGCAGGTCACAAACTCCTCGCGGCAGGTGGCCTTGCCGGCGGTATGATAGAGGTCGTGGGTGAGCGTCTCGATGAGCTTGTTCATGCCTTTCTTGCCCAGTTCGGCCCAGGGCTTCCCGGCGGGCAGTCCAGTCTTGTCGAGGATATACTGCCACAGCCTCACGGGCAGAGCATAGGGGCGCTGGGTGCCCAACTGCCGGTGGGGATGGGCGGCGGCCATGTCGGCCAGCTGTGCCTCCACCTCGCTGCGTGAGGTCTCTCCCACCCAGTTTACGGCCACCGCCATGCGGTAGTCGTGGTCGCGGAGCAGGGGCGCGGCGTGCGACGACAGCTTGAGGACAGCCGGTCCGCTCATGCCCCAGTGGGTGATGAGCAGCGGACCACTGGCCGTGAGGCGCGTGGAGGGCAGCGATACGATGGCTTGTTCCACCACGGTGCCCATGAGCGCGGTAAACCGCCGGTCGCTGATGTTGAATGTGAAGAGCGAGGGCACCGAGGGCACGAGGCTGTGGCCCAGTGTCTCAAGGTAATGCAGCCCTTCGGTGCGGGGTGAGCCGCCGGTGGTGACAGCCACGCGGTCGAAGGTCTGTGAGCCTCCCTCCTGGAAATGCAGCGTGAGGCGACCGTCGGGCTCGGTGACGATACGGGTAAGGCGCCGTCCCGTCACGATGCCCACGCCCAGCCGTCGGGCTTCGCCCACCAGACAGTTGATGATGCTTGATGCGTCCTGCGAGCGAGGAAAGACACACTGGTCGGACTGCGCCACCAAAGCCACGCCGCGGTCTTCGAACCACTGCCAGGCATCATGGTGGTCGAACTGTCTGAACAGTCGCTTCATGAGATTGTAACCCCGCGGGTACACCTGCTTGAGGTCGGTGACCTCGTCAAAGGTATTGGTGAGGTTGCACCGCCCGCCTCCCGTGACCGACACCTTGGCCAGCACACGACGGTTCTTCTCGAAGAGGGTCACCTCGGCCGACGGATCGGCCTGTCGGGCGGTGATGGCAGCAAAGAAACCTGCGGCTCCGCCCCCTATGATGGCGATATTCAGACCCATAGGCTCCTATTTCTCGGCTTTACCATCGTAGTAATAGCTGCTGCCGTCGAAACAGTGGGTGCAGACCTTGCACTTGGGCAGTCCGATGCTCTCGATGAGCGACTCCAGTTTGGCAAACTTCACCGTGGTAAGACCCAGTCGGCGTGCTATCTCGTCGACCATGCGCTGGTATTCAGGCGAGTCGGTAGTGGCATAGCGCTCGAGGTTCTTCCGGTCGTCGCCCTCAAAGTCTTTGATGATGCGGCGCGTGATGAGTTCCAGGTCGCTCTTCGAGGCGGTGAAGCCGATGAACGGACAGCCATAGACCAGCGGGGGACACGAGATGCGGCCATGCACCTCCTTGGCCCCACACTCGAAAAAAGTCCGCACGTTGTCGCGCAACTGGGTGCCGCGCACGATGGAGTCGTCGCAAAACACCACGCGCTTGTCTTGCAGGATGGCTTTGTTGGGGATGAGTTTCATCTTGGCCACGAGGTTGCGGCGGCTCTGGTCGCTCGGGGTGAAGCTGCGGGGCCAGGTGGGCGTGTATTTGAGTACGGCACGCTTGTAGGGTATGCCGTGGCCCTCGGCATAGCCAATGGCCATGCCCACCCCCGAGTCGGGGATGCCACACACCAGGTCGGCCTCGGTGTCGTCCTCCTGTCCCATCATCTTACCATTGCGCTCGCGCACGGCCTCTACGTTGATACCCTCGTAAGAGCTCGACGGGAACCCATAGTAGACCCACAGGAACGAGCACACCTGTTCGCGCGTGATAGGCTCCTTGAGCACCTCGATGCCGTCGACGCGCAGCCGCACTATCTCGCCGGGACCGATGTCGCGCAAGGTGGTATAATCGAGATTAGGAAAACTCGATGTCTCGCTCGACACGGCGTAGGCACCCTCCTTATGTCCGATGACCAGCGGCGTGCGCCCCAGAATATCGCGTGCGGCGATGATGCCATCCTCGGTGAGTACGAGCATCGAGCACGAGCCCTTGATGGTCTGGAAGACATTGTTGATGCCCTCCACAAAGGTGTTGCCCATATTGATGAGCAAGGCCACCATCTCAGTCTGGTTGATGTTGTTGGCCGACATCTCACTCAGGTGCATGCGCTGCTTGAGCAGGTCGTCGGCAATCTCATGAAGGTTGTTGATGCGTGCCACCGTCACCACGGCGTAGCGCCCCAGATGCGAGTTGACAATGATGGGCTGCGGGTCGGTGTCGCTGATCACACCCACACCCTGGTTGCCGGTGAACTTGCCGAGTTCGTCCTCGAACTTCGTGCGGAAATAGTTGCGCTCCAGACTGTGGATCGAGCGGCTGAAGCCCTGCTCCCGGTCGTAGGTTACCATACCGGCACGTCGTGTACCCAAATGAGAATTGTAGTCTGTGCCATAGAAAAGGTCGTTGACACAGCTTCTTACGGAAATTGTTCCAAAAATGCCACCCATGATGTTAGTTTTTCTAAATAAAGTTCAAAGTTACGAAAAAAGGCGGGCACTCTCCTTGGACAATGGTTGCGGCACCAACAACATTAACACACTTTAACTGCATAAGGGCCACATTTGTTACCCGGCCCACTGTTGGAATAAGCCTATCTTTGCAACATCATTATTCACATAACAGAAATACAGAAAACAGGATGGAAAATCAAATGTTTTGTTTCCAATGCCAGGAAACTGCAAAAGGTACAGGTTGTACGATTAAAGGTGTGTGTGGCAAACTTCCCGAGACCTCGCGTTGGCAGGACTTGCTCATCAGTGTGGCACGTGGCGTAGGTACCATTGCCCATGCCCTCAACGAGGCTGGCGTCGACTACGACCGTGTGAAGACCGGCGACTATATCACCGACGCCCTCTTCATCACCATCACCAACGCCAACTTTGATGATGCTGCTATATTAAATAAGGTGGACCAGGGCATAGAGGTGAAGAAGGCCCTGCTGGCCATTGCTGCCGAGAACCAGGTGTCGCTCCCCGACTTCCAGGAAGTGAAGTGGGGCGGCGAGAAGAGCGACTACCTCGCCGAGGGCAACCGCGAGAGCGTGCTGCGCAACGAGAACGAGGACCTGCGCTCACTCAAAGAGCTCACTGTGCTCGGCCTCAAAGGCATGTCGGCCTACTATGAGCATGCCTCACACCTGGGAGAGCGCAACCAGAGCATCATCGACTTCATCGAGAAGGCGCTGGCCCTCATCAGCGACCCCAACGCCACACAGGACGCCCTGCTGCAGGCAGTCATCGAGACCGGACAGAACGGTGTGAACGTGATGGCCCTGCTCGACAAGGCCAACACCTCGGCCTATGGCTCGCCCGAGATGACAAAGGTGAACATCGGCGTGGGTACACGTCCCGGCATCCTCATCTCGGGTCACGACCTCAGAGATATCAAAGACCTGCTCGAGCAGACCGAGGGCACAGGCGTGGATGTCTACACCCACAGCGAGATGCTGCCCGCCCACTACTATCCTGAGCTCAAGAAGTACAAGCACCTCGTGGGCAACTACGGCAATGCCTGGTGGAAGCAGAAAGAGGAGTTTGAGACCTTCAACGGTCCCATCGTCTTCACCACCAACTGCATCGTGCCTCCCACATCGAAGGCTACCTACAACGACCGTGTGTACACCACCAACGCTGCCGGTTACCCCGGATGGAAGCGTATCAAGGTGAAGGAAGACGGCCACAAGGACTTCTCTGACGTCATCGCACAGGCCAAGACCTGCCAGGCTCCCACAGAGATCGAGCACGGCGAGATTGTAGGTGGATTCGCTCACGCACAGGTGTTTGCCCTGGCCGACAAGGTGGTGGAGGCCGTGAAGACCGGCGCCATCAAGAAGTTCATCGTCATGAGCGGTTGCGACGGACGCATGAAGAGCCGCAACTACTATGAGGACTTTGCCGCCGCCCTGCCCAACGACACGGTGATCCTGACCTCGGGCTGCGCCAAGTATCGCTACAACAAGCTGCAGCTGGGCGACATCAACGGCATCCCCCGCGTGCTCGACGCCGGACAGTGCAACGACTCTTACAGCTGGGCTGTGGTGGCACTAAAGCTCAAGGAGATCTTCGAGGCAGAGAGCATCAACGACCTGCCCCTCTTCTTCAACATCGCCTGGTACGAGCAGAAGGCCGTCATCGTGCTGCTTGCCCTGCTGAGCCTTGGCGTGAAGAACATCCACATCGGCCCAACGCTCCCCGGCTTTGTGTCGCCCAACGTGCTGCAGGTGCTCATCGACACCTTCGGACTTGGCACCATTACCACCGTGGAAGAGGACATCAAGAACTATGTGACCGCATAAACACACTTCGCTTTCTATAACGCCAATCCGGGCCTCACCTCCATGAAACGGGGTGGGTCCGGATTTTTTTGCTCCCAACACATGCTTGTGTGTGTAACAGGCTGAGCCTATCAGTCAGCCTCACCACCACTATAGTTTCTGAACATAGACAGACACGGCAGACCATTCGTCCGCATTCTGACAGCCGCACTACTGTTCTCCTGCACCCTTAGCGCCGGGATGCCAAACCGCGATGGCCGTCGGGCCGTCATGCTTCGGGTAGAAACACAGCCTGCTTCGGGTAGAAACACGGTCTGCTTCGAGTAGAAACACGGTCTGCTTCGAGTGGAACCACGGTCTGCTTCGAGTAGAAACAGAGTCTGCTTTGAGTAGAACCACCCTTTGGGAAGCATGCCCAGCGTGTGCGTCAGCAGTGGTGCCGTGGCATGAGACATAAGTAATTGGTTTAGCCTCAGTTCACAAATGCGTGTTTAACAATTAGTTTCTGGCGAATATAAGTATGATAAAAGTACAGGAATATGCTGTGAGCCTAGGTTTGCCGGCAGACTAAACTCTTTCTACACATCCACCTAAACCCATTGCGGGAGAGAAAGAATAAAGTCCAGATAATCATTGGCTATCTGGACTTTAAAACGGAGTGGTAGGGACAATCGGGCTCGAACCGATGACCTCTGCAATGTGACTGCAGCGCTCTAAACCAACTGGGCTATGCCCCTGACTCGTATATTAGTTGTTTTCTGTTATGCAAAGTTACACATTATCCTTGTAACGGCAAAATATTTGAAGTGTATTTTTCAAATTATTTTCCTTTGAGCAATCCGATGATGTCATCCACGAGCTTGCTCACACCGTTAGAGGTAGTGCTGTCGGTGTTCTGTGCCAACTGTTTCTTGATGGCCGCCCCCACATGGTCGATGATGGCATTGCTCATCTTTTTGCTCAGCGTGAGGGTATCGGCAGAGGCTTCGCCATCCTGCTGTTGCATGTCTTCGCCATCGTCTGATAGTGCCTCACCGTCACTGCCGTCTGAGTCGTCGGCAGAGACCATGCGGTCGTAGTCACCTCGCTCGGCCGACAGGTTGAGCTTCGAGCTGATGGCATTGGCAATCTCCTGCTCATCGGCGGTAAAGACCTTACCTAAGAAGCCGTAAGAGGTGGTCTTCTCCTGCCCATGGCGCACCACAATGGTTGTGGTGGAGAACAAAAGATAGTTGTGATAGACCAGCATCTCATTGATCACGCCGTCTACCACGGGCCCCACCAACACCTGGGCAAACATCCCCATGTTCTGGGCCAGCAACCCATCGTCGCTGTTGGTCAACGCCTTGGTGATGCCACTGGTGATGTGCTCCTTTATCACCTCTTGGTGCTTGCTCTTCGGTGGGTTGTTGATGGCCATGAAGAGTAGCAGCACGAAGCATATCCCAGCCACCAGCCACCAGCCCCAGCGTCTGTGTTGCCTGTCCGGCTGCTGTGTAACCGAAGGCCCATCGGCTTGTCCGACCTCTTGCTCCACCACATCAAGAGGTGGCGGCGGTGGCGGCGCGACCGTCGTCTGCCGCTGGTAGAAGAGCGTCTTGAGTTCGTCTACTTGCCAGGCCGGTGTCCATTGGGCCATGCCCTCGGCCCATACGAGGGTATCGGAGGCGATGTGGCGTTCCTGCAACTCAGCCACCGTGAAGGGTCCCTGCTGCACGCCATTGATGATGATGAAATAATTCATGTCTGTTGTCTTGTTTAACCACGAGCCAGACGGCAAACGGCCCGGTGTTGTTACACCTGGGCCGTAATATTTTTACTGTCTGGCATCTGTAGGTAGATACTATTCCACGGTCACACTCTTGGCCAGATTGCGGGGCATGTCGACGTTGAGTCCCTTCTCCACGGCAATATGATAAGCCAGGAGCTGCAAAGGAATGACAGCTAACAGCGGTGCCAAGGGTGCCAGCGTCTGCGGTATGCTGATGCACTGGTCAGCAAGTTTCGTCACCTCCAAGTCGTCTTCGGTGACGATGGCGATGATGCGTCCGCCACGTGCTTTCACCTCCTGCATGTTAGAGATAATCTTCTCATAGCCCTGGTGGTGCGTGGCCACAAAGAGCACCGGCATCATATTATCGACCAAGGCAATGGGTCCATGCTTCATCTCAGCGGCAGGATAGCCCTCGGCATGGATGTAACTGATCTCCTTGAGTTTGAGGGCCCCCTCGAGGGCCACGGGATAGTTCCAGCCACGACCCAGATACAAGAAATTCGTGGCGTAGGTATAGATACGTGCCAGTTGCGCAATCTGGTCATTGGTCTTGAGCACCTGCTCGATCTTGCCCGGCAGGGCGTTAAGCTCATGGATCATGTCCACATATTCATCAACCTCGATAGTGCCCTTGGCATGTGCCAGCGCCAGGGTGAGCAGGGTGAGACAGGTGAGCTGTCCGGTGAAGGCCTTGGTAGAGGCTACACCGATCTCCGGTCCCACGTGGATGTAGATGCCGGTATCGGTCTCGCGGGCAATGCTCGACCCCACGGCATTGACAATGCCGAAGAGGAAGGCCCCGTTCTTCTTGGCCAGTTTGATGGCGGCCAGCGTGTCGGCCGTCTCACCGCTCTGCGAGATGGCGATGACCACATCACTGGGATAGATCACCGGGTCGCGATAGCGGAACTCGGAGGCATAGTCTACCTCCACGGGTATCTTGCAGTAGTGCTCAATGAGCTGCTTGGCAATGAGTCCGGCGTGCCAGCTCGTGCCACAGGCCACGATGACAAATCGGGTGGCAGAGAGCAGGCGTGCGCGATTGTTGCGCACGGCACTGAGAATGACATCGTTGTGTACATTGGGGTCGGCATAGCCCGTGGCAGCGTCGTATTCCTTGTTGTTGCCCATGTCGTCTTCAGCGAAGAGACGGCCCCGCATACAGTCGCGCAGGCACTGTGGCTGGTCGAATATCTCTTTGAGCATAAAATGTGGGAAACCACCCCGGTCGAGCATATCGAGGTCCATGTCGATCTGCTTGACATCCACATCTACGGGCTGATTCTTCAGGTCGATGATCTGCAGCGGCTTGCCCGGCTGGCACACAGCCACCTGCTCGTCGTCGACATACACCACGTCTTGCGTGTACTCAACGATGGGTGTGGCGTCAGAAGCGATGAAGAACTCGCTGTCGTCCTTGCCGATACCTATGACCATAGGCGAGCCCTTGCGTGCGGCTACCAGCGTGGAAGGGTCGCGGCGGTCGAGCACGGCGATGGCGTAGGCACCGATACAACGGGTGAGGGCCTTACGCACAGCCTCGACCAGCGAGCATTGGCTCTGCTGCTGGGCATACTCGATGAGCTGCACCAGCACCTCGGTGTCGGTGTCGCTGTTGAACTTAAAGCCTTTCTCCACGAGCTGGTCGCGCAGGAGCATAAAATTCTCGATGATGCCGTTATGCACGATGACCAGGTTGCCCGAGCCCGACACATGGGGGTGTGCGTTGCGCACAGAGGGCTCGCCGTGGGTGGCCCAGCGGGTATGGGCGATGCCCACCTCTGCCTTGCAGTCTTTGCCCTGGGCTGCCGTCTCGAGGTCGCTCACCTTGCCCTTGGCCTTATAGACATTCAGTTGCTGACGGTCGTTGAGCAGTGCCACGCCGGCAGAGTCGTAACCACGGTATTCCAGGCGGTGAAGTCCCTTGACCAGTATCTCATACGCATTGCGCTTGCCAATGTATCCTACTATTCCACACATAAATGATAAATTAAATTCGCGGCAAAGGTAATAAAAAGTGACCGTATTTGATAAGTTAATTACAAAAAAAATGTAAACCACCGTAAATACTTATTAAGTGTCATGGATTTGCTGAGCAAATCGGCGACTTGGCTGAATAAATTTCGGGCAAAGCTCATAAGGCCTTATCTTTGCATCAGAAAACAACAACTGAGGCAGCGGTCTTCGTACACCATTAGGTAATTAGGTTAGTATTTTAGGTTTTACATGGATAAGATTAGTACTTTTTTTGCATAAAAATTCTCTTAGTAACAACCGGTCTGCCGTGAGGCAGGTCGGTTTGTTTGATTCATCCCCCCTGGTTGTGTGGCCAAGTATCATACCATATCCACACGACGACGGCATACCAACCAGCATCATACACAGACCATTTCGTTCAAGCCGGGCAACATCTGTCGGCCAATGTTACCGAATTGTCAAATCTTTGGTTTAACTTTGCATCCTATAAATATATCGTTCTATATCATACGCATACATGTTAGGAACCATAGTCAACACCGCCTGTATCATCGTGGGCACCATCGTGGGTACCGTGCTCCACAGGGGCATCAAAGAGAAATACAAGACCACGCTCTATACCGGCCTTGGGCTGGCCAGTCTGGCCATCGGTCTGAACGCTACTCTCTCACATTTTGCCCAGAGTCGGTACCCCGTGCTTTTCATTGTGTCGATCGCCATCGGCGGCATTGTCGGCACGCGTCTCGACCTCGACGGCCGCTTCCGTCGTGCGGTGAACCGCCACTCCAGTGCAGCCAACGGCAACGACCTGGCTCAAGGCCTCTCTACCGCCATCCTGCTCTATTGCATCGGGCCGCTGTCGATGCTTGGGCCGGTGATCAGTGCCCTCAAGGGCGACAACACCTTTCTATATACCAACGCGACACTCGACACCGTGAGCGCCACGGTCTTCGCCTCGACCTATGGCATCGGCATGTTGCTCGCCGCACCCGTGCTCTTCTGCTGGCAGGGATTGTTCTATGCCGTGGCCACTGTCTCAAGCTCGGCCATCAGCGAGGCCCTCATGGCCGAATTGCTCATCATCGGCGGACTGCTCATCACTGCCTCTGGACTGTCGCTGCTCGACCTCAAAGACTGCAAGACCCTCAACCTGCTGCCCTCGCTTCTGGTACCCGTGTTGTGGTTCCTCGCCATGGCCCTGGTACACTGACCAGGCAGCTTGACGCTTACACGAATGGGCAAGACCTAAAACAAAGTGACAGAATGATGTAGAGAACGTAAGAAAAATTTTGGTCGTTTGACCGATTTTTCGTAAGTTTGCAAATATTAAAACCATTAAGACAGATTATTCAAGTATGAAAGACTTCTTCAAGTATGTCGGCGCTACCGTCGTAGGCCTGATTATCTTTGGTATTATTGCCACCGCCATCGGCATCATGAGCATCGTTGGCATGGTGGCATCGGGCCAGGCTACCAAGAGTGTGGACAAAAACTCGGTGCTGGTGCTCAAGCTCGACGGCGTGATGAACGAACAAAGCGACGAGGGCTTGAACCTGCTTGGACAGCTCAACAACGACGGCAGCATCGGTCTGCGCGAGATGCTGTCGGCCATTGGCAAGGCCAAGACCAATGATAACATCGAGGGCATCTATCTTGAGGCAGGGGCCTTGGGAGCCGACATGGCACAGTTGCAGGAACTCAGGGATGCACTGGCCGACTTCAAAAAGTCGGGCAAATGGATCATCGCATACGGTGAGGTCTACTCACAGGGCAGCTACTACGTGGCCTCGCTGGCCGACAAGATATATATGAACCCTTCAGGAGAGGTCAACTGGCACGGCATCGGTGGCGAACTGAGGTTTATCAAAGACTTCTATGCCAAGGTAGGCGTGAAGGTGGTCCCGCTGAAGGTGGGCAAGTATAAGAGCGCCACCGAAATCTTTACCGAAGACAAGATGAGCGAGCCCAGCCGGCAACAGACCGAGCGCTATATCGGTGGATGGTGGCAGACCATGTGCCAGAGCGTGGCCAAGAGTCGCGGCATCTCTATCGACTCGCTCAATACCTACGCCGACAGGTTGGTGGGCTATGAAGACCCGAAAAACCTTGTGAAATATAAGATGATCGACGGTCTGCTTTACAACGACCAGGTGAAGGATGCTGTAAAGAAACAACTGAAACTCGACAAAGACGAGAGCATCAGTCAGGTGTCGGTGGCCGACATGGGCAACGTGCCCGAAGAGGCGACCGGCGATGAGGTGGCGGTCTACTATGCCTACGGCAGTATCGTAGACGAGCGCTCTCCTGAGAGCATCTTCAACGACGCCCATCAGATCGTGGCTGATGAGGTGTGCAGCGACCTGGCCGACCTGGCCGACGACGACGAGGTGAAGGCCGTGGTCATCCGTGTCAATTCGGGTGGCGGCTCGGCCTACGCCTCCGAGCAAATCTGGCGTGCGGTGGAGCTGCTGAAGAAGAAGAAGCCAGTGGTGGTGTCGATGGGCGGTGCAGCAGCCTCGGGCGGTTACTACATGAGCTCAGGTGCCAACTATATCTTCGCCGAGCCTACCACCATCACAGGCAGCATTGGCATCTTTGGCTTGGTGGCCGACGTGTCGGAGCTGATGACCCAGAAGCTGGGATTCAAGTTCGATGAGGTGAAGACCAACCGCAACGCCACACTCGGTGCCGTAGGACATCCCATGACTCCTGAGCAGATAGGATATATCCAAGGCTCCATCGACCGTGGCTACAAGCTCTTCAAGAGCCGCGTGTCGCAGGGCCGCCGCCTGACGATGGCCCAGGTCGAGGAGAATGCACAGGGACATGTGTTCCTGGGCAGCGATGCCCTGAAACTGAAGCTCGTCGACGAGCTGGGAGGCATCGACAAGGCTGTGGCCAAGGCTGCCGGCCTGGCCAAGCTCAAGGAGTATTATGCAGCTCCCTACCCTGCCCCCAAAGACATGATGACGCAGATCATGGAGGGACTGGAGAGTTCGAAGGGCACCAACCTCGACGAGCAGTTGCGCACAACGCTCGGCACGTTCTACGAGCCGTTCATGCTCATGCGCACCGTACAGACACAGAGTGCCATACAGGCCCGTATGCCGTTCATTATCAGACTTAACTAAAGCGTCTCTTCCTGAGATTTTTTCTGAATAGGCATAACATATAATATTAAGGTGAATATATGAGGAGTGAAGGGGACCTGATCAAGATCAACGACTGGCTGCTGCCATTCAGCTGGCTGTATGGGTTGGGAGTGGGTGTGAGAAACCAACTCTTCGAACTCGGCATCCTCAAGCAGCGCACATTCGACATCCCCGTTATCTCGGTGGGAAACATTACGGTGGGCGGAGCCGGCAAGACACCACACGTAGAATACCTGGTGCGACTGCTGAAAGATATTGTCAAGGTAGGGGTGCTCTCACGGGGCTACAAGCGAAAGAGCAGAGGCTATGTGTTGGCCGACGAAGGGACGCCAATGAGCGCCATCGGCGACGAGCCCTACCAGATGAAGCAGAAATTCAGTGATATCTATGTGGCGGTGGACAAGAAACGCTGTGAAGGCATAGAACGTCTCACCAGCGACGAGGCCAGTAAAGACGTGGATGTCATCCTCTTGGACGACGCCTATCAGCATCGATATGTCAAGCCGGGCATCAACATCCTACTCGTCGACTATCACCGACTCATCATCTACGACAAGCTGTTGCCGGCCGGACGGTTGCGCGAGCCCCTCAAGGGTAAGCACAGGGCCGACATTGTCGTCGTGACGAAATGTCCTAAGGATTTAAAACCCATGGAGTTCAGGGTGCTCACCAAGGCCATGAACCTCTTTCCCTACCAACAGCTTTACTTCACCTGCATCGACTACGACACGCCTAAGCAGGTGTTTGCCGAAGCAGCGACCGCACAGACCACAAGACAAAAGACCGACCTCAGGTCGATGCTCTGTGGCAAGAATGTGCTGTTGCTCACAGGCATCGCCTCGCCCGAGCAGATGCAGAACGACCTGAAGAAACGCTGCACCTCCATCACACCGCTGTTCTTCGGCGACCACCATGCCTTCAGGGCCAAAGACCTGCAGCTCATCCAGCGCACCTTCGAGGCCATGCCATCGCCCAAGGTCATCATCACCACCGAGAAAGACGCCACCAGACTCGCAGCACTCGAAGGCATAGCCCCTGAGATCAAGGAGCATCTCTTTGCCCTGCCCATTAAAGTTCGATTCATGCTGGGGGAAGGAGAAAACTTTAACGAAAAAATTATTAGCTATGTACAAAAAAATTCAAGAAACAGCATCCTGGTTAAAAGAAAGGATGACAACAAGTCCAGAGACAGCCATCATCCTGGGAACGGGCCTCGGACAATTAGCTTCCGAGATAACTGATTCTTACGAATTTCCCTACCAGGACATACCCAATTTCCCTGTGTCGACAGTAGAAGGCCACGCCGGCAAACTCATCTTCGGCAAGCTGGGTGGCAAGGACATCATGGCCATGGATGGCCGTTTCCACTACTACGAAGGCTACAGCATGAAGGAGGTGACCTTCCCCGAGCGTGTGATGTATGAGTTGGGCATCAAGACGCTGTTTGTGAGCAACGCCTCGGGTGGCATGAACCCGGCATTCAGCATAGGCGACCTGATGATCATCAACGACCACATCAACTTCTTCCCTGAGCATCCGCTCCACGGCCCCAACTTCCCCACCGGGCCACGCTTCCCTGACATGCACGAGGCCTACGACCACAACCTCATTGCCTTGGCCGACGAGATTGCCAAGGAGCAGGGCGTGAAGCTGCAGCATGGCGTGTATGTGGGCGTGCAGGGTCCGACATTCGAGACACCTGCAGAATACCACATGTACCGCATACTGGGCGGCGACGCCGTAGGCATGTCGACCGTGCCCGAGGTCATCGTGGCACGTCATTGCGGCATCAAGGTGTTTGGCATCAGCATCATCACCGACCTCGGCGGCTTCGACGTGCCGGTGCAGGTGAGCCATGAGGAGGTGCAGAAGGCTGCCAAGGGCGCTGAGCCCAAGATGACCGAGATCATGCGAGAGATGATCAGAAGGTCGTGAAATGCCAGGGTACTCTGCTACTCCCAACAATATGACCACATCCCACAGGCATAGCGAGACCCGACAGGCCGCTTCACGGCTCGCCTCGCTATGCCTATCATTCCGAATACAATTATATGGAAATATCTAAACTGGGTGAGTTCGGGCTCATTGACCGACTGACTAAGGACATCAAACTCAGCAACGCCTCTTCGGTCTACGGCGTGGGCGACGACTGTGCCGTGATGCACTATCCCGACAGTGAGGTGCTCGTCACCACCGACATGCTGATGGAGGGCATACACTTCGACCTGACCTACATCACTATGCAAGAGCTGGGCTACAAAGCCGCTATGGAGAACATCTCCGACGTGTTTGCCATGAACGGCACACCGCGACAGATGATTGTGTCTATCGCTCTGAGCAAACGGTTCAGCGTAGAAGACCTCGAGGCCTTCTACCTGGGACTCAGACAAGCCTGCGACAAATGGTCTATCGACGTGGTGGGCGGCGACACTACCTCATCGCTCACGGGTCTGGCCATCAGCATCACCTGCATCGGTGAGGCCGCAAAGGGCGACATTGTGTACCGCAACGGAGCCAAAGAGACCGACCTCATCTGTGTGTCGGGCGACCTGGGTGCCGCCTACATGGGCCTGCAACTGCTCGAACGCGAGAAGACGGTGTACTATCATCAGATAGACGAACTGAACGAGAAAATAAGGAAAGCGCAGAAAGAGGGCAACGACGAACTGGTGAAACATCTGCAGCAAGATGGTGCAAAGATCCACAACTTCCAGCCCGACTTCGCAGGCAAGGAGTATCTGCTCGAGCGTCAGCTGCGACCCGAGGCACGCGGCGACATTATCCAACTGTTGCGGGAGAACAATATACGCCCCACAGCCATGATGGACATCTCAGACGGACTGAGCTCCGAACTGTTGCACATCTGTCATCAGAGCCATTGCGGCTGTCGCATCTACGAGAAGAGCATCCCCATCGACTACCAGACAGCCGTCATGGCCGAGGAGTTCAACATGAACGTCACCACGTGCGCCCTCAACGGCGGTGAGGACTACGAACTGCTGTTCACCTGCCCCATCGGCGACCACGACAAGCTCAACGCGCTCGAGAGTAAGGGCATCAAGCAGATAGGATACATTACCAAGCCCGAACTGGGAGCACGACTCATCTCGCGCGACAACCAGGAGTTCGACATCCTCGCGCAAGGATGGAACCCTCTGAAATAATGGCAACGACAATGGCAGGACACATCATCCATAACACTTTCTCATCCCACCGCGTATGGCACTGATCAAGACAGCAAGAGGCAAGCAGCCTCGGTGGGGCGAGCGGTGCTACCTGGCCGAGAACGCCACATTGGCGGGCGACGTGACCTTGGGCGACGACTGCTCGGTATGGTTTGGCGCCGTGCTCAGGGCCGATGTCGACCGCATCACCATCGGCGACCGCTGTAACATCCAGGATTTGGCGTGCATCCACCAGTCGGGTGGATCGCCCGCCATCCTCGGCAACGATGTCAGCATGGGCCACGGAGCAGTGGTACATGGAGCCACAATGTGCGACGGTGCCCTCATAGGCATGAACGCCGTGGTGCTCGACAAGGCAGTCGTGGGCCCAGGAGCCATCATCGCCGCAGGAGCCGTGGTGCTCGAGGGTACTCAGGTGCCTGCCAACGAGATATGGGGTGGCATACCGGCCAAACGCATCAAGACCTGCCCACCCGGCACCGCAGAAGAGTATGCCAAGCACTACCTGATGGCGAAACAATGGTACGAATGAAGTGAAAGGTTAAATATTACTTATATATAATATGTCTCCTATCTTTTTGCTAACTTTGCAAGAACATAGAGAAAGATTGAGAGAAATATGAGTGAAGCTCAGCTTAGGAAGAACCCTTTTATGGAGCCCTACGGGACTCCCCACGACACCGTACCCTTCGACCGACTACAGTTTGAGGACTTCGAGGAAGCCTTCATGGAAGGCATTCGCCGCGACGACGAACAAATCGAGAAGATAGTGAGCAATCCCGCCCCCCCCACCTTCGATAACACCATTGCCGTGGAGGACGAGTCGAAGGGCAAGCACTATTACGACCTTCTTGACCGTGTGTCGACGGTGTTCTCGTGCCTCATGAGCGCCGAGACCAACGACCGGATGGAGGAGCTGGCCCAGAAGCTCAGCCCCATCCTCACCAAACACAGCAACGACGTGATGCTCAACCCCCGCCTCTTCGAGCGGGTGAAGTATGTCTATGAGCACCACGGCGAGCTTACCCCCGAGGAGCAGATGCTGCTCGACAAGCAGTATGACGCCTTTGTGCGCAGCGGCGCCCTGCTCGACGATGCCGGCAAGGAACACCTGCGCCAGCTCACCGAGGAGAGCAGTCTGCTGGCCCTGCAGTTCTCGCAGAACCTGCTCAAGGAAAACAAGGCCTACACCCTGCACCTCACCCACCGCGAACAGCTTGACGGACTGCCCGAGACGGCCATCGACGCCGCAGCGCAGACTGCTCGTGAGAAAGACCTCGAAGGCTGGGTGTTCACACTCGACTTTCCGAGCTTCTCACCTTTCATGACCTACAGCACGCAGCGCGACCTGCGCGAACAGATGTATATGGCCCGCAACACCGAGTGTACGCACGACAACGATGCCAACAACCTGCAGATCTGCCAGCGACTGGTGAACCTGCGGCGCGAGCTGGCACAGCTGCTGGGCTACGACACCTACGCCGACTATGTGCTCAAACACCGCATGGCGAGCAACGCCGCCAACGTGTACAAGTTGCTCAACGACCTCATCGATGCCTACAAGCCTACGGCCGAGCAGGAGGTGAAGGCCATCGAGGAGAAAGCCCGCCAAATGGAGGGCGACGACTTCGTGCTGCGCCCCTGGGACTTCTCTTACTATTCCCACAAACTGCAGATGGAGCGCTACAACCTCGATGCCGAGATGCTGCGCCCCTACTTCCAGCTCGACAAGGTCATCGACGGCGTGTTCGGTCTGGCCACTCGCCTTTATGGCATCACCTTCAAACCCAACGACAGCATCCCCGTCTACCACCCCGACGTAAAGGCCTACGAGGTGTTCGACCGCGACGGCAGCTTCCTGGCCGTGTTCTACGCCGATTTCTATCCGCGTGCCGGCAAGCAGGGCGGCGCCTGGATGACCGAATTTCAAGGCCAGTATATCACCAAGAAGGGCGAAAACGTAAGGCCCCATGTGAGTGTGGTGATGAACTTCTCGAAGCCCACCGACACCAAGCCGGCACTGCTCACGCTGAGCGAGGTGGAGACCTTCCTCCACGAGTTTGGACATTCGCTGCACGGCATGCTGTCGAACACTCGCTTCGAGAGCCTCTCGGGAACCAACGTGTGGTGGGACTTCGTGGAGATGCCATCGCAGTTCATGGAGAACTATGCCGTAGAGAAAGACTTCCTCAGCACCTTTGCCTTCCATTATCAGACGGGCGAGCCCATCCCCGACGACCTCATCGCACGCATCGTCAGCAGCCGCAACTTCAACGTGGCCTACGCCTGCATGCGACAGGTGAGCTTCGGCCTGCTCGATATGGCCTACTACACCCTGCGCGAGCCGTTCACCGCAGACATCATGACCTTTGAGAAACAGGCCTGGCAGAAGGCCATCGTCACCGAGCAGCTGCCGCAGACCTGCATGACGGTGCAGTTCTCGCATATCATGGCCGGAGGCTACGCCGCAGGCTACTACAGCTACAAATGGGCCGAGGTGCTCGACGCCGATGCCTTCAGCGTGTTCAAGAAGAACGGCATCTTTGACCGGCAGACGGCACAGCGCCTGCGCGACGACATCCTCTCGAAGGGTGGCACCGAGCATCCGCAGGCCCTCTACCGCCGTTTCCGCGGGCAGGAGCCCACCATCGACGCACTGCTTGAGCGCAACGGCATCAAGCGCAACTAACCTATCACCAAAGATACTTCATGGAAAAAGAACAACTGACAAGCACCGAGAAGCTGGACCTGCTCGACGAACGCTACCTGCGCATGGCAGGCATCTGGGCCGAGAACTCCTACTGCCGCCGCCGCAAGGTGGGCGCCCTGGTGGTGAAAAACAAGATGATCATCAGCGACGGATACAACGGCACGCCCAGCGGCTTCGAGAATGTGTGCGAGGATGAGAACGATGTCACCAAATCGTATGTGCTGCATGCCGAGGCCAACGCCATCACCAAACTGGCACGGTCGAGCAACAACAGCGAGGGCTCCACGCTCTATGTCACAGCCGCCCCCTGTATCGAGTGTGCCAAACTCATCATCCAGGCCGGCATCAAACGGGTGGTTTACGGCGAGACCTACCGCCTCGACGAGGGTGTCAGACTGCTGCAGCGGGCTGGCATCGAGGTGGTGTTCAGAGACATGAAGACGCTGTAGCGCACATGAGTGCCACCGAAAGAGAAAACCAGTCAACAGGCTTAATCGCAACAAACAATATGAAAAGCGAAAAGAAAAACAGGTTCATGCCGTTGGTGATGGCCGTATGCGTAGTTATCGGCATCGTGATAGGCTCGTTCTATGCCAATCATTTCTCAGGCAACAGGCTGACCATCATCAACAATGGGAGCAACCGACTGAACAACTTGCTGCGCATCATCGACGACCAGTATGTAGACAAGGTGAACATCGACTCACTCGTAGAGAAGGCCATCCCGCAGATTCTCCTCGAGCTCGACCCCCACTCGGTCTACATCAGCGCCAAGGATGTGCAGGCCACTACCGACGACCTCAAGGGATCGTTCTCGGGCGTGGGCATCGAGTTCATTATTCGCGAAGACACCATCCACGTGCAGAATGTCATCAAGAACGGACCGGCGGAGAAAGCCGGTATACTGGCTGGCGACAAGATCGTGACCGTAGACGGAAAGAAGTTTGTGGGCAAGACGGTGACCAACGAGGAGGCCCAGCACCGCCTCAAGGGCCCCAAAGGCTCGAAGGTCAAGGTGGGTGTGATGCGCTACGGCCATACCAAGCCTATGACCTTTGACATCACACGCGGCGAGATACCCATGAAAACCGTCACAGCCGCCTATATGCTCGACGACAACACAGGCTATATCAAGGTAAGGAACTTCGGCGAGAAGACCTATCCCGAACTGCTCATCGCCTTGGCCAACCTTCAACAGCAGGGATTCACCAACCTGGTAATCGACCTGCGCGACAACACCGGCGGATATCTCGAGAGTGCGGTACAGATGGCCAACGAGTTCCTGCCCGCCAAAAAACTCATTGTCTACACCCTGGGCCGCAAGTCGCCAAGGAAGGAGTATCTCTCCGACGGCCACGGTGCTTACCGCACCATGCCACTCGTGGTGCTCATCAACGAGGGCTCGGCATCGGCCTCCGAAATCTTTGCCGGTGCCATGCAAGACAACGACCGAGCCACCATCATCGGCCGACGCTCGTTCGGCAAGGGACTGGTGCAGCAGCAGATACCGTTCCCCGACGGCAGCATGATCAGGCTGACCATCGCCCGCTACTACACGCCCTCGGGTCGCTGCATACAGAAGCCTTACGCCGACGGCGAAGACCCCAACTATGCGCAGGACATCATCTCAAGATACCAGCACGGTGAGTTCTTCTCGCAGGACAGCATCAAGCACACCGGTCCCGCATACCACACGGCAAACGGCCGCACGGTGTATGGCGGCGGCGGTATCACACCCGACATCTTCGTGCCCGAAGATACCACCGACGTGACGTCATACTACAAACAGGCGGCCATGAGCGGACTCATCTTGCAGTTTGCCTTCACCTATACCGACAACAACCGCCAGAAGATGAAGGACTTTGAGGACATGCTGGCCCTGGCTAACTATCTGAAGAAGCAGAACACCGTAGACCAGTTTGTCAACTATGCCGACAAGCGTGGCCTGCAGCGCCGCAACCTGCTCATCAGGAAGAGCCACACATTGCTTGAGCGCTATATCAACAGCCGCATCATCTACAACATGCTCGACGAGCAGGCCTGGAACCAGTATATCAACCTCGACGACCCTGTGGTGTCGACGGCCCTGCGCGTGTTCCGCAATAATGCTTCGTTCCCCAAACCGCCTGTGAAGACGACCGGTAAGAAGAACGCCAAGGTGGCCATGACGGCGGTGCCTTATCAGCACATCCGTCTGGCGCAGCCACTTTTTGCCACCACGAGGGTATGAGCCCCCGGTTGGGCCCATCTGCAAAACAGAGAATAGGATGGAAAAAACAGAACTGAGAAAACTCATCCGCCAGCGCAAGCAACAATACACTGTTGCCGAGCTGGAGGCTATGTCGGCCACGGTGGTAGGCAAGATATTGTCACACCATAGGGTTGTTGATGCCCAGACGGTGATGCTCTATTACGCCCTGCCCGACGAGGTCGACACCCACCAACTGATCGATGAACTGGTAAAGCTGGGCAAGACGGTGCTCTTGCCCAAAATCATTGGTGACGGACAGCTGGAGGTAAGGGTCTACACAGGGCGACATGACCTGGTCCAGGAGCCCTCCTTCCACATCATGGAGCCTGTGGGAGAGCTATACCAAACCTACGACGATATTGAGGTAGCCCTCGTGCCCGGCATGGGGTTCGACGACGAGGGCAACCGGCTGGGGCGCGGCAAGGGGTATTACGACCACCTGCTGGCCGCCATGCCTCATACGTATAAAATAGGTGTATGCTTCGACTTCCAGAAGGTGACACACGTGCCCACCGCCGAATGGGATATCAAAATGGATGAGGTAATTGCCTAAGGTTTGTCTAACCAACCCACCAACCCACCAACAAACCAACCCACCAACAAACCCCTCAATACACCCGCACGTCGGTGATGACCGATGAGCCCACGACCGCATTGAGGCGCTTGACCAACTGCGCCCGCATCATGCTCAGGTCTTGGCGTAAGGCGGGATTGGTAATCTTGACAAAGAGCATCTGGTTCTTTACGAACTTCTCAGTCGTGTAGCGTGCCACCATAGGTCCAGCCACCTGCTCCCAGGCGTTCACCACCCGCTGCTGCAGCAACGGCGTCTCCAACCCTTCTTCACGGAGGAAGCGGTTCAGCAGTTCGTCAAGCGATTTTACTTCTCTTTTAAACATCAGTCAAGTTTTTCCTGTTTTCATTCTTTTTCCGGTTTCTCTTCCAGTCGCCCCCATTGTGGCGCGACCCATCGGTCTTTGGCAGTCTACCGTTCCTCAAGCTCTCCCCCCATCACATCGAACAGCTTGTAGTCTTGGTCGCTGTGGCTGAGAATCTGATCGAGATGATCGCGGTTGGTATCGGTGATAAAGATTTGACCAAAGCGCGTGTCCGACACCAGTTTCACTATCTGCTCCACCCTGTGGGCATCGAGCTTGTCGAAGATGTCGTCGAGGAGCAGCAGTGGCGTGGTGTTCGACGCCGTGCGGCGCAGGAAGTCGAACTGCGCCAGCTTGAGCGCCAGCACAAAGGTCTTGGTCTGTCCCTGACTGCCCTCGCGTTTCATAGGGTAGCCGCCGATAAGCATCTCGAGGTCGTCGCGGTGTACGCCGTGCAGACTATAACCCACGGCCCGGTCTTTGAAGCTGTCGCGCTGGATGACGTCAAGCAACGGCCCACGCTGACAGTGCGACACATAACGCAGCGACACCGACTCTTTCTCGCCCGAGATGGTGCGATAGATATCTTGGAACACGGAGATGAACTCGGTGACAAAGAGGTCGCGTTTCTGGTACAGCAGCTCACCCTGGGCCGCCATCTCCTGTTCCCATATCTCAAGCAAGGCGGCATCGGGCTCAGTCTCCATCTTCAGCAGGGCATTGCGCTGCTGCAAGGCTTTGTTGTAACGTGTCAAAGCATCGAGGTATAGGTGGTCGTATTGTGAGATGACCACATCCATGAGCTTGCGCCGTTCCTCGCCGCCTCCGTCCACCAGGATATTGTCGGAGGGGGAGACGAAGATGAGCGGTATCAACCCGATATGCTGCGAAAACTTCTTATACTCCTTGCTATTACGCCGGAAATGCTTGTGCTTGCCGCGCTTCATGCCGGCGTAGATATTATCGGCGCTACCATCTTCGGCACGATAGTCACCTTCGATCACGAAGAAGTCTTGGTCGTGCGTAATGACATGGCCGTCGATATTGGTAAAGCTGCTATGACAGAACGAGAGGTAATAGATGGCATCCAGCACATTGGTCTTGCCCTCACCATTGCTGCCGATAAAGCAGTTGATCTTAGGAGAGAATACCAGGTTGGCTGAACGAATATTCTTGTAATTGATAATTGAAATATGCTGAAGTATCATGCTTTCCGCCTTAATGACCACAGGGAGAAAGAAGTGATGCCCGCTCCCATTGCTGCAAAGTTACGAGATTTAGGAATGAAAAACGAAAAAAGGATGGTAGAAATTTCAATATATGGGATAAAATTACTAATTTTGCAAAGATTTATCGCTTATAATAAAAACAACAAAAATAATGGCAAACAAAAATGAAAAGGCAACATACGAGGTTGCCTCAAAGTCTGAAGCCTTCTTCGATAAAAACAAGAAGGCTATTTTAGTAGCTATTGCAGCGCTCATCATCATCGTGGGTGGCTTCGTCTGCTACAAAGCATTTATCGGTGGTCCCCGTGAAGACAAGGCCAGCACGGCCATTGCCCGTGGTCAGGAATACTTCAATGCGGAGCAGTTCGACAAGGCCCTCAACGGTGACGGCGCCGGTTATGTAGGCTTTGTAAAGATTGCCAGCGACTACAGCAGCACCGACGCCGGAAATCTGGCCAACCTCTATGCGGGTCTGTGCTACGCCAACCTCGACAAGTGGCAGGATGCCGTGAAGTATCTTGAGGCATACAGTCCGGCCAGCGATGCCATGGTGAGCCCAGCTGCCATCGAGGCCTTGGGCAACGCCTATGCTCACGTAGGCCAGATCGACAAGGCTGTGAGCAAGCTCAAGGAGGCTGCCTCTAAGGCCGACAAGCAGGCTAAGGACGGCGTGAACTACAGCCTCTCTCCTTCATTCCTGCTCCAGGCCGCCCAGCTTCTCGAGTCGCAGAACAAGCAGGACGAGGCCCTGAAGATCTATCAGGACATCAAGCAGAAATATGTCAACTCAACACTCACACAGAGCGGTGAGATTGACAAGTATATAGAAAGGACCACCAAGTAAATGGCAACAGCACTCCACAATCTTTCTGACTACGACTTCAACAAGGTTCCCGATGCCAGCAATATGTGCTTCGGTATCGTTGTGGCTGAATGGAATCCTGAAATCACCGGGGCACTTCTCAATGGTGCCGTGTCGACGCTACAGAAGCATGGCACACTGCCCGAGAACATCCATGTGAAGACCGTGCCCGGCAGTTTCGAGCTGGTGTATGGTGCCCAGCAGATGTGCAAGAACGACGGTTTCGACGCCGTTATCATCCTGGGTAGCGTCATCCGTGGTGAGACACCCCACTTCGACTATATCTGTCAGGGAGTGACCTACGGTATCGCTCATCTCAACGCATCACAGAATATCCCTGTAATCTTTGGACTGCTGACAACCAACGACCTGCAGCAGGCCAAGGACCGTAGTGGTGGCCGACTGGGCAACAAAGGCGACGAGTGTGCTATCGATGCCATTAAGATGGCTAAGTTCTAATGTATTGGGCTGATGCTCATTATTATAAAGATAAATATTGAGTCCACGACCACTATCAAAGTGGTATGACAAGAATAGGTGTGGTGATAGCAGAGAATGGATCAATAACCCATTCTTGCTATCACCACATTCATCATTCTCACGATACTCCATCAAGTATGACCTCACGGACTACTCGTAGTACCCAAACATACAAAGAACGTCGTGCTCTTTCCCACAAGAATGATGCTATAAATAAGGTAAAAACAATTTGAATCATGAGACTATATGAACTGATTCAGGCATACGACTTTGATGAGATTATGCCTGTCATCGCCGATATGTATCCCGGCACTGCCAAGTATAGAGAACCGCTGAAGCGCGCTTACGACATCTTGCTGACAATGAAGCCTGTGCCCTCAAAGCGCGGAATTAGATACAAGATTATGCCGGGTGCTAAGGGTGATGAACAATATGTAGGTGCCGAAGACCGCGACTTTGACGCCAATTGGGAAGTGTGCCTCGGCAAAGACGTGTCACGCGAGAAAGGTGTCGACCTCACCGATGAAGAGCTGATAGCCAACTGTCTCGTCAATATCTGTTTCCTGGCCCACTACCCGAAGGCGTTCGATGAGGCCTATGCTCAGTTGAACAAACGGTAGTGCTGCCGTTGACAGGAATTAAACCAATTTCCTAACTAATAGTTGCCGGGGAAAACACTCTCAAATATAGTTGTAACCTGGTAGCTAAACGCGCGACGCAGACCTGCCCACAACGCTGTTGTGGGCAGGTCTGCGTCGTTTATATTGATATTCTGGCCATCTTGGTCTACAGCTATGCCTACTCCATGGGTAAGATGCAACGTCAGCGTTACAGACCTACAAGCCTGGAATGCTTCAGGAAGTGAAGTTCGATTCGAAGCAGGCCGTAAGTCGACTCGAAGCAGGCCGTGTTTCGACTCGAAGCAGGCCGTGTTTCGACTCGAAGCAGTCCTAGTTGGCCTAACACTAATTGTTAATTAACTGAGCCGTACCTCCTCGGAAACTATACCAACTGAGACCGACTGATACCTAACCATGTAAAACTTACAAGAATATAAAATCCCCGGCAGGCAAAGTGCTTGTCGGGGAAATATAGGATCATACTTACAGACTCTCGTCTGCTGGTTTCTCAATCTTTCGTTTGAGCTTGGGCATGTGCTTTTTGTTGCGCAGCCAGG
>CAZBQA010000009.1:42842-68471 GCA_964493905.1 uncultured Prevotella sp.
GGTTTCTCAATCTTTCGTTTGAGCTTGGGCATGTGCTTTTTGTTGCGCAGCCAGGCAGCCTTCCGTTCCTCGTAGTCTTGCCGCTGCCGTTCCAGAAAGTTGTCGGCCATTATTTGAATTTGCTGTATATGACACTGATCTGAATCGGGCTATTACTGCTCGTACCCTTCACCAGACGCGTGCTGGTGAGCGACATATCGTTGGCCACCTTAGTGACTGTAGTCGTGGTGGATAACGTACTTGTAGAGACTTCCACGGGTACCAGCACCACCTTGTTCCAGTCGGCCGACTTATTCTGGGCATTATACATCGATGTAATCATGCCAGAGATATTACTAAAGGTATAGCTGTTGCTGGAGGCACTGCTTGAATAGCCCCACAAAGCCACGTATGAAGTAATATTGTCATACAGTTTGCTGTTCTCGAAGAACGAGTATAGTGAGTCTTTGGGTACCATCAACAGCGTGGTGGGAACATCAAACGCATAGGGATTCGTTGTCTCGTTGTTGATGCGCTGCAACACTACCTTGGCAGAGGCGATGCTCTCCTTCTCGTGTCCACTCATAATCTCATTGACCGGAAGCGTGAGCTCGGTAAAGATACCGGCTGGTGTCTTCAAGTAAGTGCAGCTCTCGTCTGCAGCCAACTTCTTGATGGCATCACCATCGTTGGTAATTGTCGTGGTCTGCAACACCTCTTCAGTTCCCCAGAATACGCTGATACCTGTATAGATGCTATCATTATACTGGTACTTGAAGTAGATATTGAGTTGTGATGAACTGATGTAAGCCATGCTGCCCAGTCCGCTCTTGGTCTTGAAGAAGAAGCCTGGCACCACCTTGTTTCTAAACGTATAAGAGTCTTTGAAATATTCAGGATGGGCATAATATTGCTGCATGACATACGAGCCGAAGTTGTTGTACGTCTTTCCATCCTTGTCTTGATAGGCATCGTTGATCTTCACCGTAATATATGGGGTGTAGATACTAGTGTCGCGCTCACTCTTGGCCACATTGTAATCAACGAGATTGTACACCTTGTCTTTGTGCAACCCATCAGTACGCACATAACCTTCGGCCATGGGATCGAAATTGCTGTAGTAAACCTGATTCTCGTTCATGGCCTTATTCATCTCGTAGGCTGTCAACTTCATGGTCTGTGTAGAATCGCCATACGAGTCGTTGAAGAAAAGTCGAAGCTCACAAGAGTCAGCAATAATCTTACCCTCACCATTACGCGAGAGAATACTGTCGGCCGGAGGGAAAGAATAATTCTCAGGACAATAAAACTGCGCCATGAAGTCGCCGGTGATATATGCTCCAGTCTCCGGGTCGCGCACCTTACCCAGGTAGCCTGTCATATTGCGTGACAATACCGAATCGGCCACCAGTGAACTACTGGCCACACTAAACGTTGCCGTCTCGGTGAGCACACCATCAGTGACCTCAGTCAACGAAGATCCTATGCTATCTGTGGTTTCATCACATGCTGTGAGCGCGAGAGCTGCGAGAACAAAGCCCGCAATAAACTTTGACTTCATGAATCGAAAGCAAATAAAAATAATATAATCAACGCCGGTATTACTTACCAGCCAGGATTTTCTGATAAAACTCCTTGTAAGCCGGTGCATAATCCTCACCGGGGTATTGCAGCAAGGGAATGTTTTTGTTGGTGGCGTATGCCAAAAGGTCGGCATTCACGTCCTCGCCGGCCTCCACCACGCCATCGCTATAGTCGATGGCCATCTTGCCCAGTTCCTTGAAATCGAAATTGTCTGAATACACATCAAACGTCTCGGGCTTGATATCGCCCAACTGTACACAACGCTTGAAATTGTCGCCCAGCGATGACTTCAACTGTTTCTGGAAGAGCGAGGTAACCACCTTGGCATTGGCAAACGATGGATCCTCATGGTAAACCGTCTTGATGTACAGTGGCACCACACAAGCCATCCAGCCCTGACAGTGCACGATATCTGGAGTCCAGCGCAGTTTTTTCACCGTCTCCAGCACGCCACGCGCAAAGAAGATGGCACGCTCGCCATTGTCAGCATACTCGGCACCGCTCTCGTCCTCGGTCATGGCCTGACGGCGGATGAAATAATCTTCGTTGTCAATAAAATAAACCTGCAACCTCGACACCGGAATGCTAGCCACCTTGATGATCAGCGGATGGTCTGTATCGTCAATAATCAGGTTCATGCCAGAAAGACGAATTACTTCGTGAAGCTGCCCCCTACGCTCATTGATGGTTCCCCATTTGGGCATGAAAGTGCGGATCTCGAATCCGTTTTCCTGAATCTTTTGAGGGAGGTTACGTCCCATGACCGACAATTCTGTCTCGGGCACGTATGGCGTGATCTCCTGGTTGATAAATAGAACCTTCTTTTTGACCATGATACAATAATCCTAAATTAATTTGATTATGCAAAGGTACAAAGAAAATATGAAAAAACGCCCGATTTCGCATGATTTCACACAAATCGGACGTTTTTGAGTCTTTTTAGGGCTGCACGATGACCACTGGGCATGGGGCCAGAGACCCCGATGACACACATGCGTGCAGTTTTATTCTACCACGAAGAGGGGCTCGTCTTCCATGACGCTCTGACCCACCTTGACACAGATAGCAGTTACCCTGCCGTCTTTCTCGGCCTCAATGTTATTGGCCATCTTCATGGCTTCCAGCACGAGCACTGCGTCGCCAGCCTTCACCTCGTCGCCCACATTTACGTTGATAGCGGTGATGGTACCTGGCAGCGGGGCCTTGATGGCATTGGCGGTGTTGACATTGGCGGCAGCGGCAGGAGCCTCGGCGACCTCTTCGGCCACCGGCTTGCCCAGCACGACTTTCTTCTCGGGTTCTTCGGTCTTCTCCAGACTCACCTCGTAGGCCTCGCCGTTCACCTTCACATTGGCAACATTGGTCTCCTCAGAGATGTCGCCGATCTCGACGTGGTATTCTTTGCCGTCGATGGTATATTTAAATTCTTTCATCTTGCTTTATGGTTTTTCTGTGAATGAAAGGAACTTGGCGTTCCACATCGACTGCTTGGGCCGTATGGTGATAACGCTGCTCTCCTTGTCATGTACATTGTTGCCCTGATACTCATAGAGTGCCATGGCAATGGCTGCATAAACATTCTTGTCCATATCTTTCATGTTTCAATCGTAAGTAATAGCCACTGCCTTACATCGGCATACATCCGTGCTTCTTGGCAGGCAGGCCCTGGCGCTTGCTGGCCAGCTGTGCCAGTGCGCGGCAAATACGGAAACGAGTGTTGCGGGGCTCGATAACGTCATCGATATAGCCATATTGCGCAGCCTGGTAGGGGTTGGCGAAGGTTTCGGTGTACTCGTCCTCCTTCTCGGCCAGGAACGCCTTCACGTCGCCGCCCTCGTCCTTGATGGCCTTGGCTTCCTTACCACAGAGCACTGCCACGGCGCCAGAGGCACCCATCACGGCAATCTCAGCAGTAGGCCATGCGAAGTTGAGGTCGGCACGCAACTGCTTGCAGCCCATCACGATGTGCGAACCACCATAGCTCTTGCGCAGGTTGATGGTCACCTTGGGCACTGTCGCCTCACCGTAGGCATAGAGCAACTGGGCACCGTGCAGGATAACGGCGTTGTACTCCTGACCGGTACCGGGCAAGAATCCGGGCACGTCTACCAGACTGACGATGGGAATGTTGAAGGCATCGCAGAAACGCACGAAGCGGGCTCCCTTACGGCTGGCGTTCACGTCGAGCACACCAGCGTATGCAGCGGGCTGGTTGGCCACGATACCCACACTCTGACCGTTGAAACGGGCAAAGCCAACAATGATGTTCTTGGCAAACTTAGGCTGCACCTCGAAGAACTCGCCATTGTCGGTGATGGCAGTGATCACCTTATACATATCGTAAGCCTGGTTGGGGTCGTCGGGCAGAATCTCATTGAGCAGGTCTGACTTGCGGTCCACGGGATCGGTACACTCCACACGCGGGGCCTCCTCGGTATTGTTCGAGGGGATATAGCTCAGCAGCGTCTTCAGCATGGCCATGGCCTCCTCCTCGGTCTTGGCCGTGAAGCTGGTCACACCGCTCTTGCTGGCATGCACGCTGGCACCGCCCAGATGCTCCGAGTCGATGTCCTCGCCGGTAACAGTCTTCACCACCTTCGGGCCGGTGAGGAACATATAGCTTGTACCCTCGGTCATCAGCACAAAGTCGGTGAGGGCCGGCGAATACACGGCACCACCGGCACACGGGCCCATGATGGCACTGATCTGCGGGATGACACCCGAAGCAAGGATGTTGCGTTCAAAAATCTCTCCATAACCCGCAAGGGCCGAGATACCCTCCTGAATACGGGCACCGCCAGAGTCGTTCATGCAAATCATCGGAGCACCGTTTTGCATGGCCATGTCCATGACCTTGCAAATCTTCTGCGCCATCGTCTCAGAAAGCGAACCGCCGTTCACCGTAAAGTCCTGTGCATAGACATACACCAGACGGCCATCGATAGTGGCAGAGCCTGCCACGACACCATCGCCCAGATACTGCTTCTTCTCCATACCGAAGTTATGGCAACGATGCAGTTTGAACATGTCGTATTCCTCGAAACTGTCTTTATCTACAAGCATCTCAATGCGCTCACGAGCAGTATATTTGCCACGGGCATGCTGCTTCTCGATGGCTTTCTCACCACCGCCAAGACGAGCCTGCTCACGTTTGGCCACGAGCTGCTTGATCTTCTCTGTTTGCTTACTCATAATTGATTGGGTTATTTCCTAATTATAAATTGATTGCAAAGTTACGAAATTAAAATGATAATCGTAGTGCAACGTGCTTTGAAAATAATTTTATTTAACCTCGAGTCCACCTGTCACGGCCTCTACATCATCCAGACATCATGGCAGGGCATTTCACACACTCAATTCACTCCCTACGCTTCCAGATGCTGATGATCTTGTGGCGGATGGCAAGGATGTTACACACGCTCACGAGCACGAAAAGACCCAGACCCAGCAGTACAGCCGGCAGCATGGTGCTGCCGTCGAGCTCTGGAAAGAGTGTCTCCAGGATGCCCATATAGGTTGCCCGCACAAAGTAAAGCACTACCAGGGCGATGACGAGCACGCCGATGTTGAGTCCGATGGTGAGCAGCTGGTAGGGCTTGGCCACGTTGCCCGGTCCATAGCCTATGAGCAACAGGTTCTCGAGCTTGGTCGAGTTTTTCTGCACCAACAGATAGATGCTCAGCATGAGGATGTAGAAGCTCAGCAACGAGATGACCAGCCCCACTGCCATGACAATGGTCACCATGAGTCGCAGGAAATAGGTGGTTTTCTCAGCCTGCAGCTTGTCATCCTCCACCTCGTAGCCTTTCTTGTCGACATACTTGGTCAGCTGGTCGCCGGCCCCGTTGGCCGTCTTCATCACCAGCCGCGTGGGATCGGAATGTTGGTCGGGCGCATAGTAGTCGTTGCTCCAGTCCATGAACGACTGCGGCACGAGGATGGTGTTGAGCCGACTTGAGAAACCGATCACCCTACCCTTGTATTCGCCCTGCCGTCCGTTGCCGTGGATAAAGATCTGGAAGTCGATCATCCCCATCAGTCCCTCGCTCAGCTTGGGCAGCGCATGACTGCGGGCAAAGCCGAAGTTATACATGGCGATATAGGTACGGGGCAGGATGATGGGCACCACGTTGGAGCCCTCCTGGTATTTCCAGTCTTTCAGCGGTACGTCAATAAACTCATCGGGGATGCTCTCGAAGAAGAGTTCAGAGTTGAGCACATTGGTGCCATTCACGCCCATGTGGGCATCCACCTTATACTCCGTAGAGGTAAAGGCACCCACCTTCGACACAAAGGTCTGATACTCCAGATCGTCGATCTCTGCTCCTCTGAAGGCATTTGTGCGTCCGGAGATAGTACTGGCCGTGCCCACCTTCTTGCTGATGATAAGATAGTCGCTCTTCATGAACGAGTCTTCGGCCGTGAACACCGGCATCACGTCGCGGTAGAGCTGGTAGCCCAGCAGCACGATGACCATGCCGAAGAGGTTGGCAAAGAAGAAACCGATGAACTGCGGGATGCTGATGTGCTGCCGCAGCAATTTCCAAACCAGATTCATATCCTCAGTGTCCTTTCATAGTTTAGGTCGATATGCTTGCCAATGCTGGTGACAATCACGCCTGCCCCCTGCGACTGTGCCTCGGCCATCATGATCTGTCCCATGATCTTGGCATTGGTGTCGTCGAGGTGAGAGATGGGCTCGTCGGCCAGGATGAAGTCGAAGGGCTGCACCAGTGCGCGGATCATGGCCACACGCTGCTGCTGTCCGAACGACATGAGCCCTACCCTGGCGTCGACTTTGTCGGCGATGCCGAGCATGTCGAACCACTGTCGGATCTGCGTCTCGCTCTTGTAGTTGGTGATCTTGTTTTTGATCTGCACGTTCTCCATGGCCGTCAGCTCCGGAAAGAGGCGCAGCTCTTGAAACAAGTGGCTGATGTGCTTCCGCCGCGTCTCCACCCAGTCGCGCACCTTGAAGTCGCGGGTGTCGCGGTCGTCGAACAGCACCCTACCCCTGTAGTCGTGGCGGTAGCCCACCACATAACTGCAGAAGGTGCTCTTGCCTTGTCCAGAGTCGGCCTCCACCAGATACACATGTCCCTTCTCAAAGGTGACATCCTGCTCCCATATCTCCGAGTTGAGGTCTGTGCGCTGGGCGAAGACCTGCGGGAGGACGGAAGCCATCCGAATCGTATTCATTGCCTTATTTTAATAGGTAAACCATCGTATTGACATTACCGAAGAGCGGCCTGAGCATCCCCGTCACGGCCTCGGCCTTACCGCCTTGCAGGGCCGCGAGGTTGACCACCATCGCCATCTTCTGGCCCTCGATCTGCCGGCGCACGGTGGCATCGAGCGGATGGGCCGACGGCTTGATGCTGTTGAGTGCGGCCTCCTTGCTGCCGCCACTCATATACTGCCAGTCGTGGGTCACGCCAAAATAGTAGGAGGTGTTGTCACCGGTGTAATAGTAGCAGTCTTTGCCCCAGTCGCCGATGTGTCCACCGGCCGGCACACTCTGCTTCCAGTAGTCTACGTCGGCCAGCCAGTCGGCATTGCCCAGCTTGGCGGCCATCATCAGCTGCAGCGTCTCGTCGCCCAGCCGCGGGGTGATGATGGCCATGTCGCCGTCGATGCTCTTGATGATATTGTCCATGTCGATGGCCGCATTGATACCCGATAGCATTGCCCTGATGCCCTTGTTCTGGCGCATCAGCTCGATGAACTTCTTGCCGTCGACATTCATGAAGAGGCCCATCACGTCGGTGCTCGACATCGCATCCACATACGTGCCCTTGATGGGACGGTAGCTGGCACGGGCCTTCTTCAGGGCCTCGTCGATGCTCTTCTTGAGCGAGAACGTCTCGCCATGGATCCACAGGCATCCTTGCTTGACCTCCATCTCGGCGGCAACCAGCACCTGTGAGGCGTCGGCGTCCTTGGGCGCGCCGAGGGTGAAGGGCGCGATAAACTGGTCGGGCAAGGCCTGCGCCTGGCACACCATCGCCATGGGCGCGTCGATGGAGTCGAGCTTGTCGTACATGGGCGTGCCCTTGACACCCTCGTCGTCCTTGGCGTCGAGATAACCGGCCATCCGCGCCATGAGGGCCTCCTGGTCGGCCGGCACCACAGGCCCCATCATCAGCGCCGCACGGTCGGAGTAGCCCACCACCCAGTTGTTCTTCAAGGCGGCAAAACGGTAGCCGCGCTTCTGGGTCACCTCCAGACCAAGCCGCTCGAGCGTTGCCGTCAGCTTGCTGTCGTCAGACAGACGGGCGCAGAGGCCGAGGTTGCCTGGGGCGTCTTCAAAGAAATAGAGCTTGGAGGCGAGGTCCAGACCGGTGTTGTCGAGGTTCGACACGTGCAGCATCGTCTTGAGGATCACCGGACTACCAGCACCGCTCACCTTGGCGGTGTTGATCGACATCAGCAGGGTGCTGTCGCCAGGTATGGCCTGCACATAGTCGTTATCCGTACACGACGAAAGTCCGGCCGTCAGGAGGACGACCAGATACAATACAATCTTTTTCATTTTGTTCGCTTGATAATCTGGACCATCGTCACGGCCATCAGTCCTGCCGTCTCGGTACGCAACCTGCTGTTGCCCAGCGACACCGACTCATAGCCATGGGCCAGGGCCCATTCCACTTCATCTATCGAAAAATCGCCCTCCGGTCCCACGAGCACCGTCACCGGCTCGTCGGCCGGCAGCTGTGCCACCGCAGCATAGAGGTCGCGGCGCTCCACCTCCCCGTAGCAATGGGCGATGTATTTGTGGCCGGGACGCTCCCGGGCGATGAAGTCCTTGAAAGCCGTCAAGGCCTCCACACGGGGTTTCCAGGCCTTGCGGCTCTGCTTCACGGCCGACACCACGATCTTGTCGATGCGGTCGACCCTGATGGTCTTGCGTTCCGAGAACTTGCAGTCGAGGAAGGTCAGTGTGTCGAACCCCACCTCGGTGGCCTTCTCGGCCAGCCACTCCATGCGCTCCATCATCTTGGTGGGGGCAATGGCCAGGTGAATCTGTCCGTGCCAGGTCTTCTGCTGGGGCATAGTGCGACGAATGGCGTACATACACTTCTTCGAAGAGGCAAGGGTCACCTCGGCCTCATAGAAGGTGCCCTGGCCGTCCATCAAAAACAGCTCGTCGCCACTCTTGAGGCGCAGCACACGCAGGGCATGCTGGGCCTCCTCCTCAGGCAGCTCACTGCCCAGGGCCGCATCGGGCACATAGAAATATCTTGCCTCTTTCATTCCTCGACCTCCCTGTCGTCCTTCTCAGTCTCCTTGCTTCCCTGCCTGCGCCGGCGGTTGATCTCGTCGCGCAGGTGCGAGGCCATCTCATAGTCCTCCTCCTTGATGGCTTTGTCGAGCGCCTTCTGCAACATCTCATCGCTGATGGTGTTCACGGGCAGGGCCACGCCGGGCGACTGACTGTCGTAGACGGTGCTCTGCCGCAGGTAGAGGTTCTCGTCCATATAGATGGGTATGTCGTTGTGGCTCACATACGACAGCAGGATGGCGTCGCTGGCACGGATGGGCACGGGGGCGTAGGTCTCGGCATTGCTGAGCATGGCCTGGTAGACGCCCTCGTCAAGATAGTCGATCAGAATCTCGAGTTTCAGGTCGGTCTGCCATTGCAGGAGATTGTAGAGTGCCTCGGGCAGTCGCTTGAGCGCCGTCGACGAATGGCCAAGCCTCACCGAGAACTCGTTGAGCACCATCCTGTCGCAAGGCACGGCCACCTGCCGCTGTTCGGCACTGTCGGTCAGTATGAGCAGGCCCACATCCTGCGAGCCCACAATCTCTGACACACTCTTGAATATCAGTCTTACTCTTCCCATCAGCTTGCACTTACATCTTCTTTACGGGGCCTGAACACCAGGGCAAAGGCCACGCCCACCACCAGTGCATAGCCCGCAAAGGCATACCAGCAGGCAGGCCACTGCGTCACACCGTCCACGGTGTTGGCATTGACCACGGCCTGGGCGGCATACGAACCGATGGTAGCACCCAGGCCATTGGTCATGAGCATGAACAGGCCCTGGGCCGATGACCGCAACTTGGGGTCGGTGGTGTTGTCGACAAACAGCGAGCCCGAGATATTGAAGAAGTCGAAGGCCACGCCGTAGATGATCATCGAGGCCACAAACATCCACACGCCGGCACCGGGATTGCCGGCACCCAGCAAGCCGAAGCGCAGGAACCAGGCAAACATGGCGATGAGCATCACGTTCTTGATGCCATAGCGCTTCATGAAGAAGGGAATCATCAGGATGCACAGCGTCTCGCTCACCTGCGACAGCGAGTAGAGAATCACCGAATGTTGCACGCCGAAGGTGTCGGCATACTCAGGAATACTCCTGAAACTCTCGATAAACGGCGTGGCGAAGCCGTTGGTAATCTGCAGACTCACACCCAGCAGCATGGAGAAGATGAAGAAGATGGCCATCTTGCGCTGCCTGAACAGGGTGAAGGCACGCAGTCCGAAGGCATCGACAAACGATTTCTTGTCGTCGTCGGCCGACACCGGGCACGACGGCAGGGTGAACGTATAGATGAAGAGCACCACGCTCAGCACGCCACTCACCACAAACTGCAGCTCGCTCGACTTGAAGCCCATGAGGTCGACAAACCACATCGAGCAGATGAAGCCGATGGTGCCGAAGACGCGGATGGGCGGGAAGTCCTTCACCGTGTCCATGCCGGCCTGCGTCAGCGCCGTGTAGGCCACCGAGTTGCTCAGGGCCAGCGTGGGCATGTAGAAGGCCACGCTGAGCGAGTAGAGGGTGAAGAGTATGCCAAACTGGGCCTGCTCACCGGTGGTGTGGCCATACCATGCGGCACCGAACATAAACAGGCCAGCCAACAGATGGCAGAAGCCCAGCAGCCGCTGGGCCGGCACCCAGCGGTCGGCCACGATGCCCATCAGCGCAGGCATGAAGATCGACACGATGCCCTGCATGGCAAAGAAGGGGCCGATGTGCGAGGCCATGCCGATGTTGCTCAGGTAGATGCCCATGCACGTGAGATAAGCGCCCCAGACGGCAAACTGGAGGAAATTCATCAGTGCCAGACGTACTTTCAGATTCATAGTGGGTTACTTCTTGGTGAGTATTCGGATGGTAGGCTTACATGATGTTGTTCTCGCGCAACCGCTCCTGCCACTTCCAGGCCGAGCGCAGCACATCGTCGAGCGAGGCCTCGGCCTTCCAGCCCAGCACGGTATTGGCCTTGGTGACGTCGCCCCAGATCTTCTCGATGTCGCCCTCGCGGCGTGGGCCGTATTTCCAGTTGAGCTTCACACCCGTAGCCTTCTCGAAGGTCTCTACAATCTCGAGCGTAGAGTTGCCATTGCCGGTACCGATGTTGAAGTAGTCGATCTTCTCGGCGCTCTCGCCCAGCACGCGTGCCATGGCTGCCACATGGGCCTTGGCCAAGTCAACGACATAGATGTAATCGCGGATGCAGGTGCCGTCGGGCGTGTCGTAGTCGTTGCCAAAGATGGTGAGCTCCTTGCGGATGCCCATGGCCGTCTGGGTGACGAAGGGGATGAGGTTGTTGGGCACGCCGTTGGGCAACTCGCCAATCAGGGCCGAGGGATGGGCACCGATGGGGTTGAAATATCTCAGCACGATGCTCTTGATGGGCGCACCGCTATGGATGTAGTCGTAGATAATCTGCTCGTTGATCTCCTTGGTGTTGCCGTAGGGCGAGGTGGCCTTCTGGTGGGGCGCCTCCTCGGTAACAGGCAGGTTCTCGGGCTTGGGCTGGCCGTAGACGGTGCAACTCGACGAGAAGATGATGCCCTTGACATCATATTTCGGCATCAGCTCCAACAGGTTCACCAGCGAGATGATGTTGTTGCGGTAGTAGAGCAACGGTTTCTCCACGCTCTCGCCCACAGCCTTGCTGGCCGCAAAATGGATGATGCCCTCGATGCGGGGGTATTTCTGGAACACTGCCTCGGTGGCTGCCATGTCGCGGAGGTCTACCTGCTCGAAGGCCGGCCGTATGCCTGTGATCTTCTCGATGCCGTCGAGCACGTTGATATTCGAGTTCGACAGGTCGTCGACGATCACCACGTCATAACCTGCCTGCTGTAGTTCTACGGTCGTGTGCGACCCGATGAAGCCGGTTCCACCCGTCACGAGAATTGTCTGTTTCATGTTTCTACGCTTTAAGATTATACATTACTTTTTGCGCGCAAAGATAATAAAAATATCACCAACCCACGCCTGTTGCACGTTTTTTTTGAAGGTAGACAGCTCCCCGAGCGCATTTCTGACATGGCATGAAAGCGCTCCCCCGCTGCCCCTGGCTATGCGTTCTGCTCCCTCATCGCCGGGCGCCAGACCATCGTTTGTATGCCCGTCAGCCTCCTCTGCCATACCGTGGGCTGCTGCCTTGGTTTCTGCTTCGGGTGGAAACAGCACTTCGTTCGACTCGAAACAGACGCTGCTTCAAGTCGAACCAGAATCTGTTTCGACCCGAACCAGCACGCGTAGCGAGGTCATTCTACCTGCCTCGAGGCAGTACAGACAAGATTAACATACCGCTATGGCAGCCACGCTAAGGCTTGTTCGTGATTGCGAATGACCTGTTTTAAAACCTATGCTGCTCTAGGCGATGTAGTAAACAGACTTTCTGGCACTAACACCAATATATCCGTCGCCCCAATGAGACAAGCGCTTGCACACTGTTAATTTCAGTTAAATAGCCGCCGTAAATCGTGGTAAATTTTAGTGTTCAGAATTAAATAATTAATTTTGCACTCGCTTTTCGCAAAAGAAGCTGACGGTCTCGTAGCTCAGTTGGATTAGAGCAACAGCCTTCTAAGCTGTGGGTCTTGGGTTCGAATCCCAACGAGATCACAAGAGGGTGTGCCTGAATAGGCACACCCTCTTGTGTTGCTCTATGATACTTTTCCTTACCTTATTATTAATACATCCAACCCTTTTTGTTGTTTGTAGCCCCTATTTCAAGGTTTCTTTCATGATAAATATTTCTACAACCAACAAGAAATCATAGGGCATCATCGACATTCGCTGGCTGTCGTTGCCTACAGCTTGAACTTGTAGCCGAGTGTAACGAGTATGGCGTGGTTGCGTGCCGTAAGGGCTTCCTGGAATGCCATCCAGCCGGAGTTGTAGGCATTGTTGTGGATGGCCTTGCGAATCTCGAAGCGGTAGGTGGCGTTAAGCGTGATGTTGCGCCACTCATAACTCATACCTACGGGTATGTCGTAGATGATATTGCGAAACAGTTTGCTGACATCCTCACTCTCCTTGGCCTTGTAGTTCTCCCAGAGGAAATAAGAGGACATCCCATCACCTATGTCCATGGTGCGGATGCTTGTTGTCTCGGCATGTACCTTGGCCGAGGTGAGGAACCCTATCTCGGCGCCTATGTGAGCAGCGAGGCCCTTGACCTGCGGGAAGTAGGCCTTCACCTGCAAGGGTACAGAGACGTAGGCGGCATTGATATGTGACTTTAACGACGAATATTTCTCTTTCCTTTCCTTGAAGCCCGTGCCGATAAGACTGTAGTCAACACCTGTGGTGAGAGAATAGTAACTCGAGAGCGGAATCTCTACTCCGGCACCGGCAGTCCAGCCTGTTTTCCAGGTCTTCGACCCGTTCAGTGCGTTGCCGTCCATCTTCGAGATGGTCATGCCGGCATGTGGTTCGATGGACACATGCATGTCGTCGTTCTGTGCCATGGCCACGAGTGGAAGGATGGCGATGAGCAGTAAAAATATCTTTTTCATCATCTATTGTATCTGTATATAGGTGTAAACCTCTATGAGCGAACCACCGTTGTTGGTTGTCAGCGTCATCTCTGTGTCGGAGATGAAGTCGATTTGGCGCGCCAGAACATAGTCATGCTCCGACGATACCAGCCCGTCGAGTGACGCGCTCGTCAGCAGATCCTGTCCGTCAACCATGAAATAAGAAGGGGTATAATAGTTGTTGTCATAACTGCGATATTCGAGGACAACATGATTGCTGCCGAAGACCAACTTATGATACATTTGCATGGCCCAGGTGTTGGCTGTTGTGATGTCTTCGTCGGTTACGATTCTTCCAGAGATTGTTTCCTTGACATGCGTGGTCTCCCATGTGCCCGTGAGACGTTCGGGCACCTTGCTGCCGACAATCTCCTCTATGCGTGTCACCTCGCTGGGGATGTCGTTGCGTACGAACTTCTCTACATTTTGTCCGTCTATGGTTGCCAACAGTATATCCTTGCCGATGCCATAAAGATAGTAATCACGGCTTTGGTAAGGGAAAGTGAGGAAACCATCCTTTGTGCTCACCGTGCCGGAGTGATAGTCTACAGAGTTGTAATTGTACACACCGAACATCTTTGTGACTGTTGACACGTTTCCTTGCCCATCAATGTAGATGCCTCCGCCAACGCCATTCGGGTGGTCATGATCCGTGAGCACCCAGTAACCTGCGACGTCGCTCATCTGTATGCCCGCAAACTTCATCTGAGCCATCATCTCCATCATGCTGTCGCCGTCGCCGGGGAGATGCTGCAGGCGATAGAAAGGTATGACCGATGTCTTTCCCTGGTAGGCAAGGTACATCTTATCGTTGTCGTTGCCAGCCACGGTGACGGTATAGAAATTGCCGTTGCCCTTGCTCAGCCGCAGCTCGTAGTGGTTGCCACTGACGGTCCACGTGCCAGTCTTGTAGCCTATCTTAAAGGGCTCTATAGCCGACTCGACGTATTGCCATTCGGTGATGGTACCGTCGTCGTGTACCATAATGCCCTCTACGGTCCCGTCGCCATTAATGTCGGCACCGTTGTCGATGCTGGTGCCGGCTATTTGCCAGTAGCCGGTGATGGGGGTGTTGATGTCGGCACTGAGACCTTCTCCGTTGTCATCGCAGGATGAGAAGGTCAGGAGATTAAAGCAAGCCTGCCAGCAATAACAGACAATGGTGAGTCTTCATGAGTTTGGTAATCATCGTTAGTTCCGTAGGTCTTTAGTTATTTATTCATAAGTTTCTGAACAACAAAAAGTTGCCAATGTTTTTTCATAAGTCCTGCTGCACTCGCAATCCGAAAGTAAATCTTCATTGCTCTGCTTGCAGATGTTTGCCATATTAAGGAACACTTAACTTAATTGTGCGAAAGAAAGCTGTAATTCATCTACATGGCATGACAAAAATAGTAATAAAATATGATACATCCAACTCTTTTCTGCAAAATCTTTCATACGATAGCGTTTTTAACCGCACAACGCAGGAACTCTGCTGTAGTGTTAGTGGTTATGTGTCGACACACAGTCGCAACGGCTATTGGGTCAGCCAAGCATTTGCACCATTGCCAAAGGCTTGCAGCAAGAGCTTCCAGAAGACATCATCTTGGGAAAGGGGGACTGGGACAGTGGTCACCCTCGGTGTAGAGTTTGCGGAATATACCAGATGCAGCCCATCAGCGACAGCATTGACAAATGGGAAAAAGCCCCAACCCAAGAAGGTCGGGACTTTGTGCCCTTGCCCAATGAGCTATGGCTCGGCCGGATAGCCCACGGGATGGTTGATCATCGGCACCTGCTGGCCGTCGAGGCCCAGTGCGCTTTTCAGCTGTTCCTTGTCCATCGAGGCACGTGGCACGGTGGCCAGGCCCAGCGCTGTGCACGCCAGACAGATGTTCTGTGAGACATAACCGGCATCCATCGCACCCGACAACAGCGAACCGTTGGTGCTGCCACCGCCAAACTTACGCTGGTCGGAGACCAACAAAAGGAATGCTGGGGCATCGGCCATGGCTTTCTGTCGACCAGCAACCAACTGCCGCAAATCTTTGTCTGTAATCTTGCGCAGTTGATGGGCGAGTGGCTCATAGAGATACGCCCCATCGACACGACATACATAGATCTGGATGTCCTGCGCATTAATGGCCGATGGTGCCGTGATTTTCTTGCTTTCAGGACGGTTGACACCGCATGCGGCCCATAGCAGTTGCGACATCGTGTCGTCACCGAGCGGCCTGTCGGCTGCAAACGCCCGCTGCGAGTGACGCTGCTGCAGGGCTTGCATGAGCGTCATGGGATTACTCTTGTCTGCCACGGGCAGTGGAATGGTCTCCTGGGCGTGCATGGTGGCGACTGCCATTGCCAGCAACGCTGCTGTCATCATTTTATTTATCATGGTTTTGAATTGAAAGTTTGTACATTGATTTTGCAAACATACGAAAAAAACAGAAGACCACCTTAGCCTTATCATAAAAAAATGAAGATGATCCTTTCAAACTAACGATCTATGGCATAAAATAATGGTATCAACAGATTGTTATTCGATTATTTTTTCTAATTTTGCAACTGTAAGAACTATTGTAACAACCTTAAAATTTAACTTGATATGTTTGGATTGAGCACTACTGAACTCATTGTCATCGTCCTCATCATCCTCTTGCTTTTTGGCGGGAAGAAAATTCCTGAACTGATGAAAGGCCTGGGTAAAGGCGTGAAGAGTTTCAAGGAAGGCATGAACGAAATAGAGAAAGACCTGACAGTGGACGACAAGAAAAAGGACACCAAAGAGGAGGTTAAGAAAGCGGATAAAGACGCACAATAGCCCCCTGCATTACGTTGCCATGACGAAGCAAGAAGAAAACCTCTCGTTCTGGGAACACCTTGACGTGCTGAAGACAAGCATCATCAAGATACTTTTGGTGTGTGTCGTGAGTGGCGCGATGGCCTTCTATTTCAAGGAAGAACTCTTTACCATCGTGCTAGCTCCCAGCCAGTGCGACTTCATCACCTACCGATGGATGCATGCCGCACCGTTCGAGTTGCACTTGGTGAATGTCGGACTGACCGAGCAGTTTATGATTCACGTCAAGACCGCCCTGACCTTCGGCCTCATCTGCGCCTCACCTTATATACTCTATGTCTTATATCGGTTTGTAGCACCGGCACTCTATCACCGCGAGAAACGCTATGCACTCCGAATCGTAGCCAGCGGATATGTGATGTTCGTCGTGGGAATGCTGGTCAATTATTTCATCATCTTTCCGCTCACCGTGCGTTTTCTGGGCACCTATCAAGTGAGTGCGGCGGTAAGCAACATGCTTACATTGCAATCGTATATGGATACGCTGCTGATGATGACCCTTGTCTTCGGCATATTGTTTGAGATACCCGTCATCAGCTGGCTTCTGGCCTTGTTCGGAGTGCTAAAATCGCGATGGATGCAACACTACTGGCGTCAGGCACTGGTGATCATCGTGACAGTGGCCGCCATCATCACCCCCACAGGAGATGTGTTCACGCTGACGGTGGTGTCGTTGCCCATCTGGCTGCTCTACGAGTGCAGCATCCTGATAGTCAGGTTAACGGAAGGACGCGGAGCACCCCCTGGGCGGTGACCAGAAAATGGATGTCGTAGCCGCCGAAAGGCATGCCATAAACCTTCTGTTCGTCTTGATGGTAGTGAGGACGAGGGTCGAGCGCAAGGGTCTTTCGCAATGCGGCCAGTTGTTGCGCATCGAAGAAAGCCTCGATGCCCTCGGGAAGCTCCACTTCTAGACGCTGGATGGGATGATGGTCGACAAAGCCAGAACGTGCCTCCGGGTGACTGTCGGCATAGACCACGTAGGGCTTGATGTCGTAGATGGGCGTGCCGTCCATGAGGTCGGCGCCTGTGACGTGGATGACAGGACCATCGGCCCCCTCCCACTCCACGCGATCAAGCCTTACAGACGACAGTCCCAGCGGATTGGGGCGGAAGGGCGATCGACTGGCAAAGACTCCCACACGCACATTGCCGCCAAGGACCGGAGGACGCACCACCGGACTGGTGGCACCGTGCTTGTTGGCCGAGAACTCCCAGATGAGCCACAGGTAGTCGAAATCGTCGATGCCACGCAAGGCATCGGCATTGCGCTGTGAGGAGACGAAGACGATGGTACCCGGCAACTCGGCAACAAGTCCGCTCTGCTTGGGAATGCCAAACTTGGAGGTGAAGGGAGAATGAAAATGGGCGATGGGTTGGATTTCCATAGACTAGCTTTTATTTACAAAATGACAAACAGCGACACCAGCAGCATGACGGCCAGTTCGATACCACACACCGCAACGGGCAAGGCCAGCCAAGGGGCTGGTACGGTGGTCAGTTTGAGGCGGTCGGCCAATGGGCGTAACTTATGTTGGAACACAAAGTAAAACAGGCTGGCAGTGAGCGAGCCCAACAAAGCGCCACACAGCACGTCACCAAAATAATGTACGCCAAGGTACATACGCGAATAGCACATCACCGTCGCCCACGCCAGCATCATCACCATCAGCAGTCGACGCCGGAAGGTGAGACTGACAAGGGTGGCCAGTCCCCAGCTGTTGGCCGCGTGGGCCGATGGAAAGCCAAAGCGCCCACCCCGGTAGCCATCGACAATATGGACCACGGCCGACAGGGGATTGTCGGGATTGCTGGGACGCATGCGGGCGAAGGCAGAGCGGAAGACGGAGGAGCATAGCTGATCGTTGACGGTGAGCAGCAGGAGCGCCAAGAGCAAAAAGAGAACGGCTGCCTTCCATTGAAATTGGCGATACACCGCGAAGGCGATGCTCAGATAGAGCGGCAGCCAGAAAAAACGGTCGCTATACATCTCCATAAAACTGTCGAAGAAAGGATGGTGACAGCCATTGACGGCCAGAAAGACCTGGGTGTCCCATTGGATAAGGGTCGGGAGAATGGAGAGTGTCGTATCGAGCATCATTACTGTGTTTAGAGGTTTGTCGGCTGTGTCAATGGCTGGCCATATCGTCGAAGATAAGCTGGGTGACGGCCTTGCCATAGCCCAGCTGCCGGTCGCTGGCCTTTCCGCTGCGGTAGACCACCCTACCGAGCTTGTTATCGAAGACCACGGCTGCACTATCATTTACAAGTCCAAAACCGTCGTTCATCATGAAGAACGCATAGTGTGACGTGGTAGCATGAAAAATATCCTTGCTGAACGCCCACTTCTTAGGCGAGGCAACCAACTGTCCCATCAGCGTGGCAGCCAAATCTTGTTGGGAAGCGAAAGTGTTGACCACCATTGGACGCAGCACGGCGCCACCCGTCCAAATCATGGGGATGTGAAAGCGCCAGGGCTTGAAGTTGTCGATAACCTCGGGCCATGCCCCCAGATGGTCGGGCACCACGACGACGAGCGAATGCTGCCAACGTCCCGACCGTTTCAGCCAGTCAACAAAACATCCCACGCAGCTGTCGGTATAGGCAAAGGCATTGAGGATTTTGTTGCCAAGGCGATGGTAGGGCACGTCGAAGGGCTCGTGTGAGCTGGATGTCTGGATGACGGTGAACATGGGCCTATGGCCACGGCCATGGGCCAGGTCGGTCTCCACTCGCTTAAACACCAGATGGTCGGGCACACCCCACTTGCTCAGTCGGTCGGTCACGGGGAAGTCGACATCTTCGGTGATGTTGTCGAAGCCTTGGTTGACGAGAAACGACCGCATGTTGGTGAAGTCAGCATCACCGCCGTAGTAATATCGGAGGTCGTAGCCATTGTCGGCCAGATGACGCGACACAGAGGGCAGACTAGCCGTCAGGCGTGGGTTTTTCATCAGGCTGACAGTGGCCGGCGAGGGATAGCCTTGCAGGATGGCCACCAGCCCCCGGTCGGTACGGAAACTGTTGGCATAGAAATTGGAGAACCAGATACCCTCTCGCTTCAGACGATTGAGGTGAGGAGTGACGCCGGACTGACGGGTCAGCGTGTCTGAAAAGCTTTCGAGGATAAGGAGGTAGATGTCGGGTGAGGCGGTGTCGAGCACTTGTTGGTGCAAGCTGTCAGCTGTGGCAACGGTGGGGGCCGACAGTTGGTCAAAGAGGCGATGGGCCTCCCTGTCATCCATGAAGCGATACTGACTGGCCAAGTTACCCTGATGTGACAAGCTCTCCATGAAAGAGAACAAAGGATTTACCGCAGCATGATTCAATAGCTGATTCTCAGAGAAATAGGCCTTGCCGGTATTCATCGATGAGACGGTCACACCACCGCGGATGGGCAAGAACAAGGCTGCGACACACAACAGCAACAGCAAGGTAGCCCTGACGCGCAGGGCCTGGAAGGCATCGCGCCGGAAAAAGGAGAAAAGTAAGCGGAACAGGAGGACGATGGCAGCCGAAGAACCTGCTATGGCGGCCAGCCCGGCCACGAGCTGCCACCACTCCACACTGGCCAAGGCATCCTTGGGCGACGAGGTGATGAAGAACACAGGGGTAGCATCGAGCGGGAAACGCCAGTAGCCATACAGGCCGAGGTTGGCCACGAACGCCAAAGAAACAACTACTGAGGCTACGATGATCCAACCCCGATGGATGACCGAACAGACCTTCGTAGCACGTAGACCGTGCAACCACCGCATGGGGAGCGAACTCAACAGCAGCAACAGGCCGGTAACGGCAGAAAGGTAGCCCGCCAACGAAAAGTCGAGAGGCAGACCGTGACGCATCACGCTAAAAGCCTGTGCCAATCCTCCCGTATAGCTGAGCAGAAACACTGGCTTCTGGATGATGAATACAACTGCCCACAACACGAAGGTTGCAAACAACAAGATAATCTTTTTCAAACTAATACCATTTTATCTATGTATGCTTGTGTAGACGGCGTTGACGTCAGCCCATGGGCCATAACGTAATCTTGCCGTTCTTGTGCAATTCAAACCAAGGCTCCTCGTCGCGCAACGAGATGTCGTCGTATTCGAAAGGTACCACTAAGGTATCCTTGCCGTCAGGCAACACAAGACCCATCTTGCCATTCTTCTCGACGATAATAGGCATAGTCAGCAAATCGTCGACATAGACGTATGGTGTACGTACAAACTCATACTGGGCAGAAATAAGGATGTTGCCTTCATGATCCTTGATACCAAACTTACCGTCTGACTCGAAGACTTCGTGAAAGCGCACATATTTGGCCTGCATACGCTCCACATAGAAATCCATAGTGGCTTCGTCAGTGTGCATGACGCAGAAATAGTCGTATGAGTCGCAGAAATTGGCCATAGAACGGGCAACAAGCATACGCCAGTCCATATTCTTCACCACATTACGGTTGAGGTCTATGTACTTGGCCAATGCCACTTCGCGCTCTGGAATGGTAAGTTGGCACAGACGCGCTTCCAATTTTTCGAGCATGGCTAATGAGCCATGCATGGCTTTGATATAGCGGTGCACCTGTCGTCCCATCTCGTCACAGAAGAACTTGTCCATACGCTCCAACTCTATCTCATCTCTGAATATTCCTTCCATAATTGTTTTCGTTCATGGCCTCACAACAAGGCTGGTTTTATGCTATATTGCAGGTTACATTTGTTGCAAATGTACTAACAATGGATGATACCACCAAGAAAATGCCGAAAATAATTGTCTACCCAATATCGATTACGGTGATGCCTGACCCACCAAACTGCACGTGTTCGTCACGATAAGCTGTTACATTGGGTTCTGATGAAAGATATTGACGAATGAGTTGTCTGAGGATGCCATTGCCCTTACCGTGCAGGATCCTCACCCGAGGCATGCCCATGAGGATGGCATCGTCGATGAAGTATTGCACGGCCTGCAGGGCCTCGTCGCCACGCATGCCGCGAAGGTCGAGGTCTTGCTTGAAATTCTTGCGATGGTCGGCGATGGTGTCCTGGGTGACATGCGAGATTTTGTAGCCTTGCAGTCCCTCCTTGAGCTCATCCATCTTCGATTTTGCGGGACCATCCTGTGCTGTGCCATCAGTGTTGGGGACGAGGAGTTCCAGGCGCGACAAAGGGAGCTTGGTTTTCATGTCACCGAATATCACAGTGGCCATCTTGCCATCGAGGCCCTCTACCCTGCCCTCCGACTTCAGGCCTTTCATCCTGACCTTATCACCCACGGTGATGGCGCGGTCACGGTGGTCAGCAGCCTTGGTTGCTGCCTGACGCAGGGCATCGGCCGCCTTCTGCTCGTCGGCCTTGCGATTCTTCTTACGCTCCTCATGCCGCTGCTTACGAGCCTGGATCTGAGCCACCTTGCGCTGGAAGTCTTCATCCGACAGAATGCCACTACCACCCTTACGCTCTTTTTTCCAATCGTCCTGCTCTACCTGCTGCTTAAACTGTTCGAGTTCAGCCCTGATCTTCCTTGTCTCTTCTTTTTCGGCCTGCTGCTCCCTGATCTCGCGGATGGCATTCTCTATGCGCTTGTTGCTCTCTTTGAGCATCTCCTCTGCCTCGAGCTTGGCCTTGCCCAAGATCTCCTTGCGTTGTTTCTCCAGCTCGGTGATGTCGTTCTCGTAACGCTCGATGCGTTTCTGCAGGTCTTTCTCCTGCTGGTGTATAGTCTGTCGTTTTTGTTCCCAGTAACGCTTGTCACGCACGATGTCCTGTAGGTATTTTTCGCTCTGGATATAGTCGGAGCCCACGATGTCGGATGCCTCGGCAATCACCTCCTCGGGCAGTCCAATCTTGCGGGCTATCTCGATGGCAAACGAACTGCCCGGTCGACCGATGGCCAACTGAAACAATGGTCGCATCTCGTGACGGTCGTAGAGCATGGCACCATTGGCCACACCATCGTGACTGTCGGCAAAGTGTTTTAGGTTCTGGTAGTGCGTGGTGATGACGGCCCATGCACCACGCTTGCAAAACTGGTTGAGCACGCTCTCGGCAATGGCACCGCCGATCTGCGGCTCAGTGCCCGTACCAAACTCGTCGATGAGGATCAAGGTACGTGCGCTGGCCTGACGCATCATGCTCTTCATATTCTGTAAATGCGAAGAATAGGTACTCAGGTCGCTCTCCAGGCTCTGTTCGTCGCCGATGTCGATCATGATGTCGTCGAACACTCCGCATCGGCTTCGGGCATCAACAGGGATGCTGAGCCCCGACTGAAGCATATACTGCAACAGACCTACCGTCTTGAGACAGACCGACTTACCGCCGGCATTGGGGCCGGAGATGATCAGGATGTGTTTCTCGGGCGTCAGCATGATGTCCAGCGGTACAATGCCCTGTCCTTCTTTGAGATGCGCCTCCAGCAGCGGATGGCGCGCCCTGATAAAGTCGATATAGGGATGGTCGGCCAACTCGGGCTCATAGGCATTCATGACAGCTGCCATCTTGGCCTTGGCCTGGATGAGGTCTATCTGTGCCAGGAAATGGTAAGAGTCGAGAATCTCGCGTACATGAGGACGGATGCGTGCAGCCATCTTCGTTAAGATACGGATGATCTCATGCCGCTCCTCGCTCTCCAGTTCGCGTATCTTGTTGTTGGCCTCCACCACCTCAGTGGGTTCGATGAACACCGTGCGCCCGGTGGCACTCTCGTCATGTACGATACCCGAAATCTTGCGTTTCAGCGCAGGGGCCACAGGTATCACCAGCCTGCCATCGCGCATGGTCGGCGTGACATCTTTCTCTACCACGCCCTCACTCTGGGCGGCATGTAGTATGCCGTTGAGAATGCGCGAGATGGAACTCTCCGTGCGCGCCAGCTCCCGACGGATGTTCAGCAATTCGGGTGAGGCATTGTCGCGGATATGGCCAAACTTGTCGATAATCTGGTCTATCTGCTGAATCAACGTGGGAAAGGTGGCTATGCCATCGGCCAAGTCGTGCAAGGCGGGGTAATCCCAACGGGGTATGTCATCGAGGTTCTCACCACGATACAGAAAACTAACAAGCTCTTCGATGGTCTTCAGCGAACGCCTTAGGTCAAAGAGTTCTTGCTCCTCCATCCAAGTGCCTTCTAACCGCACACGCTTCACACTCTCGCGCACGTCGAAGAAATAAGACAAAGGAAAATCCTCGCCTTCATCACCAATGCGCCGCATCTCGCGAATCTCCTCCATCCAGGTGTTCACCTGCGAGACGTCTGTGACAAAAGCCAACTCGTCTACCAGACTCTTGCCCAAGGTAGACAGACAGCCAGCCTTCAGTTGACTTCTAATCTCGTCGAATCCGATTTTCGACTCAAAGTTTTTGGGATATATCATGTTATATTATTATTCGTTTTCCGTTGCCTTGCATCCCATGGACGCTAGAGAATCGTGTCTGCTTCAGTCTTCGTACTGCTCGTCCCTCAGTCCATGGCAGAATGTCCGCCTCCGTCAACCTATGCGCAAAGTCACCTTCCATCTGACGACAGTTGATTCTACATCGCCCCCCCCTTACTTCAATATTCAACGGGGTCCGAACACTCTTCAACAAAGCCTGGATGCTCCTTAATGGGTCCAAACATTCCTTAATGGACTCGGACTCTCCTTAATGGGTCTGAACATTCCTTAATGGACTCGGACACACTTCAGTTGAGCCCGGAGACATGCCAAACGCATATTGTCTCCACTTCGTTGTTTTCCATTTCGAGCCGTGTCATTACAAGGACATGCAAAATTACCTCTTTTTATTAAGGCAAACGAAGCCTTAGTTGTTAATAAATATTAACCTTACCGATTTTCTTTCCTCATTTTTCAGCAATACAAAAAAAAACATTACCTTTGCACCGCTTTAAGACCAAAGCCTATCCACAAGGATAGATTGGAGAGATGGTAGAGTGGTCGATTACAGCGGTCTTGAAAACCGCCGTGCTGAGAGGCACCGGGGGTTCGAATCCCTCTCTCTCCGCAAATAAGGGTGTAAATCAACAAGTTATGTGATTTACACCCTTTATTACAATCCAAAAACTTCATTGTCTTAGAAAACTTATTGCATTTCTTTTATTACAATATTCGTTTGAATTCGTGAAAGTAATAACTATCACACATACAAATATGATTTACGGATATATTAGAGTAAGTAGCGATAAGCAAACAGTGGAAAATCAACGCTTCGAAATTAGCAACTTTTGTGAACATCAAAATCTTTCAATTGACGACTGGATTGAAGAGACCATTAGCGGAACAAAGAACTATACCAAACGACAGCTGGGAAATCTGTTGAAGAAAATAAACAAGGACGATATTATTATTTGTAGCGAGCTATCACGTCTTGGCAGGAATCTCTTTATGATTATGGAGATATTAAACATCTGCATGACTAAGGAATGTAGAGTCTGGACTATCAAAGACAATTATCGCCTTGGGGATGATTTTCAGAGCAAAGTTCTCGCTTTTGCATTTGGACTATCGGCAGAGATTGAGCGTAACCTTATTAGCCAACGCACAAAAGAGGCTTTGGCGAGGAAGAAGGCTGAGGGTATTGTACTTGGTCGCCCTAAAGGTCGCAAAAGTTTCCCCGACAAATACAAACTTTCAGGAAAGGAAGTTCTCATATCAGAGTTGTTGAAGAATGGCACATCCCTGCGAAAAATAGCGAAGATTTGCAAAGTTGATAGGAATACCCTTGCACGGTTTATTAGACTCAAAAGATTGGCAGAAAACTAATGAGCGATTTTGTGCAGCAGCAACACTCCGTTTGCGACTTTGGCTCGTCTGACAGTTGGGTGGTACTTTCGCCTATTGAGCAAAACATCAAGCGTAAGATAGAAGCTGTTGGGACGCCATTGAGAGATTGGAATATAAACATCTATCGTGGTGTACTGACAGGGTGCAATGAAGCCTTTATCATCGACACAGCAAAACGTAATGAAATACTTGCGAATTGTAAGGATGCCAAAGAATGCCAAAGAACGGAAGAACTTATTCGACCGATTCTTCGAGGCAGGGATATTAAACGGTATGCTTATGAGTGGGCAGAACTTTGGCTTATAGCAACATTTCCATCACAGTATTATAATATTGATGAATACCCGGCTGTCAAGCAATATCTACTTTCTTTCGGTATTGAAAGATTGGAGCAAACTGGCAAAACGCATATTGTCAATGGTGAAAAAGTGAAAGCCCGAAAGAGAACCAGCAATAAGTGGTTTGAGACACAAGATAGCATTAGTTATTGGGACTTATTGTAAACGTCATTTCTCTCGTCCTTGGTTTCGCCTGCCTGAAACCAAGGACGAAAATAATGGCGGACATAAGGAAAAAACTGTTCCAAAAGTTTGGCTAACTCGCTAAAATTCAGTATCTTTGTAGTATGGAAAAGCAACCGACATACGAAGACCTGAAGCGGGA
>CAZBQA010000010.1:0-59339 GCA_964493905.1 uncultured Prevotella sp.
ATTTCGTAACGGGGGGGCTAAAGATGGATTACCCACTCGATTCGTTATAGAGCCAGAAAAGATGAAAACTTCTATTCAGACTTAACATACTGCTGTTTGACTAAATTGATATAGAATTGGGTCAAACAATACTCTTCCATAGAAAAATTAGACGCTGTTAAGAAACAGGTAGAATCTTCTTTAGCCGCTATTTTCTTTTTACAGAATCCTCCACAAGAAGGTAACATTCGACAATTTTGACATATCTCAGCTATAGAGTCATGGTAAAGATATTCAATCCTTTTTTTATTCCAATTTATCAGTCCTGTATTAGTATCTAAATATCCTAATGTGTTTTCCTCACCAAAATTACAAATTGTTGTACACTTAAATATATTACCGTCATAATTCACGAGAATTTGATTATCTCTATCTGCAAAACAAATTCCGCCTTGGCTATAAAAGTCAACAATAAAATTGTGTTTGAACAACTTCGATAGACCGCCATAGATTAAAGACTTTACTTCTGTTTTCAAAGGCACAATAGTTAAATTACACTTAAATTGTCAATAATTAGTTAATGGCAAATTTATAACAATTATTTTATTTAAACAAGCCATCACCATTAATATTTGTTAAGGTATATACATCTACATAGGTATAGGTAATGATTAATTTCGGGTCTTCTGATATTTGGAGTGATAAAATCGAGAATGAATATAGCCTGTTATCTTCGCAACAAGTCGTGCAGTGTCGAGGAAGGTCTTGCAACAACACATCCCATCATCCGATGCCCTCGCAAAGATTTTAACGACATGCCAACCACGTCACTCCAATTATCGGTTGACCCTTAATTTCTACCCTGTTGCCTCTGGAGAGGTTAAAGATGTCGCGAGGTCGTCATGATGTTGATTCATTGCTTTGTGGGAGTTTAATGGAATCAGTAAAAAAGAGGGAAATAATACTATTTTACGTCATAATCTTCCCGCAGCCTGTCAGGCCGGTATATCGCCCGTAGACTTCTCAACAGGACTATTTTACAAACAACGGATAACACTCAAAGAAACCTGAACCTACGCATTCTATTCATACGAAGCATCGCTGCGCGATGGTCGGATGAAACGGAAACAGCAACAAGGTCAAGCGACTTGTTCTGCCATAGCATGGACAGAGGTTGTTTTCATGTAGTTCTGTCACTACCTTCAAAGGGAGCAACAATGCTCATGCCGAGCGTATCCTCAAAAGCCCCCTTTCCGCGCGGGAAAGGGGGCTAGCATGTCAGCGTCGGGCAAAGAGATTACTTCACTACAAACTTCTTGCCGTTCTGGATGTAGATACCCTTGGTGAGGTTGGCTTTGTCTACACGCATACCGCTGAGATTGTACACCGGTGCGTCGGCGTTAGTAGGTGCAGCTGCGTTCACCGTGTTCACACCTGTTGAGGAGTTGGGCGTGAAGCCCTTGTAGGTGAACACACGTGCGCTGTTGATGGCCGTATCGAAACGATAGAGTGTGAACGTGGTGTCGTCGGTCTTGCGGATCACAGTGCTGTGGCAACCCGGCTGCTTGTCGTAACGGTCGTAGCTGCCCACCATCTTGATCTCGATGAAGTTGGGCTTGGCTGGGTTGTCGGTCACATACTGCGGGTCGAAGGTTATCTCCAGGTTGTTGTAGGTAGTACCGTTCACAAAGATACCCTCCTCTACGAGCACGGCCACGTTGGCACGTGCCTTGTTGGGGATGAGGGGCAGCAGCTCGCTGGCGTAGTTAACACCGTCGGCATCGTTGTTGAGCACATACACCTGAATATACTTGTTGGCCTCTTCCACCGTAGTAAATACCTGACTGGGAGCCTTCCACCAGATGCCTGTGGCGTTGCCGGCCTCGTCCTTGGTCTCGGTGGTGTAGGCGTTCATCCACTTGCCCGACCAGTGTGAGGTGTTGGTATCCGTCCAGTCTACCTTGGTGTACTTGCCGGTGGCAGCCAGCTGCTCGCCCGTCCAGTTGTGGTACACCACTTCCTTGGCCACCACATACTCCACATCGTTCTCCACGGTGATGGAGCTGCGGTCGTAATACTCCACGCCGTTCACAGGAATGGTGTTGGCCGTCACCACCAACGTGCCGGCTTTGGCCAGCCTGAGCTGCCCACCGTTCTGCATCTCGCCGCTCTCGCTGGTACCGTCGCTGTAGTTGATGACATAGGTCAGCGCAACCGTCGGTGTGAGCAACACCTGCGAGTTGTCGACAGACACGGTGTAGGTCTTGGCAAAGCCCTCTTCTACAGATGCGATGGAGGCCACAGGGTCTACGAGCTTGATGACACCTGTGGTCACGGCAATCTCTACCGTGGGTGATATTGCTGCATTCTTGGTAGTCCATACCTTCAGCGTGCCCGACTGGGTGACGGTGAGGGTGGCAGTGCCGGGATTGCCCGTCACCTCGTCCTCGGCATCCCAGTAGTCGAGCACCTGCTCTTCGCCACCGGGGAGGATGTGATGCAGGGTCTCGCCCTCGGCAAAGGTAGCCTTATACACGCGGTCGTTGCCCTTGACCTGACTCAGCAGCACGGTGGGCTTGTTGGCCACGTCCTCATCAGACATATAAGACAGCTTGACGTTCATGAACTGGGTGATACCGAGATAGCGTGCCTGATAGTGGGCAATGCCACCGGCGCGTGAGTCAACGCCGTCGGCCAGGGTGTAGCTGCCGCTCTTGAGCGGTGTGTCGCTGATATCGACGATGTTGTAGCTGACGGTCTTGTCTACCACGGTGAGCTTTACCTTGTACCAGGTGGCCGCAGCGATGTTGACAGAGTCGGTCTCGTTGTTGATGAGGAAATAGCAGGTGCCGGTCTGCGACGTTGCCACACCGCCAGAATTGAGACTCTGCGTCAACTTGAAGAGATAGCCGGGGAACACATCCTTGGCATTACCGTAGTAATTGGTCGGGAACGTGGTCTTGGCCGTCTCGGCATCGGTAGCGTTAAGCACAACAATCTCGTTGTTGCGCTGCGTAGCAGACGAAGAGTTGTTGCCAAACTTGGCAAAGCAGAAAGAGAAGTCCATGGTGTAGCCGGTCTCAGGCAGCGTGACATCTGCCCATGGTTTGGTGCCCCAGGTGGAAGAGAAACGGGTGCCATTGAAACTGGCCGTGCCGTTACCAAACTGGATGTAGTTGCCATCAGAGGTACTGGCAATAGAGGTGGCAGTGGTTGCCGCACCACCGCGGCTGTTGGTCCAGTTGGCCAGCGATGCAGCCTGGTCGGTAAAGTTATCCTGATAGATAACTTTCTCGTCCGCGTTGGCCGCTACGGTAGTGAGGGCCAGCGCCAAGGTCAATAAAGTAGATTTTTTCATCATTTAAGAATTTAGTTGTTAATAAAGATATGGTAGAAGCCGGCAGGAGAGACCACGTCGCCCCTGTCGGCGCACATACACAGACTTACCACCCCGGATTCTGGCTCAATGCCCCACCCGACTTCATGATCTCGGTCTGGGAGATGGGGAAGAGGTTCCATTTGTCTTGCCACTTGCCATCGCCACGCGTGATGGGCACCACGTTGTAGGTGAGCGACTGGATGGTGGTGCCGTCTTCGGCATATACCGGCGTGATCTCCATGCCATGCACATTCATGAACTTGTCACCGTCTTCTTTCCAGCGGCGCACGTCGTAGAAGCGGTGCCCCTCGAAGGCGAGCTCCACACGTCGTTCGTTCTTGTACTTGGCCCAGAAGTCGGCATTGCTCAGTCCCATGTTGAAGATGGGCATGCCGGCACGCTGTCGAGTCTTGCTGGCCATCTCGCGTGCCGAATGGGTGAACTCCTCGTTGGTTGCATCGGCTGCACTGCTGGCGTTGCCCTGCGCCTTGAAATACTGGAACAGCGCCTCGGCATAGTCGAGGTAGGCGGCCCCCAGGCGGAAGGTGAGCCAGCCGTGGGCGCTGGTGGTCTGGTAGCCCGACCGCAGGATCTGGGAGGCGTTACAGAACTTCTTGAGATAATAGCTTGTTGGCGTGGCATACGAGGTGGTGGGGCGTCCGTGGAAGCCGCCCACATAGGTCTCGAGGGTGCCATGGGTGGTCTTGGCCAAGTCGGCAGGCCACACTTCACCATTGCGTGCAATGGTCATCGCCAAGCGTGGGTCGCGGTTGGCATACGGATTCTGAGGGTCGTAGCCGCTGCCCTCCTCGGTGATGGCCTTGCCATTGGTCATGCAGTAGGCATCTACCAGGTCTTGGGTGGGACAGTTGCCGCCCTGACCACTGGAATAGCCCACGGGGAAGTTGTAGCTTTCGAAAGAGCGGGAGGCTGCCGTGCGACGTGCGAAGAGGATTTCGCCATAGACGTCGGTGTTGGAATAGAAGTCGGTGGCCCACAGGTTGCTGTAGGTCTTGCCGAGCGTCTTGCCCGCAGCCTCGCAACTGTCGATGAGTGCCTGGCAGGCTTTGGCGGCCTTGTACCACAGCGTGGCATCGTTGTTGGGATTGAACAGCGGGCTGGCATGGTAGAGGGCTGCCTGGGCACGCAGGGCCATCACGGTGTACTTGTTGGCGCGTCCGGTCTCAGGAGATGCAAGGGCCAGGTCGCCAAGGTCGGTATAGTCTTTCACTATGCTGTCTTGGATGTCGGCACATTCGGCATCGATGAAGTCGAAGATGGCATCGGCCGAGGCACGTGGCAGGGCGGCCTCCTCGCTACCGGTGGTGTTGTGTACCTTCAGGGGCACACCACCATACTGTCGCACGAGGGTGAAATAGAAATAGGCGCGGGCCCAGCGGCACTCGTACTTGTAGTTGTTATACTGGAAGAGCTTCTTCTGGTAGTCTTTGTTCATGGCAAACTCCGGGAAGTCGAGCCCCATCCAGTTGTCTAGAAACTCATTACAATAGGTGATGCCTTCCCAGGCGCTCGACCAGATGGTGGGTCGGGGGTTGGCGGCACTCCATGCACCGTTGTAGAAGTCTTCGATGGCGTTGCCCGAACGGCTGAACACCGACTCATCGGTAGCCGAGGAGAGCATGGCGCCGCTAAAGGTGCCAAAGTCGGTGTCGAGGTAGTTGTAGATGGTAGTCATGAAACCACCCACATACTCGAAGTTGCGGTCGATATAAGCATGGTCGAAGGCCGTGTATTCGTTGTAGTCCATCTTGTCGCCACATGAGAGAAGCGTCATCGTGACCACAGCGGCTCCAAATATAGATTTGTTCATTTTCATATCTTGTAGGATTAAGAATGGGCGGATAGTTTAAAACGTCAGCGAGGCACCTACCTGCACACTCCTGGTGAGGGGCATCACGGCTCCATACGACTCGGCCGAGCCCTGTTGCAGATGGTCGGAGGTGAAGAGGTCTACCCCACGCACATAAACCTTGGCCTGGCTGATGAACCCGGTGGACTTGAGCAGGCTCTGGGGCAGATGGTAATAGAGTTCCACGCTGCGCAGCTTGAAGTAGCTGCGGTCGAAGAGGTTGAGTGTGCTGGTCTGGTCGTTGTTGGCATTGGCCGTGGTGCTCAGGCGGGGGAACAGAGCTGTGGTGGTGTTGCCACGCTCTGCCGACCAGCTATTGTCGTAGAGATACTGCGACAGGGTATTGGTGCTGACTGCCGAGCGGTACATACCGTTGGTGTTCATCACACCAGAATAACGGCCCACACCCTGGAAGTGGGCAGTGATGCCCAGGCGTTTCCATTCGGTACCAAGGTGGAAGGTGTAGTAGAGCTCGGGGCACACGGTATTGTGGCCGATGGCCGCAACATCGTTGGCATCGATGCGATGGTCGTCGTTCACATCCGCATAGCGCACGTCGCCCGGTCTAACGGTGGTGAAGGTCTGTACGGGATAGCCCAAGGCCGTCATCTCGGCCTCGGTGATGATGCCGTCGCCGTTCTGGTCGTCAGACTGCTGGAAGAAACCGAGGGCCTGGTAGCCAAACAACTGACTGAGCGGCAGTCCGGTGCGCACGAGATTGGAATACAGGCGAGGCTCCTCGGCCTGCTCCTTGATGGTGTTCTTGTTGAGGTTGAGCGTGCCGCCGACATTGAACGCCCAGTGGCCCACCTGCTTGCTGTAGTCGGCTGACACTTCAAAGCCGTGGCTGTCGACCACACCGAGGTTTTCATAAGGCGTGGTGAGACCAAACACCGAGGTGTAACGACCGGCGGTAGACACCCAGCTGTCGTAACGGTGCTGGATATAATAATCGAACGAGAGGTTGAGACCACCAAAGAGGGTGGCATCGAGACCTACGTTGTACTTCATGGTCTTCTCGCGAGAAGGATTCACCGTCTTGGCTTGGGCGATATAGGTATTGCCGAAGCCTGAGCCATAAGAATAGAACGGATAGGTGACACCGGCCATGGTGTAGAACTGCTCGTAGTAGGTCCAGATGTTGTCACCGGGGAGGATGTCGGTCTGGAGCTGCCCCACAGAGGCGCGCAGCTTGAGGAAGTCGACCCAGCCTACCGACTGCATGAACTGTTCCTTGTGGAGGTTCCACGAGGCCGACAGCGTGGGGGCAAAGGCCCACTTGGTGCCCGGGGCGAGGCGCGAGCTGCCCGAGACTACAAGGGCCAGGTCGAGCAGATAGCGGTCGTCGTAGCCGTAGTGGGTCCATGAGGTGAAGTTCTGGCGATAGACAGTGGTGTTGACACCGGTATTGTCGCTATAGTCCCAGTCCCACTTCAACTGGCTATAGAGGGCGTGCTTGCCGAACGACTTGTCGTAGTTGAGTGCAGCATTGAAGATGAAATGGCGAACCCAGTACTCGTTGCCGGAACCGGTGCCCATCTGTGAGTCGGACCCGTCGATGGTCAGCGTGGCATTGGCCGGGTCGACGATGCCACCGCTGTAACCCGACACGGTGTATGAGCCATAGCGATAGGTACGCGAGTGGTCTTCGTAGACCTGGCTCCAGGTGTCGTAGCCAATCTGGGCCTGGAACGAGAGGCCGTCGGTGATGGCAGAGAGGTCTTGATTGAGCACCATGTCGGCATAGAGGGCACGCTCATGGGTCTTGTAGTAGGCTGCGCCGGCACTCTGAGCCACAGGGTTGCTGGTGCTGTAGGTGCCGTTGCCACCCCACACACCATCTGCAGCAGTAACAGGAAAGGCGTTGGCCGGAACGGTGTAGACCATGTTCCACAAATCGGCCTTGCTGCCGGGCTGTGAGCGCTCGGTGAGGACACCAAACAGATGGGTGTGCAGCTGCGTCTTGGGCGTGAGGTCGATATCCATGTTGCTGCGCAGGGTGGCACGAGTGTACTTGTCTTGCGTGGAATAGCCATCATTGTAATCGAAATTCTTGATAAAGCCCTTGTCGGTCACCAGGTTCACATTGGTGAAATAACGGAAATTGCGCGTGCCACCAGTAAACTCGAGGTTGAACTTGTTGGTATGGCTGATGTTGCGGAAGGTCTCGTCCATCCAGTTGACGTTGGGGAAATAGAGGGGATTGGTGCCATCTTTGTACGACTGCAGCACGGCATCGCTGTAGGCCATGGTGGCAGAACCCTCGTTGCGCAGGGCCTCGTTGACGGCAGAGCCGTAGGTGTAGGCATCCACAAACTTGGGCTTGTCGGTGAGATAACTGAAGTTGTGGTCATACGAGAACCTGATGGTCTTGGTGTTGTACCGGCCATGCTTGGTGGTGACGAGAATGGCACCATTGATGCCCTTATAGCCATAGAGCGCTGTGGCAGCGGCATCCTTGAGGATGCTCACACTCTCCACATCTTCGGCCACCACATTAGTGATGCTGCGCTCCACACCATCGACGAGGATAAGCGGCGAACTGGTGGACAGCGACTGCAGGCCACGGACATAGAACGTGGGGTTGGCCACATGATAGAGACCGGCACCCTGCAACGACACCAGACCGTTGCCCTGGCCGATGATGTTGTTGCCGATATTGCTGGCACCACGGTGGTTGACATCCTTGTTGGTGATGACCGAGACGGCGGCCGACGACTGCTCGCGGGTGAAATCGCGATTGGCACCGACATTGACCTGCTGCGACTTGAAGGATACAGAATCTATGATATCGTACTGCGCCATGACCGGCAGGCAGGCACCTGCCATGAGGGTGAGCATGATGATATTCTTACTTTTCATATTTCAATGCGTTGAATATTAAAATAATTACCAGCCTGGATTCTGAATCAGTCCATAGCCCTTGTTAAGTTCGGTCTGCGGCAGCGGTGAGAGCAGCCACTTGCGCACCTCGTTGCTCTCGGGATCGGCACCCCAGAGGGCACGCTTGTTGGCCACGATAGGCACACGCTTGTAGGTGAAATAGTGTGGCTGGCGAGATGAGTTGTCGGTGAGCTTGTCGCCGTTAGACCACTGGGTGTCGCTCTCTACCCACTGTCCGGAAGCATTCTGCTTGAGGCGGTGCATCTCCAGGGCATGCAGCTGTTTGGTCATCCAGTCGGTACGACGGTAGCGCACCATGTCAAACCAACGCACGTTCTGCAGGCCGAGCTCGCAGGCACGCTCACGGAGTATCTCTTCGAGCAGTGCTGTCGACTCGTAGAGCTTGCCGCTGTTGACGGGTGCCGTATATACGGCATCAGTATAGGCCTTGTTGCTGAAGACGCGCTGGCGCAGGGTACCGAGGCCCACACGGGCACGTACCACGTCCACATTCTCGCAGGCCTTCTGGATATCGGGAGTCGACTTCATGAGGTTGGCCTCGGCATACATGAGGTACATCTCGTTGAGCGAGAGATACACCCACTGGGTCTGGTAGCGGATATTGTCGCCCGAGGAGTTGGTCCCGTCACCAAGATAATATTTGTTGTACCCATAACCCGTGCCGAACATACCGGTCTGGGTGGTGATACCGGACAGGGCATCAGTGCCGCCGGCCCACAGTTCCCAGATGTCGCCCGACATGGCACCGGTGGTCCAGTCGAGGTTCTTCTTCACGCCATTGCAGATCACCTCTTCGTAGAGACGCGGGTCACGGGTGAGCTGCACATTGATGAGCTGCTGCGACAGTTGCGACTCGGTGCCACGCATGAACATGCTGTTCAGACCACGGGCACTGGCATTGGGCGTGCCCTGGCTGGTCATCTTCAGGCTGCCATCGTCGTTATAGACATAGCTGTGGGCCTTGTCCCAGTCGAAGGGGTCGCCATTCGACCAGGGGAACATCTCTACATACTCCTGTGTGGGCCAATACAGGTTTCGCGGAATGGCCTGCGAATACCAGCTGTGCCAGCAGTAGCGTCCTGACACAAAGTTGTCGTAGCTGCTCACGCGCACGGAGTGGAGTATCTCCTTGGAGTCTTCCATATAATACCCCTTACGGTAGGCAAGCCGATACTGCTGAACCGTAGGACTGGTGCCCTCGGCCTGGGTAAGCTGATAGTAGCCGCTGGCCGAGAGGTCGTCGAAAAAGTCTTTGCAGGCCTGATAGAAACGGTCCCAGCGCTGCTGACACTTCGAGGCATCGGTGTACATGATGTAGGGTTTCACCGAATCGGTGGCATTGGCATAATAGGGCTGGCCGTCTTTGGGATTGAACAAAGGCGAGGCGGCCATCTGCAAGATCTTGGCCTTCAGGGCACGCGCACTGGCGCGGGTCCAGCGACCGGTCTCGGTCATCGGGTCGGAGACTACCCAAGGAAAGTTGGGCTCGGCAATGGCACTGTCGAGTTGCGACACCATATAGTCGACACACTCCTCGACGGTGTTGCGTGGAAACTGTGCCGTGATATCACCGATCTCGAGCGACCTTGAGAGGATAGGGATGCCGCCATAGTGCTGAAAGCAGTCCCACATACGAGCCACCTTCAGGCAGCGGGCCTCGGCCTTGAGGCGCCCTTTCTCGTCGGCAGGCATGCCGGGCACCCCGTCTACATTCTCGATAAAGATATTGGCAGCACGCACGGCCTCCCACACATGCTCCTTGTCGAAGGAGAAGAGGGGACCGTCAAGGCCGTCGGAAGTACGGGTGACATTGGCCGTGAGGTTGCCGGTATAGTATTGGCCATACACAGCGGCACCATTCCAGCCCATCTGCCAGCAGTCGGTGAGGGCATCGAACTTACCGGCATAAGGATTGGTGGAATGGGCCAGACGCGAACTGTTGACGTAGGGCAGACCATAGTACTGCTCGGCGTAGATGCCCACCAGGAACTGGCGCGTGTATTCGGCATTGTTGAACACGGTATCTTTGGTAGCGTCTGCGCTTGAAGGCTTATCCAAAGCTGCATCGCCAAAAGCAATGGAATCTGTACATGCCGTAAGACACATACCGGCCAAAAACAAGGATGCAGCACCTTTATATAATTGATTCAGGTTCATTTTCTTTGTAATTTAATGATGTGTAGACAACGGTTCCTCAAAACGATACATTCAGACCAATGGTATAGGTACGCTGTAGCGGGTAAGAGGGTGCGCTGGAGGCTCGTGTCTCGGGGTCGCCCCACTTGTAAGGTGTGAAGGTCAGAAGGTTGTAGCCACTGAGGTTGACCTCACAACGCGTGATGCCCAGGCTGCGCAGCCAATGGTTGTTGAAGTCGTAGCCAATAGACAAGGTCTTCAGGCGAAGATATTTGGCATCCTTCTCATACAAGGTACTCTCAGAATAGTTGTTGGCCTCGCTGGCCCATGTGGCGCGCGGATAGTCGGCATCGGTGTTGGTGGGGGTCCACGTGTTGTCGACGTGATACTGCAACAGACCGCCATAGATATTGTCCTGGGAGCGGAAGAATGGTCGGCGGAACACATCGCTGAGCATACGACTCACATTCCATGCGGCTGTGAGCTGGGCATTGAAGGTAAGGCGTTTCCAGGCAAAGCCCAAGGTGAGACCGGCCATATACTGGGGGTCATCGGTATAGCCGAAGTCACGGCTCATGTCGTTCTGGTCGATCTTGCCGTTCTTGTCGAGGTCGACAAGCACGCAGTCGCCAGGCTGGAGCTCACCGGTGAGCTGGTCGGGCCAGGGTGAGCCGAAGGTCTGCTCATACTCGGTCTTGGTCTGCTCGCCCTCATAAAACTTCCAGAAGAGATACTGCGAGCGGGCGCCGATGCGGTGGCCTTTCTGATACTGGTACACATTGTTCATAGGTGCCTCTTTCATCTCCTTCACCTCATTGTTGTTCTCAGAGATGTTGACCTTGGCCCAATAGCGGAAGTCTTGACCAATCTTGTCGTTCCAGTTGATCGACAGCTCCCAGCCATCGCTGTCTACCACGCCGAAATTGGTGAAGGGGACCTCGAAGCCGATAAGGGTGGGAACGGTGCCGTCGGTCCACAGGATGTCGGTACGGTGCTCCTTGTAATAGTCGAAGGTGGCACGAAGACGGTCGTCGAAGAAATTGATGTCAACTCCATAGTTCTGCTTGAAGGCTTTCTCCCACCCCACCTCGGGATTGTTCTTGGCCAGTTCGTAGGCACCCTTGGTGGCTGTCGGGTTGATCTGCGGCGCCCAGATGCCGAAAGCGTAGCCATAGTAGTTGCTATCGCTGACGTATGCGTTGCTGGCCAGCGCATCGGAGTTTACATAGTAGGGGTCGGACAGATACATGAAGCGTCTACCTGATGTGATCTGGTCGTTACCCACAAGACCCCATGAGGCGCGCAGCTTGAGGAAGCTCACCACCTTGCGCAAGGGCTTAAAGAAGGTCTCGTCGCTCACCACCCAGCCGAGAGAACCGGCGGGAAACGTACCAAAACGACGGCCGGGAGCAAAGTTCTCGGAGCCGTTGTAACCCATATTGAACTCGGCAATATAACGGTTCCTATAGTCGTAGGTCACACGACCAACGAGGCCGACATAGCTGCGGGGCACATCGGGCTGCGACGTGCTGGAATAATAATACTGCTTGCTCTGGTTGTAAAGCAACAGCGCGGAGATGGAATGCTCACCAAAGGCGCGAGCATAATTGAGACTGCCCTCGAAATACCAATCTCGTGCCTTGCCTTGACTAGAGCTATAACCAGGAACGGTATTCTCGCCCTCCTTGCGGTAGAGGATCGAGCCGTCTGACTGGATCATGGGATAATAGGCTGCCACTGAAGCGTTGCCCTGCTTGTTGACGGTGTAGGCTGAGTTGTAAGAACCCTTGAGCTTGAAGGTCAGACCCTTGGTCAGCATGTCAAGTTTCTGTTCGAGCGCCAAGTCCATCTGTAGCTTGTTGTTGTTGGTCTGCATGAACCCAGTGCCGTAGTAGGCCATGCCCGTGCCACCCGTGAAGGGCAACTGAAGGCCATCGGTATAATCGGTGGTGGTATAGACCATCTTACCATCGATAATGCCGGGACTTGAGAATGGGGTGGCATAATAGATGTTCTTGATCATGCCCGAAGACCCCTGGCCGGTGTATGGCTTGTCGGCATTGTTGACATTGCCTGAGACATTGAATGAGATGGTAGTGGTCTTCGTGGCCATAAGGTCGAGGTTGGCACGATAGTTGAAACGCTCATACTGGTAGCCATAGTTGTAAGGCATGTCGAACTCCTTGAACAGACCACCCTGGGTGTACATTCCCGCAGAAATAAAATAGCGCACCTTATCGTTTCCGCCCGAGATGTTCATGTTGTGCTGGGTCTGAAGGGTCACATCTTTCATGATGTAGTCGGCCCACTGGGTGTTGGGGAAACGAATGGGGTCGGAACCATCCTTGAACTTCTGTATGACAGCATCGCTGAACATGGGAGTCAGTCCATCGTTGGCACGCATCTGATTGTAGAAAAGGGCATAATCGTAAGAAGAAGCCTGCTCTACCATCTTGGTGGGTGTGAGCGCCGACCAAGTGGTGCTGAATGATATCTTGGCCTTGCCTTCCTGACCGCGCTTGGTGGTGATGAGCACCACGCCATTGGCACCGCGCACACCGAAGACGGCTGTGGCAGAGGCATCTTTCAAGACGGTGATGCTCTCGATCTCATTGGGGTCTATATCGGTCATACTGCGTTCCACACCATCTACCTGGATCAGGGGTGAGGAGTTGCCCCAAGTGGCCTTACCACGAACAAAGATGTCTGCGGCATCAGAGCCCGGCTCACCAGAATACTGTACGGTGGTGACACCTGAAAGCTGACCAGCCAAGATGTTGTTGACAGAAGAGACGGGGGTGCGCACCAGGTCTTCACTCTTCACCGATGAGAGGGCACCGGTGACTGTCACCTTCTTCTGAACGCCATAGGCCACTACTTCTACACCACCGAGTTGTACGGCATCGGAGGCATGCAACGTAACCTTCATGCCGCTTTTGGCAGGAACGACCACGTCTGACATACCAAGGTAGGAAAACTTGAGCTTGGCACCTGGAGAGACCTGAATGCTGAAATTGCCATCCATGTCACTGATAGCACCTTGAGAGGCATTGCCACCAACAACCGTGACCGTAGCCCCGATGATGGGTTCGCCCTGATCATCAACAACTGTACCGGTGACAACGGCCTTCTGCATCACGTCATGGACATCGGCCAAGATGGGTTGTACACTGAACGGGTTGAATGTCAAAGCCGTAAAGAACATCGCCAATAGCTTGGTTCTTAAAGTTAGCTTACTACTATTCATCTATTTTAGGTTTTTATTTGTTTCAGTCAGATTATCCAGATTCAATCTGGAATGGGATTTTTGGAAGTTAGTAATGCCTGATGATTCAATTCAACGGCATAGGATACTGGATCACCTTTTTTAGGAATTAGGTTACGCGAGCAAAATTATTAAAAGTTGTCAATTATACACACGAATATTTGATTTTACAGCCTATTATTTTGATATTTTAAAAAAAATACAAAAAAAAGGTGCTATGAATAAGGCTGCCTGCAAATCATTGTAAAATTTAGGCCAACCGGGTAAGCCTTGCGAGAGCCGCCACTCCCCATACCAGTAGCTCCGGCAGCCTGTACCGGCAAAAACCGAGTATCCTTCAAACCGCTATACTGAGTAACAAATGGCTTGAGGGACAGGTGGAGGGTATGGTGGGTGAACGGGCGATGTATCCAGTTCTGCTGGCAATTCGGTCTTCAGGCTAACCCCGTTCGATGTGTTTTATGCCATGGCACCATTGTTGACATACTTGCTACGCATGCTCTCCGAAGTGTGGTTCGAACCGAAGCAGTGTCTATTTCAGCCCGAAGCAAACCGTGGTTCGGTCCGAAGCAGAGTCTATTTCGGCCCGAAGCAAACCGTGGTTCGGTCCGAAGCAGAATGTGGTTCGAACCGAAGTATAACAGCCCATCGGCAATCCCAGCTTGGCATCAAGACGCTCCGGAGGCAGGAGGACTGTCGTGTGGACCACTGAAAGCGGGCGAATCATTTACCATAGCTGTTCATTGTCAGATACTATACGAACCGTAATTTTTGACTGATTCTACAGAACCCTATTCCTACTGAGCCCAACTAACGCGGCCAAACAAAGAGATTCAGTAGGCATAATGCAAAAAACGCTTCCGTCGGAATGACGAAAGCGTTTTTCAAATATTATGAGCTTGTACTACTCAGCCTTGGGAGCTTCGGCCTCCTCTACAGCAGTCTCAGCGCCGGCCTCTTCCACTGCAGCAGTCTCTGCAACAGCTTCAGCAGCCTTGTTGCTGCGACGGCTACGGCGTGTCTTCTTCTCAGCCTTGGGAGTCTTAGCCATGTTCTCATCGAAGTCAACGAGCTCAATGAATGCCATGGATGCAGCGTCGCCCTGACGTGTACCGAGTTTGATCACACGAGTGTAACCACCGGGACGATCACCGATCTTGGCGGAAACCTCGCCAAACAGCTCCTTCACTGCATATTTATCCTGCAGATAACGGAAAACCACACGGCGATTGGTGGTGGTGTCGTTTTTGGCACGGGTGAGCAGAGGCTCCACGTACTTCTTCAAGGCCTTGGCCTTAGCGAGGGTCGTAGTGATTCTTTTGTGCATGATCAAGCTAGATGCCATGTTAGAGAGCATGCTGGCACGATGTGATGCAGTACGACCCAGATGGTTGAATTTCTTATTATGTCTCATTTTGTTTTTTTCTTGTTGTGGTAAGGCCACAGACAAAAGTCGCCTGAGAAACGCCTCGGTGAGTGATGACTCTCGTCAGCACGTTCACACCGACATTACAACGACGCAGCCTGTCTTATTCCTTATCCAGTTTATACTTTGAAATGTCGGTTCCAAACGACAGATTCAGACTCTCGAGCAAATCATCAAGCTCTGAGAGCGATTTCTTACCAAAGTTGCGGAACTTCAAGAGGTCGGTCTTGTTGTACTGCACGAGATCACCAAGGGTCTCTACATCGGCAGCCTTCAGACAATTGAGCGCGCGAACACTGAGGTTCAGGTCTACAAGCTTAGTCTTCAGCAGTTGACGCATGTGCAGAATCTCCTCGTCGAACTCCTGGTTGCCATCCTGATCGGGATTCTCGAGTGTGATCTTCTCGTCAGAGAACAACATGAAGTGATAGATGAGGATCTTAGCAGCCTCTTTCAGCGCATCCTTCGGGTGGATGGAACCATCCGTGGAAACTTCAATGATGAGGTCATCGTAGTCGGTCTTCTGCTCGACACGCGTGGGCTCAACACTGTATTTCACATTGCGGATAGGGGTGTAGATGGAATCGATTGGAAGTACATTGACATCGGTACAGAACTGACGATTCTCATCAGCAGGTACGTAGCCACGTCCCTTATTGATGGTCAGGTCAATCTGTACGGAGGCCTTGGAGTCTAAATGACAAATCACCAAATCAGGGTTTAACACTTCAAATCCAGTCAGATACTTACCGATATCACCAGCTTTGAATTCTGTGGAATTCTCTACGGTGATACTAACTTTCTCGTTCTCGAATTCTTCTACTACTTGTTTGAATCGAACTTGCTTGAGATTCAAAATGATGTTGGTAACATCTTCCTTTACACCGGGCACGGAAGAAAACTCATGCTCAACACCCGAGATACGCACGGTGTTGATGGCATAGCCTTCCAGCGATGAAAGGAGGATGCGGCGCAAGGCATTACCAATGGTAACGCCGAAACCAGGCTCGAGCGGACGGAAATCAAACTTTCCGTACTGCTCATTAGCCTCCAGCATCACAACTTTATCGGGTTTTTGAAATGCTAATATCGCCATTAATTTAATGATTTATTGTTTAGAGTACAACTCAACGATTAACTGCTCCTTGATATTCTCAGGAATATCGGCACGCTCCGGCCTGTGCAGAAACTTACCGCTCTTGCTGTTCTCATCCCACTCCAACCAAGGATACTTGCTGTGATTGAAACCAGCAAGGGCATTGGCAATCACTTCAAGAGACTTAGACTTCTCGCGAACACCAATCACCTGACCAGCCTTCACCGAGTAAGAGGCGATGTTAACAACTTGTCCGTCAACCGTGATGTGCTTGTGACCTACGAGCTGGCGAGCAGCTGCGCGGGTAGGTGCGATACCCAGGCGGAACACAACGTTGTCAAGGCGGCTCTCAAGAAGCTGAAGCAAAACCTCACCGGTAATGCCATCGGCCTTGGCAGCTTTATCGAACATGTTGCGGAACTGACGCTCCAAAACACCATAGGTGTACTTAGCCTTCTGCTTCTCAGCCAGCTGAGAACCATACTCAGACTGCTTACGACGGCGGTCATTGCCGTGCTGCCCCGGAGGGAAATTACGCTTTGCCAGTACCTTATCTGCGCCAAAAATCGGCTCACCAAAACGACGTGCAATTCTAGATTTAGGACCTATATATCTTGCCATATTTTTAATGCTTTTTTATCAATTGTACCATTCAGACTCTATTATACACGACGACGCTTGGGAGGACGGCAGCCATTGTGAGGAAGCGGTGTAACGTCAACAATCTCTGTGACCTCAATACCTGCTCCATGCACGGCACGGATAGCGCTCTCACGACCGTTACCCGGACCCTTGACGTATGCCTTTACCTTGCGCAGACCGAGACCGTAAGCCACCTTTGCACAATCCTCTGCGGCCATCTGGGCAGCATACGGAGTGTTTTTCTTGGAACCACGGAATCCCATCTTACCAGCAGAAGACCAAGAGATAACCTGACCCTCACCATTGGCAAGCGATACAATGATATTGTTGAAAGAACTATGAACATGAAGCTGTCCGATAGCATCAACCCTTACATTTCTTTTTTTAGATGTTGCTTTTGTTTTTGCCATAATTAATTTCCTCCTCCAAATTACTTAGTAGCCTTCTTCTTGTTAGCAACAGTCTTCTTCTTTCCCTTACGTGTACGAGCATTGTTCTTCGTACTCTGACCGCGAACAGGAAGACCATTACGATGTCTCACACCGCGATAGCAACCGATATCCATCATGCGCTTGATGTTCATCTGGATCTCTGAACGGAGTTCACCTTCTACTTTGAATTCAGCGCCGATAATTTCACGGATCTTGGCTGCCTGATCGTCATTCCATTCGCTGACCTTCAGGTCGCGGCTCACGCCGGCCTTGTCCAATATCTTTGCTGAACTACTTCGACCTATACCGTAGATATAAGTCAATGCGATTTCGCCACGCTTATTCTGGGGCAAATCTACTCCAACAATTCTTATTGCCATTAGTTAAATAAAAAAGATTTAATAAAATTTAAACGTTGTTTGTGCTAAAATTCATGCAAAGATACAAACAAATTTACAGCATTTGTACCATTTACACTATTTTAACATTAACCCTGACGAAGTTTGAACTTAGGGTTCTTCTTGTTGATGACGAACAGACGACCCTTACGACGAACGATTTTACAATCGGCTGTACGCTTCTTTAATGATGCTCTTGTCTTCATATCTAAAAGATATCTTATGATTGATTATTTATATCTAAATTCGATTCTTCCCTTGGTGAGGTCGTAGGGACTCATAGCCACCTTAACCTTGTCGCCGGGGAGAATTTTGATGTAATGCAAACGCATCTTACCAGATATGTTTGCAATAATCTGTACTCCGTTCTCAAGCTCTACACGAAACATGGCATTAGAGAGACTCTCTATAACTGTTCCGTCCTGTTCGATTGCAGACTGTTTTGACATATTTAATAATTTACTCCTTCTTGTTGCTCTATTTCCTCGAATGTTGATAAAATCTCAGCATGACCAGGCCTTACTACGACGGTATGCTCGAAGTGAGCTGCACATTTTCCATCACGGGTAACGATTCCCCATTTGTCTGGCAGCATCCAGATGCTTCGCTCACCCAAAGTGATCATCGGTTCGATGGCAATACACATACCCGGCTTTAGAGTCACTCCATTCCCACGTTTCCCGTAATTGGGCACCGGAGGATCTTCGTGCATCTCACGACCTATGCCGTGACCACTAAGTTCGCGTACCACCCCATACCCCTGTGCTTCGCAGAAATCCTGGATGGTGGCTCCGATATCGCCTACATGCTTTCCTGCAATGGCCTGTTCGATACCCTTATATAGACTTTCCTTGGTGATCCTCAAAAGTTGTTTTACTTCCTCAGAGACCTCGCCCACACAAAAGGTATAGCAACTGTCTCCGTTAAAACCTTCGAGAAGGGCCCCACAGTCAACAGAAACAATGTCGCCATCTTTCAGCACATCTGCATCACTCGGTATTCCGTGTACGACTACTTGATTGACCGAGGTACAGATTGAGCCGGGAAAGGGCCCTCCAAAAGGATTAGGAAAGTTCTTAAACGTTGGTTCAGCACCATGATCACAAATGTACTCATCTGCAATCTTATCCAATTGGAGGGTCGTCACACCTGGCTTAATATGTCTACCCACTTCAGCAAGGGTTGCACCAACAAGTTGGTTGGCCTTGCGCATGAGTGTGATTTCATCTTCAGTCTTCAGAAATATCTTCACTTCAAAAGGCCAGATTAATAAGCATTAACAGCTCCTGCTGAACGCGTGTGCCCTGAGTTCATCAGTCCGTCATAGTGACGCATCAACAGATAGCTCTCAATTTGCTGCAACGTATCGATGACAACACCGATCGTAATCAGCAATGAGGTACCACCGAAAAACTGCGAGAAGGACTGCTGCACATTCAGGAGACCTGCCAAAGCAGGCATCACAGCGATGAACGCAATGAAAAGAGATCCCGGTAACGTGATACGAGACATGATCGTGTCTATATACTCTGAAGTGTCATGACCCGGTTTGATTCCAGGTATGAAACCGTTGTTGCGTTTCATATCCTCGGCCATCTGCGTAGGATTAAGTGTGATGGCTGTATAAAAATATGTAAAGGCAATAATCAGGAAGACGTAGATCACATTGTAGAGCAAGCTAGTGTTGTCCATCAGGTTACGCACCACCCAGCTTGAGCTCTCACTCTGATAGTTGACGATAGCCAAGGGAATAAACATCAATGCCTGTGCAAAGATAATGGGCATCACATTGGCAGCGAACAACTTCAGTGGGATGTACTGACGGGCACCACCATACTGCTTATTGCCTACAAGACGCTTGGCATACTGCACCGGCACCTTGCGCGTACCCTGTACGAGCAGGATAGCCGCACAAACAACTGCGTAGAGGATAAGTATCTCGACGATAAACATCACAAGACCACCACCAGAGATGGCAGTAAAACGAGAGCTGACCTCCTGGAAGAAGGCCTGAGGCAGACGCGCGATGATACCAATCATAATAATCAGCGAGATACCGTTTCCAACACCCTTGTCAGTAATACGTTCACCCAACCAGAGAATAAACATGCTGCCAGCCATGAGGATAATGGTAGCGGGAATCAAAAAGACACTCCAAGAAATGCCGCTGGCCAAAGCTTGGCCAGCCTGCGCTTTCAGGTTAATGAGGTAACCCGGAGCCTGAAACAGCAGGATTGCCACTGTCAGGATTCGGGTGTACCATTGTATCTTTTTGTGACCGCTCTCACCCTCGCGCTGCATCTTCTGGAAGTAAGGCACAGCAACAGCGAGCAACTGCATCACGATAGAGGCAGAGATGTAAGGCATAATACCAAGCGCAAAGATAGATGCGTTGGAAAATGCTCCACCAGAGAACATGTCCAGAAGTGACATCAAGCCACCCTTGGTTTGCGACTGCAATTGGTCGAGTTTAGCAGGGTCAATACCCGGCAATACAACGAATGAACCAAAACGATAAATAGCCGAAAACAGGAGAGTGACCAGAAGACGCTCACGCAGATCCTCCACTCTCCAACAGTTCTTTAGTGTCTCTATAAACTTTTTCATTGTTAGATTTTAGTTGCGTTACCACCAACTGCCTTGATTGCCTCCTCGGCTGACTTAGAGAAGGCATGAGCTTCAACTTCAAGTTTGGCCTTCAACTCACCAGTACCGAGGATCTTGATAAGGTCCTTGCCATTGGTCACACCGGCAGCAACGAGCTCGGCCACGCCAATCTTGGCAAGGCCCTTCTCGTCAGCCAGCTTCTGGAGCACCGACAGGTTGACTGCAAGATACTCCTTATGGTTGATGTTCTTGAAGCCCGACTTCGGGACACGACGCTGAAGAGGCATCTGACCGCCTTCGAAGCCGATCTTTCTCTTATAACCAGAGCGAGCCTTGGCACCCTTGTGACCACGTGTAGAGGTTCCGCCAAGTCCAGAACCTGGACCGCGGCCGATGCGGCGACGAGAATGTGTAGATCCCTCAGCTGGTTTCAAATTATTTAATTTCATGATTGAACTGAATTTAAAAGATTAATTACTTAACTACTTCAACCAGGTGGTGAACCTTCAAGATCATACCCTGGATGCTAGGAGTATCCTCAACTTCAACAACCTGGGAAATTTTGTGAAGACCCAGCGCAAGAAGAGTTCTCTTCTGATCTAAGGGAGCACCGATGCGACTCTTGATCTGCTTGATTTTAATTGTTGCCATTGTTTATATCTCCTATTAACCGTTAAATACTTTATCCATTGATACACCACGCTCGCCGGCAATCTGATAAGCATCACGCATCTGAGAGAGAGCAACGATAGTAGCCTTCACCAGGTTGTGAGCGTTAGAAGAACCCTTCGACTTGGCAATCACGTCATTGATGCCTACACTCTCGAGCACAGCACGCATGGCACCACCAGCCTTCAGACCGGTACCAGCAGCGGCAGGCTTGAGCAGAACCTGCGCACCACCATACTTCACTTCTATCTCGTGAGGCACGGTGCCCTTAAGCACGGGAACCTTAAAGAGATTCTTCTTGGCGGCCTCTGTGCCCTTAGCGATAGCAGCGGTCACCTCACCGGCCTTACCCAGACCGTAACCGATAACACCCTTTCCATCACCAACTACGACAATAGCAGCGAAGGTGAAGGTACGACCGCCCTTGGTAACCTTGGTCACACGGTTGATAGCAACCAAGCGGTCTTTCAATTCAGTTTCACTATTAACTTTAACCTTGTTCATTGCCATAATTGTTTAGAATTTAAGTCCTCCCTCACGAGCACCGTCAGCCAGAGCCTGTACGCGTCCGTGGTAAAGATATCCATTACGGTCGAAAACTACTGATTCGATGCCGGCAGCCTTGGCTTTCTCAGCAACAAGTGCGCCCACCTTCTTGGCCTGCTCGATCTTGGGAAGCTTCTCAAGACCCAGCGAAGAGGCAGAAGCAAGTGTTACGCCTGACAGGTCGTTGATAACCTGAGCGTAAATCTGCTTGTTAGAGCGGAAAACACTGAGACGAGGGCGCTCAGCTGTTCCATTGACATTCTTGCGAATACGGAACTTTATCTTAATTCGTCTTTCTACTTTCTTTGTTGTCATAATCGTAAATCTCAATTAAAATTACTTAGCTGAAGCTGACTTACCAGACTTTCTGCGGATGACCTCACCCTTAAACAGGATACCCTTACCCTTATAAGGCTCGGGCTTGCGGAAAGAACGAATTTTTGCACAAATCTGACCAAGCAGTTGCTTGTCAGCACACTCCAGGGTAAGAATCGGGTTCTGGTTACGCTCCGACTTAGTCTCCACCTTAACTTCGCTGGGAAGCTCGATAAAAATGGGGTGCGTATAACCCAATAAGAACTCAATGAGGTTGCCCTGATTTGATACACGGTAACCCACACCGACGAGCTCAAGTGTCTTGCTGTAACCCTCGCTCACACCAATAACCATGTTGTTGATCAGCGAACGATACAAGCCATGGAAGGCCTGCTTCTGCTTGATGCCTACGGGGCTGTTCTCATCGATATCCAAACTCAGCTCGCCATCGTTATTGGCCAGCTTGATGCAGGAACTAATCTCCTGAGAGAGTGTGCCCTTGGGACCTTTTACTGTAACTACGTGTGACTTCTCATCGAAGTTAAAAGTAACTCCCGACGGAATACTAATTGGCATTTTACCTATTCTAGACATATCGAAATCCTCCAATTAATAAACATAGCAAAGCACCTCACCACCAATCTTCAGACTGGCAGCCTCTTTGTCTGTCATCACACCCTTGGACGTAGATAAGATAGCAATACCCAGTCCGTTAATTACTCTCGGCATGTCCTTATAACCCGTGTAACGGCGAAGACCGGGGGTTGACACGCGCTTCAAACTCTTGATAGCGTTTTGTTTTGTTTCGGGGTCATACTTCAAGGCAACCTTGATTGTACCCTGAGGACCATCCTCGACGAACTTATAGTTCAGGATGTAACCCTTCTCGAAGAGAATCTTTGTGATCGACTTCTTCAAGTTAGACGCAGGAACCTCCACAACACGGTGATGAGCCATGATTGCGTTTCTGAGTCTTGTCAGATAATCTGCTATTGGATCTGTCATAAAATATAAATGATTAATTAATCGGGACTACCCCGACAATATTAAAAAAAATCTTTCCATGAATGAGAAGAGAGCTGAATGGCAGTCCCACTTGCCATCAACTCATTCCCACTCTTAGGATGCTTTACCAGCTTGCTTTCTTCACACCGGGAATGAGACCCTGAGAAGCCATTTCGCGGAACTGGATACGCGAGATACCGAACTGACGAATATAACCCTTCGGACGTCCGGTGATCTTGCAGCGGTTGTGCAGACGGATGGGGTCAGCGTTCTTCGGAATGGACTGGAGCTTTCGAGCAGCCTCATAAGCCTCCATGGGGTCCTCTGCCGTAGCGATGATCTTCTTCAGAGCTGCACGCTTCTCAGCATAGCGGGCAACGAGCTTCGCGCGCTTTACCTCGCGGGCCTTCATTGATTCTTTTGCCATATTACTTAGTCGTTTTTAACGTTCTTGAATGGGAGTCCGAAAGCCTTCAGGAGAGCATAGCCTTCCTCGTCGGTCTTTGCTGAAGTCACGAAAGTGATGTTCATACCCTGCATGCGGTCCACCTGGTCGATGTTGATTTCAGGGAAGATAATCTGCTCGGTGATACCCAGCGTGTAGTTACCACGGCCGTCAAACTTGCTGTTGATACCCTTGAAGTCACGGATACGGGGCAGGGCCACGCGCACCAGCTTCTCCAGGAACTCATACATACGCTCACGGCGCAACGTTACCATCACGCCGATAGGCATCTTCTTACGCAGTTTGAAGTTGGCAATATCCTTCTTAGAGAAGGTAGCCACAGCCTTCTGACCGGTAATGGCAGAAATCTCGTTCACGGCTACATCCACAATCTTCTTGTCCTGTGTTGCGTCGCCAAGACCCTGGTTGATCACAATCTTCTCCAGAACAGGAATCTGCATGGCTGAAGAGTAGTTGAACTGCTTCTGCAGTGCAGGAGCAATCACCTCATTATACTGTTTCTTTAACTGTGCTGTATCCATTACTTAATCTCCTCCCCTGACTTTTTAGCGATACGAGTAACTTTCTTTCCCTCGCGCTTGATGGCGATGCGGGTCGGCTTGCCACTCTTAGGATCGATAAGACTCAAATTTGAGACATGAATCGGAGCCTCCTGCTTCACGATGCCTCCCTGAGGATTCTTGGCAGAGGGCTTTGTGCTCTTTGAGACCATGTTGACGCCCTCAACGATAGCGCGGTTTTCAGAAACCAACACCTTGAGCACCTTACCGCTCTTACCCTTGTCTGCACCGGCAAGTACAATAACGGTATCGTCTTTCTTAATATGTAACTTACTCATTACTTCTGTCTGTTTTAAATTAAAGAACCTCAGGTGCCAAAGATACAACCTTCATGTTGACTGCACGCAGCTCACGGGCTACGGGGCCGAAGATACGGCTGCCTCGAAGCTCACCAGCATTGTTCAGCAATACGCAGGCATTGTCATCAAAGCGGATATAAGAACCGTCAGCGCGACGAATCTCCTTCTTTGTGCGAACAATCAAAGCCTTAGATACCGCACCCTTCTTCAGGTCACTCGATGGGATGACATTCTTGACCGAAACGACAATCACGTCACCAACACTAGCATAACGACGGCCGGTACCACCCAGTACTCGGATGCACATTGCCTCACGTGCGCCGCTGTTATCACATACTGTAAGTCTTGATAATGCTTGTATCATAATTACTTAGCTTTTTCTACGATTTGTACTAATCTCCATCTCTTGGTGCGAGACAGAGGACGGGTCTCCATGATCTGCACGGTATCGCCTACATGTGCCTCGTTCTTCTCGTCATGAGCATGGTACTTCTTTGTCTTCTGGACAAACTTACCATAAATAGGGTGCATCTCCTTGAACTTAGCTGCAATAACAATGGTTTTATCCATCTTGTCGCTGATTACAACACCCTGTCTTACCTTTCTTAAATTTCTTGTTTCCATCTGGACCATTATTATTTATTAAGTTCTCTCTGACGAAGTACGGTTTTCATACGTGCAATGTCACGACGTGCAGCCTTGATCTGCGATGGATTCTCAAGCGGAGTTACCTGATGGTTGAGCTTTGTATTGTTCAGAGCTTCCACAGCTTGCTCCAGCTTCTCGCGCAAGTCCTTGTCGGCGAGTTTTATTATTTCTTGAATTTTCATAATTAAGCGTTTTTATCGTAATCGCGACGAACAACAAACTTAGTTTTCACGGGCAGCTTCTGCGCAGCGAGGCGAAGTGCCTCCTTGGCGATGTCAAAGCTCACGCCTTCAACTTCGAAGAGGATACGACCCGGAGTGACAGGTGCCACCCATCCAGCTGGGTCACCCTTACCCTTACCCATTCGGACGTCTGCCGGCTTACGGGTGATGGGTTTGTCAGGGAAGATACGGATCCAGACCTGACCTTCACGGTTCATGTAACGGTTCACAGCGACACGTGCTGCTTCAATCTGGCGGCTGTCAAGCCATTTAGCCTCAAGTGTCTTGATACCAAATGAACCGAAAGCCAGCTGTGTACCTCTGTGGGCGTTGCCTTTGTTGCCACGTCCATCTTGAGGTCTTCTATATTTTACTCTTTTAGGCTGTAACATTGTAGCTTCTACTTTTAACGGTTATTGTTTCTTCTGCGGCCACCGCGGTTCTGGCGCTGGTTGTTGCTACGGCTGTTACCCTGCTTCTCCTGCGTGAAGTTAGGAGAGAGGTCACGCTTGCCGTAAACCTCGCCGCGGCAAATCCACACCTTGATACCCAGAAGACCTACCTTGGTGAGGGCCTCTGTGTGACAATAGTCGATGTCGGCACGGAAGGTATGCAGCGGTGTGCGGCCTTCCTTGAACATCTCACTGCGTGCAATCTCAGCGCCATTGAGACGACCCGAGATCTGAACCTTGATACCCTCGGCACCTGCGCGCATGGTGTTCTGCACAGCCATCTTGATGGCGCGACGATAAGCCATCATGTGCTCAATCTGGCTAGCGATGTTCTTAGCAACAATCGTTGCGTCGAGCTCAGGACGCTTCACCTCGAAGATATTGATCTGGATGTCCTTCTTGAAGAGGTTCTTCAGCTCTTCCTTCAGCTTGTCAACATCCTGACCACCTTTACCAATGACGATACCCGGACGAGCCGTGCAAATAGTAATGGTGACGAGCTTCAGCGTGCGCTCGATGACAATTCGCGAAACGCTGGCCTTCTCCAGACGCTTGTTCAGATACTTACGGATTTGCTGATCCTCCACGAGGTTGTCACCGAAGCTCTTGCCACCAAACCAATTTGAGTCCCAACCACGGATAATACCCAGTCGGTTGCTTATTGGATTAACTTTCTGTCCCATTCTATTATTTATTTATCGTCATTAGTTTTGGCATCCACAAACAGAGTCACGTGGTTAGAACGCTTGCGGATACGGTATCCGCGACCCTGAGGTGCTGGTCTCATTCGTTTCATTGTAACGCCTTCATCCACGAAGACCTTGCTTACATAGAGTTCTCCATCCTCTGCGGTACGCTCGTTCTTGGTCTCCCAGTTGGCGATGGCAGAGCGAAGCAGCTTCTCTACGTCAGCAGCAGCATGCTTCTTGGAGAACTTCAGTACACCGAGTGCACGATTCACCTCCATACCACGTATCATGTCAACAACGTAGCGCATCTTACGTGGAGAAGAGGGGACGCCTTTCAGTTTGGCGAAGTACAAATTCTTGCGGGCTTCCTTTAACTTCTCAGCCGCGATATGTTTTCTTGCTCCCATTATGGTTTTACTTGTTTAAAATGGTTTGTCCCGATTACCTCTTGTTGTTACCAGAGTGACCGCCGAAACGACGTGTAGGCGAAAACTCACCGAGCTTGTGACCTACCATGTTCTCAGTAATGTAAACAGGGATAAATTTGTTTCCGTTATGAACTGCAACAGTGTGACCCACGAAATCGGGGGAAATCATTGATGCTCTAGCCCATGTCTTAACGACACTCTTCTTGCCACTCTCGTTCATAGCGAAAATTTTCTTCTCGAGTGATACGTTGATATATGGACCCTTTTTAAGTGAACGACTCATAATTTGCTCTAATTAACTTGTTTACTTCTTGTTAGCTCTTTCAATGATATACTTGTTTGAAAGCTTCTTCGGTGCACGAGTCTTGAGACCCTTTGCGTACAAGCCCTTGCGTGAACGCGGGTGTCCACCAGACTGACGTCCTTCACCACCACCCATGGGGTGATCAACAGGGTTCATCACCACACCACGGTTGTGAGGACGACGACCGAGCCAGCGAGAGCGACCGGCCTTACCCGACTGCTCAAGAGCGTGGTCTGAGTTGCCCACACTACCTACGGTAGCTTTACAAGCAGAGAGAATCTGACGAGTCTCTCCTGAAGGGAGCTTAATCACACAGTAAGCACCATCACGAGAAGTTAACTGAGCAAAGTTACCAGCCGAACGAACCAGCAAAGCACCCTGACCGGGACGCAACTCGATGTTGTGAATCACCGTACCCACAGGGATGTTGGCCAACGGAAGCGCATTACCAACCTCAGGTGCTGCCTCAGCACCCGACATCAGTGTCGTACCCACCTTAAGTCCGTTAGGAGCAATAATGTAACGTTTCTCACCATCTGCATAGTACAGAAGCGCAATACGAGCCGACCTGTTGGGGTCGTACTCGATTGTCTGTACTACAGCAGGAACACCATCTTTCTCTCGCTTGAAGTCGATCAGACGATACTTCTTCTTATGACCGCCGCCCATGTAGCGAACAGTCATCTTACCGGTGTTGTTTCGACCACCGGTAGATTTTTTACCGTAAACGAGAGACTTCTCTGGCACGGATGCAGTAATTTCCTCGAACGTGCCAATAACTTTGTGTCTTTGTCCCGGAGTGACCGGGCTGAATTTACGTACTGCCATTTTTTATTTAGATATTGCTGTAAAAATCAATTGTCTCGCCTTCCTTCAGAGTGACGATAGCCTTCTTAAAGGCATTCCTCTGGCCTTTCACAAGACCAGCCTTGGTATAGCGGCTGGAACGCTTTCCGGCGAAGCGAGCAGTGTTTACGTCTACAACTGTAACGTTGTACAGGCCCTCGACCTCTTTCTTAATTTGGAGCTTGTTAGCCTCTGGGCGAACAACGAAACCATAGCGGTTGGGTTGCTTGTCTGTAATCTTGGTCATCTTCTCAGTGACCAGGGGTTTGATGATAAATGCCATAATTCTAATTCTCCTCTAATTACTTATTTAAGATACTGTCGATAGACTTCAGGGAACTCTCAGCTACAACAAGCACATCTGCATTCAAAACTTTGTACGTATTGAGCGCACTTGCGGTCATCACTTCGGCCTTCTGTATGTTACGAGCGGACAAATATACATTTTTATTTACCTCTGGCAAAACAACAAGTGTCTTCTTACCATCAACTTTAAGATTTTTAGCAATATTTACAAAATCTTTAGTCTTTGGAGCCTCAAGATTGAAATCTTCCACCACAATGATGGCATTCTCCTGAGCCTTGTAAGCCAGTGCAGACTTACGAGCAAGATTCTTTACTTTTTTGTTCAGCTTGAAGCTGTAGTCACGGGGCTTGGGACCGAACACGCGACCACCACCCTTGAGCAGCGGAGAGTTGATGTCACCGCGACGAGCGCCGCCGCCGCCTTTCTGGCGACCCAGCTTACGGGTAGAACCGGTATGCTCACTTCTTTCCTTAGACTTAGCGGTACCCTGACGCTGGTCGGCGAGGTAGCGCTTTACGTCCAGATAGATAACGTGATCGTTAGGCTCAATTCCAAAGATAGCCTCATTGAGGGTTACCTTTCGTCCGGTCTCCTGACCGTTGATATTCAAAACGCTAACTTCCATTACTTCTCAATTAAAACTGTTGAACCATTGCATCCGGCAAACGAACCCTTAACGATAAGCAGGTTCTGCTCCGGAATAACCTTTAACACGCGGAGGTTCTGTGTCGTAACGCGGTCACCTCCCATCTGGCCACCCATGCGCATGCCCTTGAACACCTTTGCAGGGTAAGAACAAGCACCGATAGAACCCGGCTTACGGGCACGGTCGTCCTGACCGTGAGTGCTCTGACCTACACCACCAAAACCGTGGCGCTTCACAACACCCTGGAAACCCTTACCCTTAGAGGTACCTACTACGTCGACAAACTCTGTACCGTCGAACAGCTCTACAGTAATGGTGTCACCGAGGTTATACTCCTCGTCAAACTTGAACTCGGCCAAGTGCTTCTTAGGTGTTGTGCCTGCCTTCTTGAAGATTCCTGCCATAGGCTTGTTGGTTCTCACCTCCTTAGCCTCACCGAAACCCAGCTGAACAGCCTGATAACCGTCTTTCTCAACGGTCTTCACTTGAGTCACAACACAAGGACCAGCTTCGATAACAGTGCACGGTATGTTCTTACCGTCGGCACTGAAAACGGATGTCATTCCGATTTTTCTTCCAATTAATCCTGGCATTTCAATAAAAATTTAATATATGTTTTGTTTGTTGCGGACCTGAGACTTCTGACCATGCACATGGCATAGGCTTCGTCTGCATGTCCCTTTTGTTTCTTAACGCTATAACTATACCTTAATCTCCACTTCTACACCTGAGGGCAACTCGAGCTTCATCAGTGCGTCTACAGTCTTGCCAGTGGCGCTGTAGATGTCGATGAGGCGCTTATAGTCTGAGAGCTGAAACTGCTCACGGGCCTTCTTGTTGACAAATGTCGAACGGTTAACGGTAAAGATACGCTTGTGTGTGGGCAATGGAATAGGACCGCTCACAATCGCGTCGGTGGCCTTCACAGCCTTCACAATCTGCTCTGCTGACTTGTCTACCAACTGGTGGTCGTAGCTCTTCAGCTTGATACGAATTTTCTGACTCATTGTTTTACTTAATATGATGATTAAATGTTGAATTGGAAGAGGTATGCTGCTTAAGAGTCGTTCGCTAAGCAGCACCTCTTCCAACGTTGTTATTTCTTGAGTTCCTCAAGCACCTGGTCAGCCAGCGACTGAGACAGAGGCGAGTGGTGGTCGTACTCCATAGAGCTGGTGGCACGACCGGAAGTGATGGTACGGAGAGCGGTTACATAACCGAACATCTCTGACAGCGGCACCATGGCCTTCACGATGCGTGCACCGCTGCGAGCCTCGTCCATGCCCTGTACCATACCACGGCGCTTGTTCAGGTCACCAATCACGTCACCCATGTTCTCCTCGGGTGTCACAACCTCGACCTTCATGATAGGCTCCATGAGCACAGGACCTGCCTTCTGACACACGTTCTTGAATGCGGCATGAGCGGCAAGCTCGAACGACAGCTGGTCAGAGTCAACAGGGTGGAAGCTACCATCGGTGAGCACCACCTTGAGGTCTGTCATGGGGAATCCACCCAGCACACCGTTCTTCATAGAGTCCTTGAAGCCCTTCTCCACTGCGGGAATGAACTCCTTGGGCACGTTACCACCCTTCACCTCGTTCACAAACTGTACGTCGCCCTCGGTGTAGTCGGCATCCTTCGGACCCACGGTCACGATGATGTCGGCAAACTTACCACGGCCACCGCTCTGCTTCTTGTAAACCTCACGCCAGCCCTCAACGGTCTTGGTGATGGCTTCCTTGTAGTTCACCTGCGGCTTGCCCTGGTTACACTCTACCTTGAACTCACGCTTCAGACGGTCGATGATGATATCCAAGTGAAGCTCACCCATACCCGAGATGATGGTCTGGCCACTCTGCTCGTCGGTACGCACGGTGAAGGTAGGATCTTCCTCGGCCAGCTTGGCAAGACCGTTGTCGAGCTTGGCAATGTCGGCCTGGCTCTTCGGCTCCACGGCGATAGAAATGACGGTGTCGGGGAAGGTCATCGACTCCAGCACGATGGGATGTGCCTCGTCGCAGAGCGTGTCACCGGTACGGATATCCTTGAAGCCTACACCTGCGCCGATATCGCCGGCGTCGATGCTCTCCATCGGAATCTCCTGGTGCGAGTTCATCTGGAACAGACGACTGATACGCTCACGCTTGCCCGAACGGGGGTTGTAGACGTAAGAACCTGCAACCACCTTACCCGAATAGACGCGGAAATATACCAGACGGCCCATGAACGGGTCGGTAGCAATCTTGAATGCCAGTGCCGATGTGGGCTCGTTCTCGTCCGGCTTGCGGTCTTCCTCCTCTTCGGTATCGGGGTTGGTTCCGATGATGTTGGGAGTGTCTACCGGTGAAGGCAGGAAGGCACAAACATAGTCGAGCAGGGGCTGCACACCCTTGTTCTTGTACGACGAACCCAGAATCACAGGGCAGCACTCCATAGATACGCAACCCTTGCGAACAGCGGCCATGAGCTCCTCCTCGGTAATGGTCGAGGGATCCTCCAGATATTTCTCCATCAGGGCATCGTCATAGTTGGCGGCACCCTCGAGCAGCTTCTCGCGCCACTCCTCGGCCTCGTCAACGAGGTCGGCAGGAATTTCCTCAACATCATATTCTGCACCCATGGTCTCGTCGTGCCACAGGATGGCCTTCATCTTGATGAGGTCTACCACACCCTTGAAGTTCTCCTCAGCACCGATAGGAATCTGGATAGCGATAGGGTTGGCACCCAGGATGTCCTTCATCTGCTGAACAGTCTCGAAGAAGTCGGCACCCGAGCGGTCCATCTTGTTCACATATCCAATACGGGGTACGTTATATTTGTCAGCCTGACGCCATACGGTCTCACTCTGGGGCTGCACGCCATCGGCGGCAGAATAGGTTGCCACGGCACCGTCAAGCACACGCAGAGAACGCTCTACCTCGGCCGTGAAGTCAACGTGTCCCGGAGTATCAATCAGGTTGATCTTGTATGACTTTCCATTCCAGTTCCAATTACAAGTGGTGGCGGCAGAGGTGATCGTGATACCACGCTCCTGCTCCTGGGCCATCCAGTCCATCGTGGCTGCACCATCGTGTACCTCACCAATCTTGTGCGTCTTACCCGTATAGAACAGGATACGCTCTGATGTCGTAGTCTTACCGGCATCGATGTGGGCCATAATACCGATGTTGCGAGTCAACTGTAAATCGTGATTTGCCATTGTGTTATTATCCTTTTGATGTGTTGTGAATTAGAATCTGAAGTGAGCGAATGCACGGTTAGCCTCAGCCATGCGGTGCATATCCTCCTTACGCTTGAAGGCACCACCCTGATTATTGAACGCGTCCATAATCTCGGCAGCCAGCTTGTCGGCCATGCTCTTTCCACCACGCTTGCGGGCGAAAGCAATCATATTCTTCATCGACACACTCTCCTTACGGTCAGGACGGATCTCTCTGGGAACCTGGAACGTAGCACCACCGATACGGCGGCTCTTCACCTCCACCTGCGGCGTGATGTTATCCAATGCCTGCTTCCAGATCTCCAAGGGAGCCTTCTCCTCTTTAGACATCTTGCCCTTTACGATATCAAGAGCCTTGTAGAAAATTTCGTAAGATGCATTCTTCTTGCCATCATACATCAGATGGTTCACAAACTTAGACACTTTCTGGTCGTTGAAGACGGGATCGGGAAGAATCACCCGCTTCTTGGGTTTTGCTTTTCTCATTTTGTTTAAAAAATAAATTCTGCTTGGGGCTGTCATTTTCTGATCTTCAACGCTCACACCTGAGCATTTACTCAACCTGTTTTAACTTCTCCAGCAAAACGAAAAATAATTGTTTAATAAAAAAAGGCCTCGAGCCCTCGGCCTTGAGTCAACACTCTTGGCCCTTGGCTCTCAGCGTTGATTTTTACTTCTTGGCCTTCGGGCGCTTGGCACCATACTTCGAGCGGCGCTGTGTACGGTTAGCCACACCGGCGGTATCGAGTGTACCACGAACAATGTGATAGCGCACACCGGGGAGGTCCTTCACACGACCGCCACGCACCAATACGATGGAGTGCTCCTGAAGGTTGTGGCCCTCTCCCGGGATATAGGAGTTCACTTCCTTCTGGTTGGTCAAACGAACACGGGCAACTTTACGCATTGCCGAGTTAGGCTTCTTAGGGGTTGTTGTGTAGACACGCACACACACACCACGACGCTGAGGACAGCTGTCCAGAGCCGGTGACTTGCTCTTGTCTTCCATCACCCTTCTGCCTTTACGTACTAATTGTTGAATAGTAGGCATAATTTTACTTTTTTAATTTTATATGTATATTTTGTTCGTAATCAACGCTTTACGGGTAGGTACACAGTATGCCCTGTATCGTACAGATACAATAACCCGTTTCGGGCTGCAAAGGTACGAAGATTATCGCAATTATCCTAATTGATAGGTGAATAATTCTGTGTTATGAAAATCAATTTATAATTATTTAACACTGGTTAGTGTATTTTATGAATCTCTAAAGTCCGCGGATCTGTAGGTAAACATGTCCTGGTCGTTTGACAAGTCGGTTTTATTGCAAGCCTATTCGAGGTGTTTCATGCCACGGTGAGGTTGCCGACATATATGATGTGCATGCTTCCCGAAGTGTGGTTCGAGCGGAAGCAAAAACAGGTTCGACTCGAAGCATAGTCTGTATCGACTCGAAGCAGACCGTGCTTCAACCCGAAGCAGACCGTGCTTCGACCCGAAGTATGACAGCCCGACGGCAAACCCCGCGTGACATCACGGTGCTCCGAAGGCCGGCAAACTATCGTAGGGCTGCCTGAAAGCGGGCGAATCATTTGCCATGGCAGTCCATTTCCGGAAAGACAACCAACCGGGTGGGGGCAGACTGATTCGATGGTCGGCTATCCCGGACAAGATGTTCGGGGCCTCCAAAAAATGGTTTTCGCGATACATACACCATTTGAGCCCGGCGACTTGCCGGGCTCAAATGGTGTATTTTCACATTGCAAGATTGCACTTACAACGCTAAAGGCAGCCACTTGACAAAGCTGCCTCTCTAGCTATCTATGCAAGACAACATATCAGGCTTGTCCCAATGACTTTTCCAAACAGAAAATCATAAGACATGATAAATATGCCAGAGCAATCTATATATAAAGCCTTAGCATTGCCAGTAGTAAAACATACGGATATAGGCTATACACTTTGACTGGCCTTTTCACCACGGGACAAACAAAACATGTTATACTCCCAACATCCCCCTCCCAGGGGCAGGTCAACACCCGGGTACTTAGGCGTTGCCTGTGCCGAAGGGAGCGATGGTACGGCCACCCTGCGGTGCTCCGGGAGCCTGCGGGATCTTGATCTCGCCAAACTCCTGCTCGTAGCGGCCGATGTTCTCCTGCAAGGCGAAGAGTAGGCGCTTGGCATGCTCGGGAGCCATGATTACACGACTGAAGATCTGGGGCGGGGCGATGGGTAACATGTGGGCAAAGTCAATCACAAACTCGCTGGACGAGTGGTTGATCATTGCCAGGTTGGAGTATTCGCCCTGAGCCACATCGGGCTTGAGCTCTATCTTTACTTGCTGGTTCTCATTGTTCTCTGCCATAATTCAATAAGTTAAAAAGTTGAGGTTAATATTATTTGTTGCTTTTTGCAAAGGTATCTAAAAGATTTCGTCCTGCCAAATTTTACCTGTTTTTTTTACCTTTCGTCAGCCATGTGCGGCGACAGAACCGAGCAACCGCCATGAAGAGACCACTAGCCCCGGTATGCAACCATGCGCATACCGGGGCTTGCAGACTGATGAGGTAGAGATGTCAGTAAAGCCCCTACGCTGATTGTCGTATCAAGGGAAGAGCCGGGCCAAGGTCTCGGCCAGCGCTTCGCCGCGCAGATTATTGACGATGATCTTGCCATCCGGACCAATCAGCAGCGTGCAGGGTATGCCGTCGACGCCGTAGAGACTGGCGGCCTCACAGTCCCAGCCCTTCAGGTCGGAGAGCTGGTGCCAGGGCAGAGCCATCTGCTGGATGGCCCGCAGCCAGCTGTCGCGGCGGTTGTCGAGCGACACGCCCACCACGTCGAATCCACGGTCGTGATACTTGGCGTAGAGCGCCTTCACGTTGGGCATCTCGGCGCGGCACGGACCACACCAGCTGGCCCAGAAGTCGAGCAGTACGTAACGGCCCTCGCCCACAAAGTCGGACAGACGGCGCACGGTGCCCGCTGTATCGGCCATGGCAAAGTCGGTGAATGCACGACCCGTCTCGCGCAATGCGGCCGCTTTGAGGGTGGCCAGGGGCCGGGCCGCCAGCGGGTCGTTGCTGAACTCCTCGGTCATGCGGCCATAGAGCTCCAGCAGCTCGTCCTTGGTAAAGTAGGTGTACGACTGGGCAAAAAAGTATGCTCCCACCACATTGTCGCAGTGGGCCAGGGCAAAGTTCTTGAGCAGGGCACGCTGCCGCTCCTGCACACCGTTGAGCTCACGCTCCAGCTCGGCCCTGCGCTCGGGCGTGGTCGTGGCCTGACTGTACTCGGTGTATTTCTGGTTCAGTTCCTCGTGGTTTGGGATGCCGGCCTGGGCAAACTCCTCGTTGTAGCGTTCGAAGAGCGACTGGCGGCTGCCACCACTCACCGCGAGACTGCCGTCGGCCGAGAGGGTCACCGCGGCCGGCTTGTCGTCGCCCAGCACCACATTGGCCCGCAAGGGCAGGCTGGGGTCGGCGGCATAGAGGGTGCACAGGCGAGGCGCCTCCAGCGTGCCGCGCAGCACAAACCTGCCGTCTTTGACCACCACCGAGTCCATTGCGCTGTTCTGCTCAAGCGAGAGTGCGCGCAAAAGGAATTTCTTGCCATTATATTTGTCGAGCCCGGTGCCGCTGACCACATAGTCAACCGACGCTGCCGACAGGCTGAGGGTCATGCAGAGCATGAGCCACAGCCATGAGATTCTTTTGTTCATTGTTTTGTATTCAAATGAGATGAATGTTATTATTCGTCCAGCACAGGCATGGCGGCGGCCTTCGACTGATCGCTCACCTTAGGGTTGATATACCCCAACGACTTGAGCTTGCCGGTGCCGGTAATGGTAAGCTGCGGGTTGCCGTTAGGCTCGCCACCCACCATATTGTAGAAATAGAGTTTGTAGGTGCTGCCACTCTGTGTGCCCACCACCAAGCAATCGAAAGCGCCGCTGCCCGCGAAGTAGCGGTTGCTCAAGAAGGTGACCTGCTCGCCCGAGGGGAGCCCGGAGAAGGTAAGCTCTTTCTCTGCGCCCACCGAGGCGAGGTTGTAGCTGTACACCTTGCCTCCGTCGAGCGCATAGGCGATGGTGGCCTGCTGCCCATTGAAGGCACGAAGCGAAGCCTTGGCAAAGTGCGACTCGGGGTCGAGGGCACGCACATTGGTCACCTCAGCGTAAGAGAGACTCGGCGTCACCTGGTAGAGGTACTTCTTGGTGGCGTCAGTCCTGTCGGCAAAGACAAAATACATCAGGTCGCCACCAGCGGTAGACAGACCGCAGTCGAGGCAGTCGTAGTTGGTTGTCGCCATCTGCGCGTCATTCTCATACACAGGCTGCTGACTGCCATTGTAGTCGAGCATCTCTAAACGACGCGCCTGCTCAGACCAGTAGACGGGTGAGTAGTAGTTGGTGGTACCTGTACCGCCCACCACATGTGTGCTGCCGCCCGAGCCGGCCACCGGACCGAAGATGCCCGTTGAGTTCTGCGAGGCGGTATAGGTAGAGTACACACCGTTGTTGGTGAGGAAGTAGGCTGTGAAGTATCCACGAATGGTGCGATAAGGAATCTCGCCCTCCACAGGAGCATAGTGACTGTTGGAGGCATCCATCACCGTAGTGCAGTCGAGGGCACGAATCCAGCGCACCTCGTTGTTCTCGGTGGTGATACACAGCAGGTTTCCACTACTGAGCGCGCCCGACTTGGGGTCGACGAAGGCCAGCTGGTGGTTGACGTCCATGCAGCGTGGCTTGCCCGGTATGGCCTCACCCTGGAAGGTCTTGATGACATCGCCGGTGAGTTTCTGTGAGACCGTGTTGTAAAGGTCAATGTCGGTATTGCCCTCAGCGTTCTCTTTGAGTACATAGAAACCCAACGACAGTGCCGAGAAAGCGTTCACCTGGGTGGTAATCTGCTCGCTCAGTCCTGTAGTCTTCGACTTCACGATGAGGATAAGTGTGTACTGTCCGTCGCTGACGGCTACCGGCCACGAGAGGTTTTTCTCGTGGCTGATGGTGTCGGCCTTGGTATAGGTGAAAGTGCCGGTTGTAGCGTCATACTTCGACTTGTCGCCATCTGCACACGATAGCTCAGGTCAATATAGTAGCGGTTGTCGTAGGTATAGGTGGCATTGCCCGTGAAACCCACGAGGCGCACGGTATTCTTGCCACCCGAGGGAGAACTGTCGAGCTGGTACTGTGCGGCATTACCTATGAAATTGAGGTTGGAGTTGGAGAAGCCCTCCGCCGTGAAGCTGTAGTTCTCGAGATGCTGCTCAGAGATGCTATAGTCGGCACCCACATAGAGCTGATGCTTCTCGTTAAAGGTCTTCGAATAGCTCATGGTCAGGTTGCCACTGAGCAGATTGTCCTTGCCCGTACCATAGGTATAGGAACCCTTGCGGAGCATACCACTGGCAGTCTGATACACTTCGGCGTTGAACGCCGAGTGCTCGGCAGGCAAGAAATAATCGGAGGTGCGGCGGGTGTCGGTAACACCTACCTTAGCCCTGAGTCGCAATGCGTCGGTAATAGACCATTCCACCGAGAAGTTGTTGATGAAGGTGAAATACTCTGACTTGTTGACCGTATTGAGCGTGGCATCGTAGAGCGGATTGCCAACACCCGTGGGGCTGTGGTGAATGTCGTCAAACGCCTTGACGATATTGCCATCGGCATCGTAAGGACTGTTGTAGGGCTGCATGTTCACGTAATCGGAGAATGAGCCATACTTGCTCTCGCGGGCATGGTTGCTCGTCACAGAGGTATAGTTGCGGAAGATCAGGTTCTTGACCGAATACATCAGGGTGATGTCACCATTCAAAGTGCGGCGGTTAGAACCCTTCATGGCACCCTCAATACCATTATAGCCCAGCAAGGCTGCCCAGCGGAAGGCCGAGGCACCGCCGTCGAGGCGCACGTTGTAGGTCTGGCCCACACCCGTGCGCACGGGCTTGTGTATCCAGTCGATGTCAACACCATTGAGCACCTTCTGCAGACGCTCATTATTATAGCGGTTGTAGAGATATTGCAAGGTCTGGCCATCACCATCATAAAGACCTACTGCTTTTTCGAGCTGCAACTTCTGTGAGGCATTCAGCAGGTCGTAGCTCGTCAGGTCGGGCAGCTCAAGGCTCAGACCGGCCGTGGCCGTCACGCGCAGACGGCCTTCCTTGGGCTGTCTGGTCACCACCACGATCACGCCGTTGGCACCCCGCGAGCCGTAGATGGCTGTGGCGGCGGCATCCTTCAGGATGTTGATGCTCTCGATCTGGTCGTCGTTGTAGTCCATGAGCTTGGTGAGCGAAATCTCGAAGCCGTCTAATATAATAAGAGGTGTGTTCACCGTCTGTGCAGCGTTGTTGTTAAACTCCTCCACATTCATCGGCAGCGTCGACGAGCCGCGGATCGTCAGGTTGGGCAACACGTTGGGGTTGCTACCGGCCAGGTTGTTGACAGGGAAGTTGAGCGAGGCGTCCACGTTCTTGAGGGTTTGCAGCAGGTTGGTGCCACGATACATCTCAAGCTGATCGCGGTCAACGGTCGACACCGCTCCCGTATAGCTCTCCTTGGCCTTGCGGAAGATACCGGTCACCACCACGCCGCTGAGCTCCTTGACGTCGCTCTCCAGTTCGATGTGCATCTCCTTGGCGATGGGTTGGCGACGCGTCTTCATACCCACATACGACACCTCGACCATCTGGTTGCCGGTGAGGTAATAGTCGAAGTGGAAGGCACCGCTCACATCGGTCACCGTCACCACGTCCGTGCCGGCCACCCTGACCTGAGCGCCGATGATGGGCTCGCCCGTGCCTTTCTCGACCACGTAGCCGCCCACGGCCTGCATGGCCTTGCTATCTGCCTGCGCCTTCTTATGCTCGGGGTTGGGGTATTTCACGATGTTGACGAGCTTGCCGTCGACCGTAAAGCCCAGGTCGGTGTCGGCCAAGGCCAGCCTCAACACCTCTAGCGCCGAGGTATTGTCCACATGCAGCGTGACATGGTATTTCGCCACATCGTCATAGTTGAACAAAAATTTGTAAGAGGAAGAGCCTTCCAAACGCTGGAAGACAGAGATCAAAGACTCATTGCGGAAGGTCATCGTCAGCCCCACGTCGTTCTGAGCGTGAAGGGACAAAGACGAACATACCATTGTTAAGACAAGAGTCAACAACAGAAGCGTTCTTTTCATACAAGTTTATAATCAATAATATTTTATCTCTCTAACTATTTATAAAAGGAGGTCTCCACAGGAAGGCCCGGCTACTTCTTTTGCAAAAAAAACACAGGATATCTGATTGTTGATTACTGTTTTCTTTTTCAAAATCTTATACTTACCGTATATTGCAAGCAGATCAATCAACAGTCACTATCAATCATTCGCTACAAAGTTAACACTATTCAACCTAAAAAAAGAAAAATTATCCCTTTTTGTTTCAGAAATGTAATTCCTTCCCTAATAACCCATGCCAGACCTTTGGTCTTGATATGTCGATGCCCCACGGCAGGGTAACCAGAATATGAGTGTGGCATCAAACATATCCTGGTTCTTATCTGCCTACGCCTTTATCTTACCTTTTCCCATAGGACGGCAGTAGTGCTGCTCACTCACAACAGATTATTTTTCCCATCTTGCTCTTTCAGCTTCTTGATATATTCGGAAGGTATCTGTCCGAACTCCTCCTTGAAACACTTTCTGAAATAAGCTACACTGCTCATGCCCACCATAAAGCTAATCTCCGAAATACTGTATTTCCCTTCCAACAGCAGTTTCTCTGCATACCGCATCTTGTATTGACGGATATATTCACTGGTCGTAACTCCCGTGACGGCCTTCATCTTACGATAGAGCGTGCTGGTGCTCATGTTGAGATTGGCCACCAGATAGTTGACATCTACATCACCCGAGATGCTCTCTTCGATCAGGCGGTTGACTTTATCGTAGAACTGCCGGTCCATCTCGTTCAAGGCGGATCTCAACTGCTCGCGCTTCTGTTCAAGGGTGGCATCACTAGAGGGCTGCAGGCTGCGCAGAAGGGTCTGACGCTGGCGCAGCAGGTTTCTGACCCTGGCTTCGAGCAGAGAACTCGTAAAGGGCTTAGTGAGATAGGAGTCGGCCCCCGACTCATAGCCTTCTTCTATAGCAGACACCGTATCCTTCGCCGTCAGGAGGATGACAGGCACATGACTTGTACGGATATCTGCCTTGATGCGACGGCACATCTCGTTGCCATCCATATTAGGCATCATGATATCGCTGATGATGATGTCGGGGGTGGCATCCAGGGCCAACGCCAATCCTTCGCGTCCATCTTTGGCAGTGCGCACGTCATAACGACCCGACAACGATTCAGAGATATAGTCACGTATCTCCTTGTTGTCCTCAACAACGATGACGATGGGGCGGTCAGGGATAGCCGTGTCTGCCCCGGGCTGAACCTCTTCTTCGTCGGCATCCTTTACCTCTTCCCTACCAAGCTCTTGGTGCATGCTGTCTGGATAGATGTTGTCGGCATCCAGCAAAACACTGAAGCGGCTGCCCTGATCTACCGAACTGCTCACGCTGATAGTTCCCTGATGCAGGTCAACCAGGTTTTTCACCAGTGCCAGACCAATGCCCGTACCTGAGGCTTGGTGTTCACCGTTCTCCTGATAGTAGCGTTCGAAGATATGAGGAAGAGCCTCAGCCGAGATGCCATAGCCTGTATCGGTGACAGCAATCTCCACATACTGACGGTTGTTCTTCCGACGTCGTGCTACGCTGATGACAATCTCGCCGCGGTCGGTGTACTTGATGGCATTCGACACCAGGTTGTCGACGATGATCGTCAGCACCTCTTTGTCGAAGTAGACCTCAATAGGACTCTCATGTCCTTCGAAACGTATCGTCACCTGCTCTTTCCTGCTCAGCTCTTCGTATTTGAGGCATACCTCCTGCACACTGCCCACGATGTCTCCTCGGCCCACACACAGCCTACGGTTTTCGGTCTCTGTCTTTCTGAACTCCAGAATCTGATTGATGAGGTTGTTGAGTCGCTCGGCACTGCTGTGGATGACGGCCAGTTTGTGTTTGGTTTCTTTGGGAATATCTGAATGATGCGAAATATCGTCTAGCGGGCCCATTATCAGCGTCAGGGGGGTACGCAATTCATGTGTGATATTGGTGTAGAATCGCATACGTTCCTGGTTAAGTTCCTGTTCATGTTCATGCTGCCGTTTCTCCGACTGATAGAGATACTCCAGCCTGATTTTTCGTTTATAGAAACGCATAAAAGCAATGAGTATGCCCAAGAGCAACAAGGCATAGAAGACCTTTGCCGGCCACGAGAGCCAGAAGGGTGGGGTTACGACAATATCTAGTGTGGCAATCTCATTAGGCCATGGCTGGTTGCGCAGGCGACATCTTACCTGTAACTGGTAACTACCATAAGGTAAGTTGCGCAACGTCACTTCATTAAGGTCGGTGGTAATCCACTCCCCATTCATACCTTTCAGTTTATAGGCATATTCCACCCTACCTGCCAAAGCATAGTTCTGGATGTTAAACCGGACGCTAAAGGTGTTGTTACGATATGACAGCTTCAGCTCTTCCTCTCCAACGAGATTGATGACGCTGTCCCCCGGATTCTTGATACCACCAAGGAGTATGGCATCGGTGATAAAGACCTCCGGCGCAGAACGTCGGCTGAGCAGTAGCTCGGGTTTGAAGAAGGCGACTCCCTCTGTAGAGCCAAAGACCAAGGTACCATCGGGACGCATCGTGACACAACCATCACTGAAATTGCCCATCGGCAGATTATCCTTATACCAATAGTTGGTAAAGTTGCTTTGACCCGGACGCAGACAACTGACACCCTTGTTGGTACTTGCCCAGATGTTGCCACTGTGGTCTTCGACCAATGCACGGATATGGGCATTATTCAAGCCACGCTTCTGGTTATAGACCATATACGTCTCCTTCAGGCCTTGGGAGAAGAGCACCAAGCCATTGCCTGTGCCCACCCACATCCGCCCAGCATGGTCGCGGATGATATGGCTCACGTTATTGGAAGGGAAGCCTCGTTCCACGCTGAAGGCACGCAGAAACTTCAGCGTTGGGGAATAGATACGAAGTCCACTGCCAAAAGTACCCACCCAGAGGCGTCCTTGACGGTCGAAACAGAGCGTGCGCACCAGTTCGTGAGAAAGGGCGTGATAATGGGTCACTTTCCTGGTACGCTCATCGGCCTGATAAACCCCACGACTGGTGGCTATCCAGATATACCCTTTATCATCCTCGTAGAATCCACGCACGTCTGAGTTCTGCGGCACCCCTTCCACCCGTTGGATGGGGCCCGTTGCAGTCTTCATCCAGGCACCCTCATTGTAGGTACCCATCCAGAGGGTCCCCTGGCTGTCGCGGAAGATGGCCTGCACACAGTTGCCTGCCTCCGTTGGATACTCAGCGATGCGTTCGCCAGAGGGCGAAAAGACATTGATGCCGCCGCCATCGGTCCCCAGCCAGAGGTTACCCCTTACATCGGTAGCCACGCCAAAGACGGTCTTGTTGGTAAGATGACGCTCTTCCTTGTACATCGAATAGGTGATCTGTCCGATGGTAGGAAGCTGCGATGTGATAAAGTTGACCCCCGACCCATAGAGTCCCACCCAGATATTGTGATAACGGTCCTGGAACAGGCTACGTACTGTGCTGCCGGTAAGACTGGTGGGGAGCGGTCCCTCCCCGATGAATCCCCTCAGGGGGAAGCTGGTGCCGCCGTCCAGAGGATGACTGGGATTGAGGATGGTGACACCGCCAAACTCCGAGCCGACATAGATCTGACCATCGGCAGTCTCGGCAATGGCATAGATGCGCTTGCGCAGGTGTCCACCTCCGCTGATATGAATAAACTCTTCCTTTATGGGATCAAAGAGGTCAAGCCCCTTGTCTGTGCCTACCCACAGATGACCAGTACGGTCTTTGAGCAGACAATTCACCTGGTCGCCTGAGAGCGAGCCAGGCTGCACAGTGTTGTGCCTGAAATTTCTGGCTACACGGGTACGGGTGTTGATGACAGATAGTCCGCTATTGACATGTCCGACATAGAGCTGGTCGCCACCCGCATCGAGCACACACAACGACTGGTTGCTGACCAGATGACGCACGGTGGACCTGTTGAAATGAGTAAACTTACCTGAGCGCTTGTCCAAATAGTCCACGCCACTCCAGTAGGTTGCCACCCAGATGTTACCATCGTGGGCGGCAGCCACATCGGTGACATCATCTGCTATGAGGCTGTTACGGTTTTTGTCATCGTGCCGGTAGTGTACAAACCGACCTGTGAGATAATGAAAGGCGTTGACGCCGGCACGCTGCGTGCCCACCCACATCACGGCATCGGCAGCATCGGGCAGTAGGCGATTGAGCTCGTTGCCGGATAACCCACGACCATCATCTCCTTGATAATAGGCATAGAAACGTGAACCATCAAAACGGTTGAGCCCTTCCTCCGTGGCAAACCATAAGAAACCATTGCGGTCTTGTGCAATATCAACGACGTAGTTGCTGGAGAGTCCTTGCTCCATTCCCAAATGACTGACCGTGTAGCCAGAAGAATGCTCGACCACAGAGGCGGCCATCCTCGAAACGGCAACCATCATCAGAACAAAAATAACGCACAGGGAGAGATACCAATGTCTACGCATGTCATATAGTTTGTTGCAAAGATAGGTCATCTGAACTAAAACCACAAATAAAGAGGCCCCGAAAGAAGCCAACAATAGATAAAAAACCGTCAAGAAGGATATACAAATCAACGATTGCATGATTTGTTACTGTCAGATGAACGATTTGTTGAGAGTGGTTTCGCCATATTGGCCTAACTTTGCCGCCACTATCACATTTGTTAACGTATGGGGTCGTTTACACACGACCCACCGCTTCATTTCTTCAACAAGAAAGTTTTAGTCTTACTTGCAAGGTAAAAGATGTTTTCAGGAAACAAGACTGGTAAGAGGGCATGGGCATGAGCCCACAAGGCCCCTCACCCGGTCGAAAGATTATAGGACAAAGAAAACATAAAATAAAACCTAACAATACAATTAAGATTATGATGCTACATCAAGCTTTATTCAAAAGGTCGGTCCTTCCAGGCCTCCTCGTGGTGGCTGGCTTGTCCTTTCAGGCATGCAGTGACGGGGATGACTATGCCGCTGTGGATAATCAGGCACCCACTCTGGAACTGACCACCCATCACATTCAGACAGAGCCCAACCGCCAGCTCACCATTGCCGGAGTGGCAAAAGATGCCGACGGACTGAAATCTGTCACACTAAGAAGTCGGGGGATGAACCTCGACAAGACCATCGACCTGCTCGAATATTACCCCGACACGCTGCTACACGAGTATCGGTTGAGCTATAACTACAAGGCACAGAGCGGATGGACAGACGCCGACCGCTTTACCGTTCAGGTGACTATAGAAGATGTATTGGGGCACACCGTACAAGACTCTGTTGTCGTCACCCCCGACGGCGACTTCACCAACCCTGTTTTCGCACAGGCCCCATCGTCAGAGCTTACTGTGCTGCTGCAAAATCCTAAGCTGTCGCTGACCGCGGCCGTGACCGACAACAAGAGCCTGAAATACATCAAGGTAAGCATTCCCACACTCGACATCTCCGATAGCACCGCCATTAGTGGTACCGCCTATACCTTCACCAAGACATATACCATGCCCGACAAGGAGGCTACGTATGAAATGACCATCACAGTAGGCGACCAGTTTGACAACACCACCGCCACGAAGAGCGTCATCACCGTATCAGACCTTCCCGATGTCGATAAGATGTACCTCGCCGATGTCGACGATGCATCGCAGCTCACCTCCGACCTCTATGGCGTGCCGATGCTCATCGACCACGTAGGACAATATCAGTACCGTGCGCTGTATTATAACCAGAAGGCGGGTACTGGCATCCGCTTTATCCCGCAGAAGACCGACTTCCAGCCCATCTGCTTCGGCGTAGACCCCACCACAGGCCTGCTCACCAGCAATCCCAGCGTAGGCGAACCCATACAGCTGAACAAGGTGGGTTACTACCAGATCGACTTCAATACCGTAAGCGGCGAATATGACATGAGAACGTATGTTCCTGCAGTCACGTTGCTGGGAGCCCTCGACGGCACACAGACCATCGACTACAAGGATGGCAGCGGTTCACAGACCTTTGCCATCTGCCTGGCCGGAAGCGGACTTCCCGGCACACCCTCTTGGACGACCAATCCCAATAACAACGCCTTCATACTACAGCAGGACAAGAACAACCCCTACCTGCTCTATCAGGACATGACCCTTGAAGCGGGTAAAGAGGTGTCGTTCACCATCAGTGCCACACATATCTGGGGATGGTGGCCGGAACCCTACTGGAGATTTGATGGGTCGGCCGAAAACGAGAAAAATGTGAAGAACGGCGGAGACAACATGAAGGGTATGAAAGCTCCAGCCGACGGCACTTACAGATTTGAATTTGACTATGCCCTGTTACGCAGCCGCATCATTCGGGTCAAGTAACTGATAAACTAACATAAGGAAGACAAACATGAAAAAGATTTTTATATTCATCCTTGTATCGCTCTGCGCACTAGGACTGCAGGCACAGAACATCAAGGTGTCAGGTACGGTGGTCTCTGAAAGCGACAACGAACCGCTCATGGGCGCCTACGTCAAAGTGGCAGGAGCCACTACGGGTGCCGTCACCGACATCGATGGCCATTACACCATCGAAGTAGACAAAAATGCTACGTTGGAATATAGCCTGGTGGGGTTTGCTACACAGAAGGCAGCGGTAGGCGGACGCACGCTGATCAACATTGCCCTGAAAGATGACGTCGCAGGACTCGATGAGGTGGTGGTCATCGGATATGGTGCCGTGAAGAAGAGCGACCTCACCAGCAGCATCTCGGCCATCAAGGGTGACAAACTGGAACATCTGAGCACAGGCAACGTCATGAACGCCCTGCAGGGACAAGTGAACGGCGTACAGGTGACCAACAGTGGGGCACCAGGCAGTTCGCCTCGCGTCATCATCCGGGGTGTAAGCACCATCAATGGCTCCGACCCACTCTATGTAGTAGACGGCATGCCGGTGGGCACAAACATCAACTTTCTTAATCAGAACGACATCGAAAGCATGCAGGTGCTCAAAGATGCCTCGGCGGCAGCCATCTATGGTACACGAGGCAGCAACGGCGTGGTGCTCATCACCACCAAGAAGGGAGCCAAGGGTGGCACCAAGTTCACGGCCTCGGCTTCCGTAGGACTGCAAACCTTCTCCAAGCCCGACATCGCCGGAGCCTCTGAGTACGAGCAGGTATTCAAGACCAGATATACAAACGACGGGCAGGTGGCCCCTTACAACGGCATAGAGAACATCACCGACGCACAAGGCACCGACTGGTGGAATGAAGTGATGCGTGACGTGGCCCTGCAACAGAACTACAACTTCGGGTTCTCAGGTGGCAACGATAAGTTTGTCTACTCCTCGAGCATCGGCTATTACCGCCAAGACTCACAATACAAGGTGGGCGACTGGCAGAAACTCTCTGCCCGCTTCTCCATGCAGTACAACTTCAACAAACTGGTGCAGGCGGGCGTAGACTTCACGCCCAGATATGAGAACTGGAATGACACACCCTCACTCATGGGCGCTGTGATGGCCATGGACCCCACTACGCCGGTCATGAGAGACCCCTCGGAATGGACGTCCAACCCATACAGCAACTATGCCCGCTCCAACAATAATCAAGAGTGGAACCCTGTGGCCAACATGAAGCGTCTCGACGCACATGCCGACGAATATGCACTCCTGGCCACTCCCTGGGTGAGCATCAGTCCGCTCAAGGGACTCACCTTCCGTACACAGTTTGGTGTCAACGCCCGTTTCCGTCTCACCGACAAGTACACACCCAACTTCTTCATCGACAACCTCGAGCAGGCCACCGTGAGCAAGGCTGAGCGAAAGATGGAGAACTGGGTAGACTGGAACTGGACCAACACCCTGACCTACATGACCACCCTCAACAATCAGCACAACATCAACCTCATGGGAGGTTACACCATGGAGCGCTTCCAAGACTATTATCTCGAAGGCAGCCGTGAGAAGATCCCCTCCAACGCCGATGAGATGAGATATGTAAGCGCAGGTACCGATAACATGCAGGTGAGCGGCACCAACAGCTACAGTTCACTCATATCCTACCTCGGCCGCGTGATGTACAACTACGATGAACGCTACTACCTCACCGCCAGCTTACGTGTGGACGGTTCATCGAAGTTCTCGAGCGGCAACAAATATGCCACCTTCCCGGCTCTCAGCGCGGCATGGCGCATCAGCGGGGAGAAGTTTATGAGCCGACAGCATGTCATCGACGACCTCAAGCTCCGACTGGGCTGGGGTAAGGTGGGCAACCAGAATATCGACAACTCTGCCTATGTCAGCTCCATTGCCACCAATCGCTATGTCTTCGGCAACACCATCAATATCGGGTCGACCATTGGCTCTATTGGCAATGCCAACGTGCAGTGGGAAACGGTGGAAGACTATAATATCGGCGTAGACATGGCCTTCCTGCAGAACCGCCTGCGTGTGACAGCCGACTGGTTTACCAAGAAGAGTCACGACATGCTCATGAAGAAAGACAACCTGCTGATCCTGGGATACCCCATGTGGAACGGACAGATGTGGGAAAACATTGGTAGCATGAAAGCCACAGGATGGGAACTGAGCCTGAACTGGAACGATAAGGTGGCCGACTTCAACTACGGCGTGTCGGTGAACCTATCATCGGTGAAGAACAAGGCCGTGAAGCTCAACGGCGACTATATCTATACCGGCAGCCACAACGGCGACTACATCATCCGTAACGAAGAGGGCAAAGACATCAGCCAGTTTTATGGATATGTGGTCGATGGCATCTTCCAGAACCAGACAGAGGTAACCTCATACACCAACGAGCACGGCACAGCCATGCAGCCCAACGCCCAGCCCGGTGATTTCCGCTATAAGGACCTCAATCTCGACGGCACCATCGACGAGAAAGACAAGACCTACATCGGCAACCCCTTCCCCGACCTCATGGCCGGCCTCAACCTTACGGCAGCCTACCACAGATGGGATGTGCAGGCACAATTCTATGGTACCTTCGGCAACGACATTTACAACCTCAACCGCGAGCGTTACTTCGGTCTGAAAGGTGCCAACGTCATGGCTGGTACGCTCGAGAAGGCATGGCACGGCGAAGGCACCACCAACGAATACCCCCGACTCTCGGTGAACGATGCCAACCTCAACTATACCCGCCCATCTACCTACTTCGTAGAAGATGGCTCTTACTTCCGCTGTAAGCTGTTGCAAATAGGATATACCATCCCGCAGAGTGTGCTCAGAAGATGCAGTGTACGTCTGTCTCTCTCTGCGCAGAACCTCTTCACCATCACCGGCTACTCGGGCATGGACCCAGAGACGGCCTCGATGAGTGGGAGCAACGGCATCACCGAGTCGGGCATCGACTGGACGGGCTACCCTAACCCAAGGACCATCCTCTTCGGAGTAAACGTCAACTTTTAATGCCAATCAACAAGATTATTCTATGAAACAATATATTTTCGGCCTTTCCATGGCCGCCGCAGCGCTCACCATGAGCCTCTCAAGCTGTTCTGATTTCCTCGAAGAGCCAATCCTTGGCCAGCAGGATATGGCCAACTACTTCACCACCGAGGAAGAATGCGCCAAACAGATCACCGGTTGCTACCAAAGCCTGGCCTATGACGACTGGTGGCAGATTTATAAGTTCTATAACGCCGCCGATATGTGTACCGACGATATGTGGATGGGCAACACCACACAAGACCCCGGCGACTATCTGCACCTTGCCCATTACACCGGCAACACCACACAAGCCGGCATTGCCTGCCAGAACTTCTGGCAATATCGCTACAAGGGCATCCTGCAGTGCAACGTGGCCATAGAGAAAATAGCCGGCGTAAACTTTGTAGACCCGTCTCTGGGCAAGAGATACATTGCCGAGGCTAAGTTCCTGAGAGCCTTTGAATATTTTGACCTGGTGAAAAACTTTGGCGGCGTGCCCCTCGTCACCGGGCTACTCATGCCTGCCGATGTGAAGGGGATGGAGCGCTCATCGAAAGAAGACACCTATGCTTTCATCGAGAAGGATCTGCTCGAGGCCATCCCCGACCTCCCCGTGCGCAGTGCTTACGCGGCGGCCGACCTGGGGCGCGTCACCAAGGGGGCAGCACAGGGCATCCTGGCCAAGGTGTACCTCTATCAAGAGAAATACAAAGAGGCGGAAGCACAGCTGCAAGCCATCATCAACAGCGGCGAGTACAAACTCCTCGACAACTTTGGTGACGTATGGAGCATGGACCACAACAACAGCGAGGAGTCGCTCTTCGAGATCCAGACCAACAGCGAAATATCCTATAACCTCGGCGAAAGGCTCTCGGTGGTGGTGGGCTCGCGCGATGACACGGGATGGTCATGGGGCCAACCCACCAGCAACCTCGACAAAGCCTTCAAAGACGAGGGCGACTCGATCAGGGCCATCTGGACCATCCTTCATCACAACCAGACCTATGTGCCCAACGATGACACCTGGAATGAAGACAATCCCTATATCATCTCGCCCAGCAAGCACAAGAGTGCACGGGCCAATATGAAGCTCTTTATTCCTGTGGCCAAGCGCCCCACACCCTATGATGCCCCCCACATACCGCTCAACTACCGGTTGCTGCGTTATGCAGACATCCTGCTGATGTATGCCGAGGTAGAGAATGCCCTGAACAACGACGTCGAGGCACGTAAGGCCCTCAACCGGGTGAGGGCAAGGGTGCACCTCGCCGAGGTGACCTCCAGCGGCAAGCAGCTCCGCGACGCCATACGCAAGGAGCGCAGACTCGAGCTGGCACTCGAAGACAACCGCCTCTACGACCTGCGACGCTGGAAAGACGACAACGGTAAACTGGCCATACAAAACCTCATGGGCGTAGATGGCACCTTCGTGAAATACAACCTCGAGGAGAGTACAGACACCTACGAGAAGAGCAACCAGAACGAGAATAGCAACAAGGGTATCACCTTCAAGGAGGGTCGCGACGAACTCTTCCCCATCCCCAACTCGGAAATCATACAGTCGAATGGGGCCATCAAGCAAAACCCTGGGTACTAACGAGCTTCATCCGACTATGCACACACGCATCGCACCGCTTTGCCTGACGGCCGTGGCCACCCTCTTTGTGGCCACAGCCAAGGCACAGTCGACTTATGTACTCACCCTCAACGGCCACCGGCAGTATCAGACCCTCGCCGACTTTGGTGCCTCCGACTGCTGGACGGCCGACTATGTGGGCCGCTATTTTCCCGAGGCGCAGAAAGCCCGTGCCGCACAATGGCTCTTCAGCCAACAGACCGATGCCAACGGCAATCCCGAGGGCATCGGACTATCGCTATGGCGCGTCAACCTCGGTGCAGGGAGTGCCGAACAAGGAGCATTGAGCAATATTGCCGACGAGACGCGACGGGCAGAGTGTTTTCAGTCGGCCGATGGAACCTATAACTGGGACAAAGCGGCCGGACAGCAATATTTCATGCAACAGGCAAAGAACTACGGCGTAGAGCATTTCCTGCTCTTTTCCAACTCGGCACCCGTTCACATGACTCGCAACGGGCTGGCCAACAATAAGGACAACGCCGCTGGGGCCAACCTCAGAGACGATGCCTATGACGACTTTGCCCGTTTTCTGGCCACCACGGCAAGACACTTTACCGACCAGGGATATGCTGTAACCAGCGTGGCACCTGTCAATGAGCCGGCCTTCAACTGGACTGACGGCCAGGAAGGGTCGCCTTGGCAGAATAGCGAAATAGCAAGGCTTACGCGCGAACTTGACCAAGCCCTCACCGCACAAGACCTACAGACCACCATCCTCATGCCCGAAGCCAGTGCCTGGGACCGTCTATACCAGTCGTGCAGCGACTACGGAGGGAGGGCCTCCGACCAGATCGAGGCGTTCTGGAACCCTTCACATGCCGACACCTATATTGGCGACCTCACACACCTGGCAAAGGCTGTGGCAGGACACGACTATTGGACTTTTGGCTCTAACGAGGCACTCACCTCTACGCGAACGATGGTGGCTGACGCTGCTGCCCGATATGGCCTGCAGGTGATGCAGACCGAATGGTGCATGCTCGACAAAGAGCCGAACACCGATACGGGATTTCCCGCTTCCTACGAGGCTGCCACAGATATGGACATCGCCCTTTTCATAACCAAACTCATTCATATAGGACTAACCCATGCCAACCTCACCTCATGGTCGTACTGGACAGCAATGGCGCAGTCGAAATGGAGTCAGAAGAACCGTTTCGAGCTCCTCCGCCTCAACGCCTTGGGCGACGATGGCTACGAGAGCTATGGCGACCTGAAGAAAGGAGGCACCGTGACGGCTACGCCCAACCTGTGGGCACTGGGAAACTACAGCCGGTTCATCAGACCGGGCTTTGTGCGCATCGACCTGACAGGAGGTGCCGATGATATAGACGCGCTGATGGGCACGGCATGGCTTTCGCCCGATGCCAAACGGGCCGTCGTCGTCTTCGTCAACAATGGCACCATTGCAAAGGGTGTCAGGTTTACCACCGACGACCTGGGGGCCAGCATCACCACCGTCAGCAAGTATGTCACCGATGCCACCCACGCCCTATCCCTCGACACCACGCTGCCCGAGGCTTTCTCTCCCGACACGCGCATCGTCATTCCTCAACGGGCAGTGGCCACACTGGTGTTTGATCTGGATGCCACCAACGGTATCACCTCAACCGAGAACCGACAGACCACGAACGCGGGGGTCTACAGCCTCTATGGCGTTAAGGTGGCCGACACCACAGACCATCTCCCACCAGGCGTATATATCACCAACGGAAAGAAATTCATCAAAAGACAATGACCATGCGTGCCTTCATCTTATATACAGGACTGCTACTCGTCAACACATCTGTCGCCATGCTACCGGCGGCACACACAACCGACACGCGGCAGCTCACCTATCACATCGAGACACACAAGACCGAGCAAACGATACGCCACTTCGGAGCCTCTGATGCCTGGAGCATGCAGTATGTGGGGCTATGGCCCGATGAACAGCAATCACAGATAGCCGACTGGCTCTTCAGCACTGAGAACGATGCCCACGGGCAACCCAAGGGTATTGGACTTTCGGTCTGGAGGTTCAACCTGGGTGCAGGCAGTGCCGAGCAAGGCGACAGCTCGCACATCCAGCCCTCCACACGCACCGAGTGCTTTCTGAGGCCCGATGGTGCATACGACTGGACCAAGCAACGGGGACAACGCCACTTTCTGCAATTGGCCAAAGAAAGGGGCGTGCCCCATTTCCTGGCCTTCATGAACTCGTCGCCCGTCCAATTCACCAAAAACGGACTGGCCACCAATACCGGGCGTGACGGAACGCTCAACCTTAGGGAAGAATGCTACCCGGATGTAGCACGATTTGCTGCCAAGGTGATGAAGGAACTGGAGAAGCGTGACGGTATTCACTTCGATTATTTCTGTCCGGTCAACGAGCCCGATGGGCACTGGAACTGGCTGGGGCCCAAGCAAGAAGGGTCGCCGGCCACCAACAGGGAGATAGCACGGCTGGTGAGGGACATCTCCAAAGCGTTCAAGAGACAAAAGGTCAGCACCCGCATCATGGTCAACGAGAGCAGTGACCTGCGCTGTCTGCTGGGCACCTATGAGACCGACTGGCAACGTGGCAACACCCTGCGCACCCTCTTTGGCAAAGACAGCACCCAGACCTACCTCGGCAGCACGCCAGGCGTGGACAATGTGATCATGGCACATAGCTACTGGACGAACACGCCGGTAGAGTTTATGAAAAAGATCCGCCTGGAGTTGCGCGACACATTGCGCCGGTATGGCTTGCGCTACTGGCAGACGGAGTTGTGCATCATGGGAAACGACAGCGAGATCGGTGGGGGTGGGTTCTACGACCCTTCCATACGCACGGCACTGTATGTGGCTCGTGTCATACACCACGACCTGGTCTATGGCAATGCCGAGAGCTGGTCATGGTGGAGGGCAATGGGCGGTGACTACAAGGACGGACTCATTCGGGTGCTGAGCACCGATGGCTGGAAAACAGGAAAGGCCATCGACTCTAAGCTGATGTGGGCCCTGGGTAACTACAGCAGATTCGTCAGGCCCGGAGCCATACGCCACGACATCACCGTGACCGAGAATGGAAAGACCATCGACGATGGCGACACAGAGCCTTACGGTGTGATGGTATCGGCTTATAAAAACACCGACGGCAGCTGGGTGGCCGTTGCCATCAACTATTCTGAGGCACGGCGCCCCATCACCTTGTGCCTTGATGGACATGACGGCGCATGGACGATGTACCGCACTTCGGATGTTACGGGAGAGAACCTCAAACCCGTAGGACAGACTCTCGAAACGGCGACTCTCGAACCCCGGTCAGTAACCACCTTTGTCAGGCAATGACGAAGAGACCGAAGACATTAATATATACGACCTGCAAGCAAAAAGAAAACAGCAAGAATGAAATTACACCATCATTTCTACATCGTAGCAACTGCACTGATCATGACCATCAGCACTGCAACGGCAAAGCCACTGGCAGGAACCTTCACCGCCGGCAGCAAGACCTTCCTGCTCAACGGCAAGCCCTTCGTGGTGAAGGCTGCCGAGGTACACTATCCCCGCATTCCGCGCCCCTACTGGGAGCACCGCATCAAGATGTGCAAGGCGCTGGGCATGAACACGCTGTGCCTCTACGTCTTCTGGAATATCCATGAGCAACGCGAGGGACAGTTCGACTTCACGGGCCAGAACGACGTGGCCGCCTTCTGCCGTCTGGCACAGAAGCACGGCATGTATGTCATCGTGCGGCCCGGGCCTTACGTCTGTGCCGAATGGGAGATGGGTGGACTGCCTTGGTGGCTGTTGAAGAAAAAGGATATTCGCCTGCGCGAGCAAGACCCTTACTTCATGCAACGCGTGGATACCTTTGAACAGAAAGTAGCCGAACAGCTGGCACCACTCACCATCCAGCGCGGTGGACCCATCATCATGGTGCAGGTGGAGAACGAGTATGGGTCGTATGGCGAAGACAAGGCTTATGTATCCCAGATACGCGATGTGCTGAAGAAATACTGGAGCAGCCCCACCGCAGCCCTTCCCGAAGAAGAAGGGAGGGTGCTGCGCGGTGCTTTGCCCTCCCCCTCCGGGGAGGTCCAGGGTGGGGCCCCTCTGATGTTCCAGTGCGACTGGGCCAGCAACTTCACCAAGAACGGGCTCGATGACCTGGTATGGACCATGAACTTCGGCACGGGTGCCAACATCGATGACCAGTTCCGACGACTGGGCGAGCTGCGCCCCGACGCTCCGAAGATGTGCTCGGAGTTCTGGAGCGGATGGTTCGACAAGTGGGGGGCACGCCACGAGACACGACCTGCCAAAGACATGGTGGCCGGCATCGACGAGATGCTGTCGAAGGGCATCTCCTTCTCGCTTTATATGACCCACGGCGGCACCTCATTCGGACATTGGGCAGGGGCCAACTCGCCGGGCTTCGCACCCGACGTGACGTCATACGACTACGACGCACCCATCAACGAGTATGGTCATGCCACCCCGAAATTCTGGGAGTTGCGCAAGACGATGCAACGCTACAACGACGGCCGCAGACTGCCCGCCGTGCCCCAGCCGCCCATGCCGCTGGTGAGCTTCCCCAAGGTGACGCTCAAGGCGCAGACCCATCTGCAGCACTTGATCACCCGCACGGTGGAAAGCCACGAGGTGAAGAGCTTCGAGGAGATGGACATGGGATGGGGGTCGGCATTCTACACCACCACCCTGCCTGAGATTGCGCAGCCCTCGCTGCTCACCATCAACGATGCCCACGACTATGCTCAGGTTTACATCAACAGCGAATACATCGGCACCATCGACCGCGTGAAAAACGAGAAGACGCTCATGTTGCCGGCCGTCAAGGCCGGATCGGCACTCACCATCCTTGTGGAGGGCATGGGACGCATCAACTTCGGACGGGCCATCAAAGACTTCAAGGGCATCACCCGCAACGTGACCCTCAGCACACAGGCAGGCAGCCACGACCTCACCTACGACCTCAAAGACTGGCAGATAGGCCTCGTGCCCGATGACATTGATACGCTAAAGCGATGTCTTGCCCAACCCCACAACGACCTGGCGCTGTGTACTGACGTGCGAAATGGCAAGCGCTATCCCGGCGTACACTACGGCACGTTCACACTCAGCAAGGTGGGCGACACCTTCATCAACATGGAGAACTTCGGAAAGGGACAGGTCTATGTCAACGGGCATGCCCTGGGCCGCTTCTGGAACATCGGTCCACAACAGACGCTCTATGCCCCGGGCTGCTGGCTCAAGAAAGGCAAGAACGAGATCATCGTGCTCGATGTCATTGGTACCGACAACCCGACCCTCTGGGGACAAGACCGTCCCGAACTTGACAAGCTCCAGCTGAAGAAGACCAACAAGCACAACAACATCGGCGATAAACCCGACCTCAACTCGCAGACGCCTGTCTTCCAGGGCTCCCTGCAGCCCGGCAACGGCTGGCAGACCGTGTCATTCGGAAAACCTGCCACAGGCCGATACCTCGCCATCGAGATCACCGCCAACCACGACGACCGCGACATCTCGGCCATCGCCGAGCTCTATCTGCAAAACGCTCAAGGACAACGTCTCAGCCGCGAGAACTGGACGGCAAAGTATGCCGACAGCGAGGACGACAACGGCAACCATACGGCAGACAAGGCTTTCGACCTCCAGGAGTCGACCTACTGGCAGACCGTGCCCGGCACCACCCTGCCCCACCTGCTGGTCATCGACCTCGGCGCAAGGCAGACCTTCTCTGCCCTCGAATACCTGCCACGCGCAGAGCAGGGCGCGCAGGGAAGCGCCAGAGACATCAAGGTCTATATATACTGACAACTAGCAGTGACTATGAAGTTTGCAGAAGCACTAAGCATTCGCAAGGATTTGCAAAAGTGTGTGGACCAGACCAAAAGTCGATATTGACGCTAACCATCATAGTATTCTACACGACCATCAATTGACAATGTCGTCGCCAAGGGTGCGAAATGGTACCAGGGGCCGACATTCAACCACGCACGGGGGAGCGGCACATCCGTAAGGACAGCTGCTCCCCCGGTGCACATATTGCCATGCGTCGTAACCCGGGCTGCCTTCCTATCGCCCCACCCACTCGGATGAGATGCTCGCTCTTTTTCGTCGTGTGTTCACACTCCAACGTCAACTTGGCCACAGATGAGAACAATGAGATACAATGAAGTTGCCAGAAAGCGGAGGGGGCAGCATCGAGGGGCTTGGCCCAACGTCAATTTGGCCACAGATGAGAACAATGAGATACAATGAAGGTGACAGAAAGCGGAGGGGAGCAGCATCGAGGGGCTTGGCAAATGCTACGGAGACAAATGGCATAAAGATGCAAATGCTACGGAGACAAATGGCATAAAGATGCAAATGCTACGGAGACAAATGGCATAAAGACAATGTATGCCCATAGATAGAATGAACAGATGGCATAGCGACCATGTCTAACCACGAGTTGACCGAACAAGGCGCAAGCCCCTATTGCAGTTTCCGTTTCATCCGCCCATCGCACAGCGATGTCCGTGTTATCGGAATGTGCCGGTCTCGGCTTCTGTGAAATCAGCGTCATACGTTGTTCTTAAAAGATCTGTCGAACGAAACCAACATGCCTACCTTTTCAAGGCATAAAACGTCCGACCTGATGGTGTGAAATACCGCTTCTCGTCCTCTACATCCAGCCGAAACAGCCTCTACTTCGAGTAGAAACAGATTCTACTTCGAGTCGAAGCAGCCTCTACTTCGAGTAGAAACAGATTCTACTTCGGGCCGAAACAGCCTTCGTGCATGGCGCAACCGTCGCCTTTCTTCTTTACTGTTGTAGGAAAGGATGTCATGATACAGACGCAATCCATCTTCCTCGAATCCAGGGTATGGTAAGGCTACAACACCTCTACATTTAAAACCAGTAGAAGGAACGGTAAAAGTAAGTAAAACAACGACTAACTCATAGCCATTAACCGATGCGATATAGACGCCGTCTTTCGCCTTTATTGGCATACTGTCTTGATCGCCAATTATAAAAGTATTATGAAGTATGTCTTTTTCAGGATGCAGAATCTGTTCTCTTACGGGCGATAGACTATTGTTCAAAATGTAATAATACCCAAGCTTCCGAAAAGCGTAATGATATGCCGACTTAAGTACGGCGATTCTTGCCGCTTGAATATTTCTCTTCTCCTTTTTTACATGGAGTTTGACTTGAATGCTATAATTTTCGCCATCACGTTCTGCACTACTTACAAATTCATCAACGGCATTTGGCGGGTTGGTCTTGGTTCTAATGTCGAAACAAATTTATCTAAAAACTCATGCTGATTCATCATTTCCTAATTGTTGGTCTTGGTTCTAATGTCGAAACAAATTTTTTTGTCTTCATCAATTCTTACTTTCGTGTGTATTTTTTTCCATGAGAGTCCAGAACCGCATCTGTATTATCTATCTTTTGTTTATTTCCATATTGTAGTTCCAACTCATGAAGCAGCCAGTTATCAATATCGTGCCCACATGTACTGTTGCATTTCTTGCAAGTTACTAAAACGGGACTCCCCCCCAAAGACTTCGGTGGAACATCTTCCAATGTCAACAACTCACCAATTTTGTCACCTAGTTCATGTAGGTTAAAGGTCTTCATACACGATGGGCATACATAGTAGCCTTTAACAGGGAAATCTTCCCCGTCTTCATTCTGAAAGGGCATTTCTGCAATTGCTGTTGAACAAATCTCAATTAGACGGCCACGTTTATTCTTGTTGCTCATTTTTTATTTGTACCATCTTTATCTGATAAAGCAACCCCATATTCACGGACAGTATCTTCGCTATCCAATCCTGCTATGGATTTTCCCATAGCCTTCTCGATGCTCTTAATAATCTTCTTTGTCCTATCGATAAAATACTCATCGAACTTGTCCGCAGACAGATACTCGTAGTTAATCTTATGCGATTCTATAGCTTTGACAATCTTTTCGTCATCCAAGCCCTTACCTGCCATTGTCTTAATGTATATGCTGGGAGCATGACCACCTATCGACCTGTTGGAACTGGCATAGATTGGGGTCTTGTTGATAACAGAGTTCCATTTCTTCGACGGATAGTTCTGACTTCTGCAATAGGTCTGTGGGAAGATGTGATGAATGTCAGCATCCTCATCAATGTATGACGCTATATCCATACGATTACCAGTCATAAAGTCTAATGGTGAGTCTTGTAGAATCAATGCCATGATACCTTTATAGGCTGCACTATTGCGAGTCTGCATGGTAAGAAGTCGTGTGGGCTGGAGACTTGCCCTATACACGGTATCAGGCATATCGCCACCATTCATCCATCTCAGTACCCCCTGAATATCTAATGCAAAGCGAGCTTCATTAGCTCCACCATACTGCTCTCCAAATACACCGCACCAGTACCACTTTGCAAGTTTCTCCTGATTTGGACCAAGAGCAAGTAGGTGGCCGTTGTCTCTATCGTAAGAGAATATCGCTGCAAGTGGTGTCAGCTGGGATGAATATGGCAAATCACGAGAGCGGAAGATTCCTTGATGCACCAGGAAGTCTGCAGCCTCACAGAATCCTTGAACCAGCGAATCACGATGTTTTTTGTAGTCCTCCAAATCGAGCCTCAAGATATCTTTCTTCTTACAAGTCACGGCTATGCGTTCATCATCGCCAGAATTTATTCTGCGATAATAGGATACAAGTAACGTCATGGCAGCAAGGAAATTTGCTCCTGTTATCTCTGTAAGTAGTTCACCATTAACCTTACTCTTAAATATTGACTGTGCATTCTCCCAATCATCACGTAACTTGAAACCATCAGCGGCAAATGTTGCTGTCACAAGTTCGAAAACCGTAAGAGGTACACCTCCTGTATTGACATTCTCGAATATCTGACAAACAGCCTCTTTGGGTGTTTCCTTGTCCAACTGAATGACGGGCATATTATAGGCTATGATGGGGCGTAGAATTTTCTGCGAAAAATCGCGGAATAACAGACTATACTCCCTGTCATTGCCATAATACTCCTCCATCTCATACCGCCAGTCGTCTGTATCGTTGGGCGAGAAGGTGATATTTAATGGAAACATCAGATTCTCGAATTCCTTTTCCTTTGTAGAGAGATTCAAAAGGATGTCACGTCCGATATTAGCAGTCAGCTGTTTTTTCTCAGAGACCGAGATGATAGCTTCCAGACGATCTGCCTCCGGATTAAGACATTTCTTGATATCTAAATAATAATAGCGCTTTACTGTTTTATCTTTGTCAGTTTCCAATTATTGCTGTCCGATAAAACTGGGAAAACCCTATTTCTCATCTGTAAC
>CAZBQA010000011.1:0-59110 GCA_964493905.1 uncultured Prevotella sp.
ATCTGGTACCTCATATAGCTTGATATTCTGGTTTAGTATTTCCAGGTTATCGTCAGTCATGTAGGGTGAGAAAACTGCATAAGTGTATTCTGAAACAGCATCAAAGATAGCACTTTTCCTGCTTTGCTGTTTAGCAATATAACGTTCACGCATTATCGTGACCTTATCTGTTTCATTAGAGTTGATTCCGGGAGTGATGCTATTGTTGATGACAATATCCCTAATGGACTGCGATTTGAAGATACTGAAAACCGTGCAAACACAGATAACACATAGAAAATAATAGAATATCATCGGCAAAGAAAAGAATGCCTTCTCTGTCTGAGAGGTATGGCTCAGGTTTGTAATCACTCCAAGAAATGTTGGAGCGATTACAACCAAAGCAGTGGTTACGAGGTTTGAAATGAGAAGAATCAAAAAGTTCTCTTTTAGCTTTTTTATCATTGCAACTGTACTATTTTCGAGTTTTATGAATGCAAAGTTAGAGAGAAATCTTCTATTTACTACTATTTAGCACCAACAAAATGACCGCCTTAAACACTATTTATATTTCTCTGTTTCAGCATTTTACATGGTGATTTTGCTTTCACTTTTTTGCTTTGTTTATATCTTCTTTTCGGTTAGTTTCTGTTTGATTATTTTCACTTTCTGTTGTTTGTAATCCGTCTTTCACATTCGTTAACGTAATTCTGTTGGCTGCTTCGCGTGTTTTGGGGTCTGCATGTGATGCGTATATCTGTGTTGTGCTCACATTCTTATGATTGAGCAGATGCTGTACTGTATAGATGTCTGTACCCATTTCGAGCTGCAGTGAAGCATAAGTATGGCGGAAGCAATGAAAGGTGATGTGCTTGGTAATTCCAGACGCTTTAAGCCATTGCTGCATTACTCCGTAGGTCATAGACCTGCTGAAACCTTCAAACACATATTCGTCAGTGGTTTTGGGCATGATAAGTGCATAAGCATCTTCTCCAATAGGAACCTTCGTTTGTCTCTTTGTTTTCACACATTCAAAATCCAGATAGTGCCCACCATCTGCATAGCTACAAACATTATTCCATTTGAGGTTGAGTATATCACTGATACGCAGTCCGCTCAGACAGGAGAACAGAGCAGCTTTCCGAACAACAGGCTCAGAGCATTCTGTGTTATAAAGTCTCCTGACTTCTTCCAATGAGAGACTTTGCTTTACAGGCGGCGTACAAGGTATGTTATCTAACAGACTTGCAATATCGTCGGTAAAACGTCTTTCACGATAAGCCTTCGTCAAGACTTGCTTGAATATATTCCAATAGGCGGAAGCCGTGTTTCTTGATAAAGGCTTATTGACAATGTTTCTACCTCTTGACGATACTTTTGTATCAAGAAGATATTCCTTATACTTGTTACAGTACACCACATCAAGCATCTCAAAAGTACATTTGCCCTTGCAAAACTTCTCGAATTGTTTATACGCAGCATCACATTTTGCAAAGTTCCTGTTCACCATTTCCTTGAAATAGATCAGAAAATCTTCTTTAAGCCTGTCTTGATTAAAGAAGTCGTACTTCTCGTTAATTACATCAATGAACACCCTACAACGGATGGCTTCTGCCTTTGAGAGGATGATTTCATTGTACTGCTTCTGCTGGGCATTGGTTGGATTGGCATAGATATACAAGCCAAGTGAGCGACGACGAATTAACTCCATCGTCTCAGGGTCTCTGTACCCGGGCCAGAAGTCCAGGAACAGGGATTTGGTTCCGTTGCGCCTATCTCGCATTCGGAGTTTGACAGATTTACATACTTGCATATTGTTTTATTATTATTTGTTTTTGATGCAAAATTCCTAAATGATACAATGTTGACCTCAGTAAAGAGAAAGTAAATCGTACTAATCAAGAGTAATTGATAGTAAATCGTCTTTTGAAAGACGTTTTTCCATCAATCTGTCGAACTCTTCTTTTCTGAAATATATGCATTTCTTCTTCTTTACTTTTGTGATTTTATAGCGTTTTACATAATAATGAACTATATCTTTTGATAAATGATACTTCTTCATTGCCTCGTCGACAGTATAATATCGTTCGCGACCATCAAAATCTCCATTTTTCACTTGTTCGATATGCTGTTTAGAATAGTAGGTAGTACCATACTCCACCTTTGCGGGAATTTGATGGCGGTAGATAAAGGAGCGTACAGCTTCTGCTGTCATTTTGTAGGTTGAACGCATCTCTTCCGGTGTAATCCAGTCTGTAATTTCCGAATAGTTGTTCTTCAGATTATACAGCACATCTATGGCTTTCTTCTCATAGAAGTTGAATCCTTTGAGTGCAATCTTTGGCGTTTTATGCTCCCTGGTCATTACACCAACATGTTTAACTCCCACCTTGAACATCTCTGCAACCTCTTCAGTTGAATAATAGCCATCTGGGGTTGGTGGGCATTTCTTCTCCTGGTGTTGAGCTTGGAAAACAAGTTTTTCGTCTCCGTCTGACTTTTCTGCTACTTTTGCATTTGCCATTCGTTCACGCATGACCTTATCAAAGTCAGTACGGAATATCATCGTAAACTTTCCACGTTTTTCCGTTCTGACATCAAAATGCTTCAAGGTGTAACTTACTTGGTCTTTTGATATGCCATATTTTTCCATAGCCTCTTCATAGGTACTCCAGTCAGGATCGATACTATCGTCCTTGCGTTTGATACAGTCAATATGCACCTTAGAGTAGAAAGCTTTCCCGTTACGGTTTACTCTTGGAACTTTGTGACGCATCACAAAAGTGATAACAGCTGTCCTTGTCATATTATACATATCCATGATTTGGTCAGCAGTGTAATAATTATCAATGTCTATCTCTTCAAGGAGATCAGCAAAATGTGCGTCAATGGCTTTCTTGCTAAAGAAGGTGTTGCGTCCTTCGTATATCTTGGGGATGCCCAGACGGTCACAACGCCCCCATACAGCCTTACGACCGATATTGTACTTCTCCATGATTTCCCGGAGAGTATAGTATTCCTGCTCCTCCTTTCTCTGATAACGTCTTTTCCGATAGGGAGTGGCATCATCAAACACACGTTCAATGTCTGAGTATCTCACAAAGGTCTTATTTCTTATCTTTACAGCTTTGATTAAGCCTGTCTGGAAATAACGATACACTGTGGGAAGACTGACATTGAAAAGAACGCTCACGTCCTCGGGGGATAAAAATGCCTTATCACGCAGAGAGTTATTTCTCTCAGCGTTTCGAAGAGATTCGGCATTTTCCTTCTCCCTTTTTTTCTTTTCTGCCTCGCGTCTCCGAAATGCGACACGTTCACACCCTCGACAGCAGTACTTGACCGACATTTTGGAAGCAACGAACTCTTTTCCGCATACTCCACATTCTTTAATTATCTCCATTTTTCGTTTGCAATTCTGATGTTTTTTGATGGAAAAGACCCCCGATTTTGTCTCAGTCTTTATCACATATTTTCAGTATTTCTCACGAGTGCCCTACATAGCGGTTGTGACGGATAATGGAGGATTCTCAGTATTTCTCACGAGGTGTCCTACATAGCGTTTTGCTATTCCATTTGTTCGCACGATTGAAACGCAGGAACGAAATTTGAGCCAAAGTTACCTCGAAAAACTGGTATCAACAAATTACAAATGGAAAGTGTTAAAACGAAAAAAGCCACCAAAATGGTGGCTTATAAGCAGTTATAAAAACGTTTTGCAAGTATGGTCAGGCGGTCTATTTACCGATGCAGAAGTGGGCAAAGATGTTATTTAGGGTTTCTTGAGGAGTGATTTGTCCACCGGTGATGTCAGACAATTGTTCGAGACATATCCGCAGGTCTTCGGCGATGAGGTCACCGGAGAAATTGGCCTGAAGGGCTTCTATGACACGAAGTAGGGTGTTATGGGCATTGGTGAGAGCCTCATAATGACGGGATGAGGTAACGATGACATCATTCTCAGTGATTTCAGGGATGTTGGCAGCGGAATAGATACATTCTTCCAATTTGTCTATGCCTATTTGCTGTTTCGCGCTGATTGCGAGTTGGGCAAAGGGCTTGAGGTCTTCGAGGTGGAGTGAGGATAAGGGGGCTTCAGGGTGAAGATCAATCTTGTTAAGTAGCAGGATCAGCTTCTTGCCTTCCGTGTGCTGACGGATTTCTTCTATCTCCTGGGGGCTGAGAGTCTCATCAGTCATCCACAACACGATAGTTGCCTCTTCCATCTTCTTGTAAGCTCTGTCGATACCAATCTGTTCGACGGTATCTTTAGTTTGTCGGATTCCGGCCGTATCGATAAACCGAAAGGTGATGCCCTGAATCTGGGTGGTATCCTCGATGACATCGCGGGTGGTTCCGTGGATGTTGGAGACTATAGCCTTGTCTTCGTGAAGAAGTTGGTTAAGCAAAGTGCTTTTGCCCACATTAGTCTTACCTACGATAGCTACAGGGATGCCCTGTTTTATGGCATTTCCAGTTTCAAAAGAGCGAGCGAGGGCTATGGTTTTTCGGTCGATGGTCTGGGCCAGCTCCAACAATTCTGAGCGGTCGGCAAACTCCAGTTCCTCATGGTCAGAGAAGTCGAGTTCTAGTTCAAGGAGCGATGTCATCTTGAGTAACTTGTCACGGAGCTGTGATAGTTCTGAAGAGAAATGACCCTTGAGCTGACTCAGGGCCATCCGATGCGTGGCTTGGTTGCTGGCCGCTATGAGGTCGGCTACGGCCTCTGCCTGACTGAGATCCAACTTGCCATTGAGATAGGCTCGCTGAGTGTATTCGCCGGGCTTAGCCTGTCGGCAACCAGCAGCCGTGAGAGCCTGCAAGATCTCCTTCACGATGAAGTGCGAGCCATGACAAGAAATCTCTACCGAATCTTCCCCTGTATAGCTATGGGGCGCACGGTAAAGACCCACCATGACCTCATCAATCACCTGCCCATCTTGACCATGTATTTCTCCAAAATGAAGGGTGTAGCCAGAAGCATCAGCCAGCGTTTTTCCATTCTTCGAAGAAAACACTTGGTCAGCGATGGGGATCGCCTGGTGCCCAGAAAGTCGGATGACACATATAGCCCCTCCGGTAGGAGTGGCTAATGCACAGATGGTATTATTGTCTTGCAGATATATAGGCATGTCCATTTAAATGCGTTCGAGAACTATTTTGATCAGTCCGTCAATAGAGTTCTTGTAGCCGGTGTTGGCCTGCTTTGATCTCCGGTTAGCGATTACCATGCAACAGGTCAATGCCTTATGGCCCATGAGCCGGGCAAGTCCTGCGAGGGCCGACGATTCCATCTCAAAATTTGTGATACGATGCCCCTTGAATTCGAAGGCTTCAACCTTGGCATTTTGGTTAGGGTCGGCCAAAGGAATGCGTAGTTCGCGTCCTTGCGGCCCGAAGAACCCACCGCAAGCGATAGTAACCCCCCGAACCATGTCATCACCAGCTACACGCGATAGCGTATCCTTGTCAGCATCGATGACGTAAGGCGCGCCTTTCTGTGGGTTCCAGTCCATATGTTTTTTAAATGCCTCTTCAAACTCGAGGTCGCACACGTCGTTACGGCCGGCGTAGTAGTTGAGCAACCCGTCGAAACCAATGCTTTTCTCGCTGGCAATATAAGTTCCTGTAGGCGTATATTCCTGAAGTCCGCCACAAGTGCCAATACGAACCAGTGTCAATGATTTTAAGGGTGATTTGACGCGGCGCGTCTTGAAATCGATGTTCGCCAGTGCATCAAGTTCGTTGACCACGATGTCGATGTTGTCGCATCCGATACCTGTGCTCAAGACTGTGATACGTTTACCCTTGTAGCTGCCAGTGACGGAATGGAACTCGCGACTTTCCACCTCACACTCCTGACTTTCGAAATGAGAGGCTACTACGCCAACGCGACCTGGATCTCCCACGAGGATAATCTTGTCAGCCAATTGTTCGGGCCGAAGATGGAGATGAAAGATCGATCCGTCGTTATTGATGATTAATTCTGATTCTGCAAAATACGTGTTCATATTATATGGATTTAATGATTGATTCAAATGACGCGCCCTTACTATAGCTAGCATCACGATAAGTGTCACAGCTTCTCAGAACGTCTGATTTTCTTTTCAAGCATCTTGTAGTCAGCACGTTGCCTAAGAAGGTCTTTCTCCTGTCGCAGAATTTTTGTAGTCAACTCTGAATTTCTGCCCAACTGATATTTTTTGCGATCGGCCTCCAACGAAGCCTGCGTCTGCTGAATTAACACACCCACCTGGTTGAGCTGGTCGAATAATTTTCTACTTTCTGCGTTCTTGAACTGTGATAGCGATGTGATAACGGTCTGATCGTCAACAATAAAGGAGATACTTTTCACTTCCTTCTTCCCATGGTTCATCCGCGAAAGCATTTCATTCCGGCGAGTGATGGCAGCGTTACGGTCGCCAAAGGTCCATGTATCGCTTATGGCAGTTAGCCGGGCATATTGCTCAAGTTGTTTTGTGCTAAGTGCATCATTGGTGAAGTCTAGTCTCGGCGATGTGGGTACAAAAGTATAGATGCAGACACTGTCATGTGGCTGATAACGGTCTGAGACTAACCATCCCAAGGTGTCGAGGTCGTCAATGGCCAGCAGATAATCGTTTGCCGAAGAGTTGAAGGGCAATCCATAGTTTTGTGGGGTGTACCACTCACCCTTTTCGGAATCGAAATTAGTCATAAAGATATCTCGTCCGCCCAGGCTGTTATGACCTGTGGCCGAAAAATAGAGCGTGACGCCATCCGAGGCAAGAAATGGGAAATTCTGGAGCAGATAGTCATCAATTGAGATTCCTGGAAGTTGGGTCGGAACACTCCATTGTCTACCGAGCAACGACTGTGCGCATAGTGTCATGGCAGTAGTATCACCTTCTGCAAAGAACCGACGGTCTCCAAATTCATTTTCATATTGACAGAGTGGGAGCAGGTCGTTGCCAGCCACGCGATTCCTCAACGAAAGTACCCCCAACTCAGGATTGAGGGGGACATGAGATAGAAAGTCGTGTTTGCTGACGACAAGACTGTCAATAAACATGATCTTGGCCGTCGATGGCAGCATCGACTGGAATAGTCGTTGGGCAGGCGTTTCGGCCGCCGGTTTTGCAATGGCCTTTGTCTTAGTATGCTTTTTCTGAGCTCCGACTGTCATGCAGCCCATAGCCAATAAACACAAAAGGATGTATTTCTGAATTTTCATAATCCTATTCTTGAATTAACAAAGATAGTTAATTTTATTCAAGGTGTGAAAGATAGCCCCGAAAATTTAGAAATATTAATAGCGACTCAGTATGACAATATTAGTCCAGTTCAGTCCATAAAAACAAAATATACAGCCGCAATGATGCATAAGAAAGCTGCCAGGTGATTCCAATGTATGGTCTCACCCTGAAAAAGCATTCCAGCAATGACAGTGAATACGACCAAACTCACACACTCCTGTAGCACCTTGAGTTGCATGAGTGAAAAGGGACCGCCATTGTCTTGGAACCCAAGCCTATTGGCAGGCACCTGACAACAATACTCCAAAAAGGCTATCAGCCAACTGAAGACAATCACTCCTAGCAGAGGCCAATGATTGCTGACACCTGTTTGTTGGAGTTTTAGATGCCCGTACCATGCCAAGGTCATGAAAACATTGCTCAGCACGAGCAGCAAGAGAGTATATAATCCGTTCATTATTTATATATTGGTATTGCGGGTCAGCTGCTAAACTTTTCGTTCAGCATTGACCCGCAATACCATTTATTATATTTTAGTTTAGTTACCCAGCAGCTGTCCTGTCATGCTGGCTGCTGCCCTGCGACCATCGCCCATGGCCAGGATGACCGTTGCACCTCCGCGCACGATGTCACCACCGGCATAGATATTCGTTTGCGACGACTGCATATCGTCGTTCACCACAATGGTGTTCTTGCGGCCCAGTTCAAGCCCTGGAATCGACTTGGGTACCAATGGATTTGGCGCTACGCCTACGGCGACAATCACCTGGTCACAATCGACTGTAATTGCCTGCCCCGTGGTCACCGGACTACGACGACCGCTGGTGTCGGGCTCACCGAGCTGCATCACATCCAGAACTGCAGCACGCACACGTCCGTTCTCGTCAGCCAAATACTCCTTGGGGTTGTGAAGTGTCAGGAAGTGAATGCCCTCTTCCTTGGCATGTTTTACTTCTTCAAGACGAGCTGGCATTTCAGCCTCCGACCTGCGATATACCAGTGTCACATCCGCGCCCAGACGCTTAGCCGTGCGACAGGAGTCCATGGCCGTGTTACCACCTCCGATGACCATCACCTTCTGGCCAAGAATAATTGGAGTGTCGGTCTCTGGATTGGCTGCATCCATCAGGTTCACGCGGGTGAGATATTCGTTGGATGACATGATGTTGATGAGGTTTTCACCAGGAATACCCATGAAATTGGGTAATCCGGCACCTGAGCCGACAAAGATACCTTTGAAGCCCTTGTCTTCAAGTTCCTGGATAGAGATAGTCTTTCCTACGATACAGTCGGTCTGGAAGTGAACACCCATCTTGCGTAGGTTCTCAATCTCAACATCGACTATCTTGTTTGGTAGACGAAATTCTGGAATACCATATTTCAGCACGCCACCAATTTCGTGAAGTGCCTCGAAGACGTAGACATCAAATCCATTCTTTGCCATATCGCCTGCAAAGCTCAGTCCGGCAGGCCCCGAACCAATAACAGCTACTTTGATGTTGTTGGCAGGAGCCAATTCGGGAATGGAGATGACACCACTCTCGCGCTCATAGTCGGCGGCAAAACGCTCCAGGTGTCCAATGGCAACGGCTGGCTCGTTCATCTTGAGATGAATGCAACGGCTCTCACATTGTTTCTCCTGCGGACACACGCGTCCACAGACAGCGGGCAGGGCTGAGGTGTCTTTCAGCACCTTGGCTGCAGCAAGAAAATCACCGCGTTCGATGTTCTTGATAAAAGAAGGAATGTTTACATTCACTGGACATCCTTCCACGCAGGCTGGCTTGGCGCAGTCGAGGCAACGATGGGCCTCCATGACAGCCAGCTCGGGGGTAAGGCCTTGGTTCACTTCCTCCAGACGTGTGGTAGCCCGATATACGGGATCAAGCTCAGGCATCTGCACCCTTGCGATGGCGGTGCGTTCCTTGGGTTTCATGGAACCTCTCAACTCCTTGCGCCACAGTGCATCACGGTCAGTAAGTATTTCAATAGTATCAATCATACCCTTTTGATTTACAGGGGATTGAATTGATGCTTGGTCTTGTTGAACGTCTGCGACCTCCAGAGTCTCTGTCTGATGGGGTGTTGCCACATAACTCTCCATCTCCTTGCGCTCTACATCTTTAAAGGTACCCATACGTTTGAACATCTCATCCCAGTTGACCAGGTCACCATTGAACTCCGGACCATCGATGCACACAAATTTGGTTTTGCCTCCAATAGTGAGTCGGCATGCACCACACATACCCGTGCCATCAACCATGATGGTGTTGAGCGACACGTCGTTGGGGATACCATATTTCTTGGCCAGTAACGAAGTAAACTTCATCATGATAGGGGGACCAATAGCCAGTACCTTGTCGACATGCTCACGGTTGATGACCTCTTCTACACCTACCGTTATCACACCTTTCTTGCCGTATGATCCGTCGTCAGTCATGATGATGACTTCATCTGAATATTTAGCCACGTCATCCACCATAATGACGAGTTCCTTGGTGCGGCCAGCGAGTACCGAGATGACGCGATTGCCAGCCTTCTTGAGTGCTGTGAGGATGGGAAGGATAGCGGCTATGCCAATACCTCCACCTGCGCAAACCACTGTACCGTAGTTCTCAATGTGCGAAGGGTTACCCAGTGGCCCTACAATATCTAGCACGCAGTCACCTTCGTTGAGCGAGCAAAACTTGGTGGAAGACAGGCCAACCTCCTGGATGACCAGTGTCAGTGTACCCCGCTTAGCGTCGGCCTTGGCAATGGTGTAAGGCACACGCTCGCTGTTCTTGTCAACTCTAACAATGATAAAATTGCCAGCCCGACAACTTCTGGCAATCAATGGTGCTTCAACCTCAACACAGAACACCTTTTCAGAGAATTGTTCTTTCTTTAGGATCTTGTACATGTCTGTTGTGATAGATATTTAACGTGAGTTTTTGTATGATAGACAATTTAGAAACGGCGTAGACTGGACAGGCCTTACACATGTCCAGACCACGCCAGCTGTCATTCCCGTTTCATAAAAAAATTTGGGAAGAGTGGGGGATGCGTGAACTAATGTTACTCAAAATTCTTGTCATCGAGCATCTCGAATCCGCAGTAGGGCACGAGCACCTTGGGTACGCGTATGCCTTCAGGTGTCTGGTTGTTCTCTAGAATGGTGGCCACAATACGAGGAAGGGCCAGGGCAGAGCCGTTGAGCGTGTGGCAGAGTTCAGTCTTCTTGTTCTCGGCACGACGGAAACGGCAATGCAGGCGGTTGGCCTGATAGCTCTCGAAGTTTGATACCGACGACACCTCAAGCCAGCGTTTCTGCGCCGAGCTGTAAGTCTCGAAGTCGTAGCAAATCGAAGAAGTGAAACTCATGTCACCTCCGCAGAGCAGCAAAATATGGTAGGGAAGTTCCAGTTTTTTGAGCAGGTTCTCCACGTGGTCGAGCATCTCCTGATGCGACTCGTAAGAGTGTTCGGGTGTGTCGATGCGCACAATCTCCACCTTGTCAAACTGGTGCAGACGATTCAGACCACGCACGTCTTTTCCGTATGAACCAGCCTCACGACGGAAACATGCCGAATAGGCGCAACGCTTGATGGGCAAGTCCTTCTCATCGAGAATCTCGTCGCGGAAGATATTGGTTACTGGTACCTCGGCCGTAGGGATGAGGTAAAGGTTGTCGAGGTTGGCATGGTACATCTGTCCCTCCTTGTCGGGCAGCTGTCCGGTGCCGTAGCCGCTGGCCTCATTCACCACGTATGGTGGCTGCACTTCCAGGTAGCCGGCCTTGCGAGCCTCGTCGAGGAAGAATGCTTCCAGGGCTCGCTGGAAACGGGCCATTTTACCTACGTAGATAGGGAATCCGGCGCCAGTGATCTTGACACCCATGTCAAAGTCTACTAGATTGAATTTTTTCAGCAAATCCCAGTGACAAAGGGCATCGGGGCCAAGCTCAGGAATGTCACCACCTTCCTTCACCACCACGTTGTTATTGGCATCCTTGCCTTCGGGCACTTTCTCGCAGGGGATGTTGGGAATCTGTAGCAGCTCATTGGTCATATCCTGCGTAGCCTTGTCCATCACCTCCTGTAGCGCCTTATCGGCTGCCTTCAGTTCGGCCACCTGTTCCTTCACTTGGTTAGCCTCATCTTTCTTGCCTTCCTTCATCAACCCGCCAATCTGCTTGGCCAGCTGGTTCTGTTGCATCTTGTTGTTATCGAGTTTTTGCTGTGATTCCCGGCGAAGACGGTCATACTCCAGCACTTTCTCTATGGCTTCACGTGCACCATTGAAGTGTTTCTTTTCCAGACCTTTGATCACGCGATCAGTTTCCTCACTAATGAGTTTAAGTGTAAGCATAATGCTATGAATTTGAATATTTACCTTTATTTCGGGCAAAAGTACAAAAAAACTATGAAAATGCAAGCCTAAACAGAGAAAAACATGAATTATATAAGGTGTCAACATGGCGGAATATCAAACTGCTACCTTTGCAAGGTTGTGGCCTCTTTATTCTCACTTGTCGAAAGACTTTTGTGCAATTGATTTATATCAAAGAATGAGTAGATGTAGCATATCTATCGATTATTCAAGGTTAAAACCACCAATTCGGGTATATCTTTGCGGCGATTAAGATAAAAAAGGATAACAATGGACAAATTAGTAACCATCAACGAGCAAGTTGAACTCCAGACGGCTAGTCGGCTGGAGAAGATTCTTGGCGAGCGACGTGCTACGTTGGCCCAAAAGAGAAAGTAGGTATATTGTGTGGCTTCCTGTCAAGGAGTCATGCTGACGCTTGTAAGCCTCCGATGACTGAGCTGTGCCTTCGTCTTCGTGACTTTCTTCCTACTGCAAAGCCCCCGGTTCTCTGTTGGGAATCGGGGGCTTTTTTCAGTTCGTTTACTTATTTCATTTGTTCCACAAACCATTGGGTTATCTGTCTGAGCAGATGATTGCGGGTGTTACCACCCGAGATACCGTGGTTGCGGTTGGTGTAATAGTTCTCTTTGAAGTCTTTGTCGGCCTGAACCAGAGCCTCTGCATACTCAAATGTGTTTTGCGGATGCACGTTATCGTCGGCCAATCCATGACAGATGAGCAGGGCACCGCTGAGCTTTGAAGCACGAGTGATGGCATTGTCGCCATAGCCTTCTGGATTCTCTTTTGGCGTGCGCATGTAACGTTCGGTATATACCGTGTCATAGTAGCGGAAAGAGGTGGGAGGGGCCACGGCCACGCCCGCCCTGAACACATTGCGCCCTTCACTCATGCTCATGAGCGTGTTGAATCCTCCGAACGACCAGCCCCAGATACCGATGCGCTTGCTGTCAACATAGGGCAGGGAGCCTAGATAAAGGGCTGTTTCTACTTGGTCTTTGGCTTCGAGTTTTCCCAGTTGCAGATAGATACTCTTCTCAAACTCAGCTCCACGGCCACCAGTACCCCGTCCGTCTACACACACCACGATGAAGCCCTGCTGCGCAAGGTAGGCATCAAAGGCACCTCCTTGCCCCATTGAGCCTACATTCCACGAGTTGACTACCTGCTGGCTGCCCGGACCTCCGTATTGGAACATGATAACCGGATAACGCTTCGAGGCATCAAAGTCGGTCGGTTTCACCATCCAGCCATCCAGCATCACCCCTTCAGAGGTGGTGAAACTGAATGTTTCTTTGCGGGTGAGCCCATATTGTAGGGCTTTTTGCTGCAACGACTTGTTGTCGAGAAGTGTAGCGATGACTTTACCGCGATTGTCGCGCGACGTATATATATAAGGTGTGTTGTAGTCGCTCCAGGTGTTTATGAAATATTTGAAGTCGCCTGAGAACAAGGCTTGGTTCCATCCCTCATGCTCGGTCAGGCGTTCCGTGTTGCCGTTCTTATGGGTTACATAGACCTGTCGGTCGTGTGGGTTGAGGCCTGCTGCCTGATAATACACGTCGCCCGACTTGGCATCGTAGCCATATACGTTGGTGATGTCGTAGTTACCGCTGCCAATTTTGCGTTGTAGCTGTCCGTTATGGTCGTAGAGGTAGAGTCGCATATAGCCGTCGCGGTCTGACGGCATGAGGATATAGTCGGTTCCGATACTGATGCCCTCCATAGCCTCCTCCTTGACATATTTAGGCACACTCTCTTTGATGAGGAGTTGTGCCATGGTGCTCCTCGGGTTGACGGTATAGAGGTTGAGCACGTCCTGATGGCGGTTCATGGTATAGACCATGATGCGATTCGCATCGGGCGTGGGGAGAATGCGAGGCATATATCCGTCGGCCTCCACGGGCACCTGAAGCTGTTGGATGCGGCGACTCTTGATGTCGAAGCTCCATGCCGTGACCTTCGAGTTGTCTTCTCCGGCCTTGGGATATTTGTAGGTGTAGGTACCGGGATAAGTAGCATATTCTGTTTGCTCGGGATGACTGCCCTTGAAGAGTTGCAAGGCATATTGCTTGACGGCAGTCTCGTCAAAGCGAATCCAGCACAGCATCGTGCCGTCGGCATTGAAGGTCAAGGCGCGGTTGAACGAGAACTCCTCTTCGTTCACCCAGTCAGGAATGCCATTGATGACCTCGTTGAACTTACCGTCCTTGGTTACCTGGCTCTCGCTGTTGTCATAAAGTAATTTGACGAGGAAGATATTGTTGTCGCGCACGAAGGCCACCAGGTTGCCGTCGGGCGACCACACGGGAGCCTGCTGCGGACCGCCTTCCGACAGTCGTTCCAACTTGCGAGAACTGATGGTATAGATGTAATATACAGCCTTGTTCGACCGTCGATATACTGGCTTGGTCTCGGTACGGATGAGCATACGCTTACCATCGGGTGACATGATGTAATCATCGAACGAGTCAATCTTTATACCTTGTGTATGAGCAATGTCAAATAATATGGAAGTCTGCTTTCCGGTCTTGAAGGAGTATTGCAGAATCTGCTTACCATCGGCCGAGATCTGAACATACTGGTCGGTGCCCGGCAATGGGTTGATGCCACTGATGCGCGCAGCGGCAAATTCTCCAGAGGTGAGTTGCTTGAGATTAATCTTGTCGGCTGCAAAGAGGTGGGCGGCTGTCATGAGTAGAGCAGAACAGATAACAATGATTTTTTTCATATTTGTCAATGATGATTACATAAAAGATGGTGATAAAGCCAGACTATGGCAGGAGTCATAACGTCTCGACAATCTCGGTCAACGACTTGCGCTTCTTCTCCGGGCGCGGGCAGTCGGGCGCGATATGGCCTATGGGAATGATGACTACAGGCTCATAATCGTCATAGGGAAACAATTCGTGCATCTTGTCCACATCGAAGTTGCACACCCAACAGGTGCCCAGCCCGCGTTCTGTGGCTGCCAGGCACAAGTGTTCGGTGGCGATGGCCACATCGATGTCGCCATGGGGCTTGCCGTCGCAGCCACGCACCCAGTTCTCTGTGGTGTGGCGCAGACCGATGAGGTAGAGTGGGGCCGTGCGGAACCAATCGCGCTGATAGCACTGTTGAAGGTTAAGACGTGCTGCTTCCGACCTTACCACTACAAATTTCCAGGGCTGTTTGTTGACGGCCGAAGGTGCCATGCGTAGCGTCTCTAGCACATAGTCAAGGTCGGCATCGCTCACAGGGGCATCGGTGTATTTGCGCGCCGAGAATCGTTTCTGGCTCAACTGCAATATATTCATATCTCTTGGGTTTAAGTTCTACTGCCATGCAAAATAACAAAAAATATGGCAAAAGGCCAACTTTTTCATCCGATATATTATGATTGGCTCGATGGCATCAGTGGCATCTGTTGCTTAGTCTGCCAGATATGGGTCTCTATCCTCAAAGATGGGCTCGAAATCAGACAAAGCAAATGAATAGCCTTTTACCTAAAATAAAAGTAACCTTATGGCTTTTTTTAAGATGAAAATGATTATCTTTGCAAAGGATGAAATACAGAATAGATACAGCAACACCAGATGATACAGAGACCATCGTCCAGTTTCAGTTGGACATGGCTCTCGAAAGCGAAGGCACCAAGCTCGACTATGCCACTGTGCGCGAGGGCGTGAAGGCTGCCATCGACGACAACACGAAAGCATTATACCTGTTGGCCCACGATGAGCACGACGAGGTGGTGGGCTCGCTGATGCTTACCCAAGAATGGAGCGACTGGAACAATGCGCCCTACTACTGGATTCAGTCGGTTTATGTGCGCTCCGCCTCCAGACGGCAGGGCGTTTTCAGAGAACTTTTCGACTTTGCCCGTGTCATCGCCGAAAGCGAACAGGCTGGGGCCCTGCGCCTGTATGTCGACAAGCATAACACTGTGGCACAGAAGGTCTATGCGTCATTGGGCATGCACGATAGTCATTATCTAATGTATGAACTTTAACACATGTGTGAAATGATTCCCCAAGAATTTATAAATCTCTATCGGAAGACATTCGGTGAGGCCCCTTACCTGCCGATGGTGTATTACTATTCCGACCAGCCCATCGGCGAGACAGAGAAGATGGGCGGATGCCTCTTCAAGTGGTTTGATAAGATTTTGTCGGGCACACCTGTGAGCTTATCAGGAGAGAGCATCGGGTGTGGGGGTGGTAAGTTTTATACTGGCTTCACCGAACTGCCTGAACGTGTGCCTGGTTTTGTCTCGCTAAAAGAAAGATACAAACAAACACCCGAGATGGTGACCGAGGCCATCCAGAAAATGAATATCCAGCGTGCGAGCGCCACCTATCTCAATGTGGTGCGCGTTGACCAGGCTACAGATTTCGACGATATTGAAGGTATGATATTCATCGTTACCCCCGATGTGCTTTCCGGACTCTGCGGATGGGCCTTCTACGACACCACGACCGATGATGCCGTGACTACCATCTTTGGTTCGGGATGCAGCACCATGTTTGCCAATGTGACGACTGAGAACCGCAAGAACGGACAGCGTTGCTTCCTCGGGCTCTTCGACCCGTCAGTACGTCCGCATATCGATGCCCAGTGTCTGGGCTTTGGCGTGCCCAGGTCGCGGCTCGTTACCATGCTTGGCACCATGGAAGACTGCTTTCTCGGCAATTCCCATGCATGGACAAAAGTAAGAGCTCGTATCAACGATAACACATAATTCCCCGAACAGATGATGAAGACTTTGCCTTTGACTATATTATTGGTCTTTTTCAGTATGCTGACAGCCTGTGCCACTAACGATGGCACCACCGATACATTCACCACACCGGGCGGCAAAGAGGTGGTCATCACGGCCATCAAGCATGCCAGTCTGCGCATCAGTTATGATGGTAAAGAAATAGAGATAGATCCCGTGACGAAGGTAGGACAAGAGACCGACTACAGCAAGATGCCCAAGGCCGACTATATACTGGTGACCCACGAACACGGCGACCATCTCGACGGGATGGCTGTGACCCAACTGGAAAAAGAGGGTACTGTGATTGTTGCCAATGCCAACAGTGCCAAGATCCTGGGCAAGGGACGCGTGATGCACAATGGCGACACACTCGTGCTGGCCGATGACATCTTGATCGAGGCGGTGCCGGCCTACAACATCACTCCCGGCCACACGCAGTATCATCCCAAAGGCCGTGACAACGGCTATGTATTGTCGCTCGGCGGACTGCGCATCTATATTGCCGGAGACACCGAAGACATTGAAGAGATGAACAAGCTCAAGCATATTGACATCGCCTTTCTGCCTACCAACCAGCCCTACACCATGACGCCAGAGCAGACGGCCAAGGCTGCGCGCATCATCAAGCCCAAGGTACTCTTTCCCTATCACTATTCTGACACACCCATAGGGCGTGTGGTTGAGCTGTTGAAAGGGTCGGGGATCGATGTTCGAATCAGAAACTACCAGTAGGTCTTGTTTGTTTTTACCACCTTTATTCAACGCGCATAGCAACAACATTATGGCAAAAGTATTCACTCATTTCAGTTCAGACGATGAAAGTAGGCGCGATGAACTCATCAGGACGATAGAGCATAGCGTAGAGCGGCTCACGCTCAACGAACTGGAGGCTCTATACTATGACCTTGTGTCTAAGGACTACATCCGCAAATGAGGCCTAAGCCTCGGCATCATATCGTCCCCATGTCTTCAAAGAGTGGTGCCTCCAGTGAGAGAAGCGAGTCAATGGGGATGGTTGTGCCGTTGGTCAGTATTAGCTCATGAGCGTTCTCATCTACTGTTTTCACGATGCCATGCACCATCTTGTAGATTCCACCGGGTTTCTGAAAGAAAGGCTCATAATAGGTGATACTCACCTCTGGCCGTTCTTTGATATGCCTACTGAGGTGGTTGAGCCGCTGGTCCAGCAAGGCCGCTTCATCTGCATCCAGCCACTTCTTGTCTTCCGAGTTTTTCCCTTTGAGCACGAGGGGCATGCCCGTCAAGGCTGCAAAGGGTGCAAACTGGGCTGCCCGGTCGTACAACGACATCTGTGGATGCTTCTTCGACACGTGGTGGGGCAGATGTATGATATCGTCGTATGCTTCACTCATCATTCGTTGTAGTTAAGTCGGCTTGCTTTTTTCTGCTAAACTTTATTATTTCATTGACCACATCTTTTGGCTCATCATAGAGTGAGAGGAGCAAATTCTTGTATCTCCCCGACTTCATCAAGTTTTGAAGCAACGGATAGACAGGCATCTCCTCTGTCCAGAATTTCTGACCGAGAAATACCATTGGACTAGAGAAGCCGAAAGAGAGGTAGTGGTTTTGAACTGCATCCTGGAAGATCTCTTGCATGGTTCCAGCACTTCCGGGCGTGTAGATGATTCCCCCGAAGGCATAGGTCAGTATGCCATCCTCTCGCAGGCTGTTCTCAAAAAACTTGGCGATATGTGTGGCAAAGGGTGTGGAGGGCTCGTGGCCATACAGCCAGGTGGGTATGCCCAGGCTCTGATAACGGTGCTGGGGATAACGTTCCATCACCTGCAAGGCAACCGACAACCATCCCGCATTTTCGAAACAAGGAGCCTTGGCCAGTAGCTTTAGGGCATCGTCGGTCTCTTCTTGCCTGCGTCCGGCCATCCATGCACCCAGGTGTGCCGCCTCCATGGCGCCCGGGCCACCGCCGGACAGCATCAAGCATCCCTGTTCGGTGAGTTGCTTGGCGATGAGCACAATCTCCCGAAACATCTTGTCAGTCCTCTGCAAGGCATGCCCACCCATAATACCCACGGTGCGTCGTTTGTCGTGGTCGGCCAGAAAGGCCTCCAGAGCCATAGCCATGCAATGGTCGTGAAGGGCACGGGCCAACGACTCTCTGACCTCGTGCGCTCGCTTGCCCGTCTGCATGAAATGTCGATAGACCAACGTGTCATAACAAGTGCTGTAGGTGGCTTCGTCATTCAAACGATAACCTGCATAGAGGCGGGCAGCCGAATACAACTGCCGAGGGGTGACATCATAGGGCACCTGCTCCATATAGTCGTCGTTGATGATGATGCCGCTGTAATTGGAATTGGTGATCATGGTTACTCTTTTAGATGAGGGTGGTGTATATTATGATGTAGGCAATAAATGGACGGAGTATGCCCTTAGGCTTCAAGCCTTGTGCCCACCAATCTGCATATTACGCTGGCGGGTGGTGGCACCTTCGGCAAAGTCGAGTCCTTTGAGAAGCGCGTTTTTGCCAAATTTCCGTTTGATGTCGAGCGTCGTCTCCTGCATCCTACGTTCGCGTCTGAGCAGTGCCTCCTCCTTTTCCTCTTCTTTGCGAAGGGCTTCATAGTCGGTAAAGATGTCGAGCTGCACGGGGGCTTGCTTCATCTTTCGGGCCTGCTCTTCGGGCACAACATGGTTTGTCGTGATAGTGATGCGCCTGACCAGCAAGTCAGGGTCGACCACACGCTTGAAAATATCCATCACAGCATGCGTGATGAGTCGCGACGAGGAGGTCATACGCCCCAGATTGGCCAAGCCGTGGGCAGGCTTGGGCACTTGCCGACCATAGTAGTCGGTCACCACCGGCCCATGATAGTTTACGGGTCGGTCAGTGCGTGTCAGACTCTCGCGGTCGTAGCCAACAGAGAGTGCCAGCTGGTCGGCTACCATCTGCTTGTCCACCAAGTCGAGTGCTACGGCCTCAGCCATCTCCTGTACCACCACACGTGCTTTCTTGTAGTCGTAGGCCTCTTGTAGCACTTGTCCACTCGAAAGCGAATTGACTGCTGGTTTATAAGCCTTTACCATCTCCATGGTACATGGCTCGTAGCCCCAGGCATGGTCGATCAGCAGTTCGGCATTCACTCCAAAGAGGCGATAGAGCAACTCCTCATTTATCTCCGACATACGGGCCAGTTGTCCCATGGTGTTGATACCGTAGCCCTTTAGCCGTCGTGCTATGCCACCCCCCACGCGCCAGAAGTCGGTGAGGGGCTGATGGTCCCACAACTGCCGGCGGTAACTCATCTCATCAAGTTCGGCGATGCGCACGCCATCGTTGTCGGGTTGTGTGTGCTTGGCCACGATGTCCATGGCCACCTTGGCCAGGTAGAGGTTGGTGCCTATACCGGCCGTGGCCGTGATGCCAGTCTCGGCAAGCACATCCTTCACCATTCGCATGGCCAGCTGGTGGGCCGATAGCTTGTAGAGCCCGAGATAGTGGGTGGCGTCGATAAACACCTCGTCGATGGAGTAGATATGGATATCCTCGGGGGCAATATATTTGAGATAGACCTGGTGGATTCTTGAACAATACTTGATGTAATAGGCCATGCGTGGTACGGCCGTGATATAGTCGACCTCCAGTTCAGGATGGGCCTGCAACTCAATGGCCGAAGTCGATTTTCCCTTCAGCTTCTGTAGCCCTGTCTTCACCCTACGCTCATAGTTGACCTCCTGCAGCCGTTGCACCACCTCAAAGAGGCGTGCGCGCCCTTTCAGCCCATAAGCCTTCAGCGATGGCGAGACAGCCAGGCAGATGGTCTTCTCGGTACGGCTCACGTTGGCCACCACGAGGTTGGTCGTCAAGGGGTCCAGTCCGCGTTCTCTACATTCAACACTTGCATAGAACGACTTGAGGTCTATAGCGATATATGTACGTTCCATTTTCCGAGTGGAAAGTTAATGCTAATTTTCGACATTGCAAAATGATTCCAACAAATCTTTTCATACCAGCCCGATGTCCCCAACAAGAAACTGCACCAAGTTCGAAGAACCTTGGTGCAGCCTACACATTATTTATACCTAATCTTCAGAGTGTTGAGCCGTGTCAGAGGATGGTCTTCACCGCTTCGAGCATGCCCTTCTCCTGGATGAGGTCGAGATAGGTCTTAACGAGGTTGGTGAGTCCAGGAACAGTTTGGTTGAGGTCTTCGTGCCATACGTAGTCGAAGGCGAGCACACCTTCAGCCACCTTGCCGGTGTCGCCTGTTGCCCAGAGCTCGGTGAGCTTGTCCATGATCTTTTGGTCATCGTTGGGCACGATAGGCGTACCATCGGCTCGCTTGCCACCCTTGTAATAAGTGATGATGGCCGCCAAACCAAATACCAGGCCCTTAGGTAGCTCGCCTTTGCGCTGGAGATAAATCTTCACGCCAGGCAGGTCGCGTGTCTCGAATTTGGGGAAGCTGTTGAGCATGATGCTTGTCACTTGATGGTCGACGAACGGATTCTCGAAACGCTCCAGCACATCGGCGGCAAACTGTTGCAACTCGTCCATGGGCAGGTCGAGGGTCTGCATCAGTTCGTCGAACTGCACCTTGTGGATATATTGTCCAAGCACCGGATGCTCGCAGGCATCGCGCACGATGTCCACACCGCTGAGGAAGGTCACGGGCGAGAGCACCGTATGGGGGCCGTTGAGCAAGGTTACCTTCCGGGCATGATAGGGCTTCTCATTGTCGGTGATGAGCACGTGGAGGCCAGCCTTGTGGGCAGGGAACTCGTCCTTCATCTGCTCAACGGTCATGTTTTCGGCCTTCTCGATAACCCAGAGGTGGAAGCTCTCGGCCTTGACCACGAGATTGTCTTTATAGCATACCTTTTGCTGAATCTCCTTGATGGTGTCGCGCGGGAAGCCCGGCACAATGCGGTCTACGAGCGTGGCGCACACATAGCAATACTTGGTGAACCACTCCTTGAATCCGGCATAGTCGGTACCCATGTCTTCTTTCCAGAGTTCGATATACTGGTAGATGCACTCTTTGAGGTGATGGCCGTTGAGGAAGATCAGCTCGCAGGGCATCAGAATCATGCCCTTGGAGGGGTCGCCCTCGAAGAACTGGTAGCGATGGAACAGCAGTTGCACGAGTTTGCCGGGATAGCTGGATGCCGGAGCATCGGTAAACTTGCAGCTGTCGTCGAAGGTGATGCCGGCCTCGGTGGTGTTAGAAATCACAAAACGCATCTCAGGCTGCTCGGCCAGAGCCATGAAGGCTTGGTTTTGCGTGTAGGGGTTCAGGGCTCTGCTGATGACATCGATGCGCGTAAGGCTATCGACCGTCTGTCCGTTTTCTTTACCCTGGAGATTCACGTGATAGAGGCAGTCCTGGCCGTTGAGCCAGTCGACCATGCCGCGCTCAATGGGCTGAACGACAACTACAGAGGCGTTGAAATCGGTCTTCTGGTTCATGTTGTAGATAATCCAGTCTACGAAAGCACGGAGGAAGTTGCCCTCACCAAACTGAATGATTCTCTCAGGCATAACGCTCTTGGGAGCCGTGCGCTTGTTAAGTGCTTGAAGTTCTTTCATGATTTGTTTTGAAAAGTGTTTGAATCTTTTAATAGATTATGTTTTAATATTGTTGCAAAGGTACGAAATATGTCAATAGCATTCACGCAATTCACGTGTTAATTAAACGTAAACCTTTGCGTAACAAATTTTATTTGGCCTTGTGCTTCATCTTTTCAAAGAATTACCGTATCTTTGCAAGAAAGAAACAAAGCCGAGAAAATGAAACAGACCAAGATCGTATGCTCGATTAGCGATCGCCGTTGCGACGTCGATTTCCTTCGCAAACTCTTCTTTGCGGGGATGAATGTAGTCAGAATGAATACCGCCCATGCCACAGCCGAGGGTATTCACAATATCATCGCCAATGTAAGGGCCGTATCGCCACACATCGGTATTCTGATCGACACCAAGGGCCCCGAGGTGCGTACCACAGGTGTGGCCGAACCCATACACTATAAGACGGGTGATGTGGTAAAGATCTTTGGTAGGCCCAATATGGACACCAGCCACGACATTGTCAACCTCTCCTATCCCGACATCGCCACCGACGTGAAGGTTGGCGACAACATTCTTTTCGACGACGGGGCACTCGACATGGAGGTGACGGATATCATCGGGCCCACTGTCTATACTCGCGTGACCAACGATGGCGTGCTCGGGGCACACAAAAGTGTGAATGTTCCTGGAGAACATATCGATCTGCCGGCGCTTACCGAGAAAGACAAGGCCAATATCCTGTTGGCTATCGAGGAAGACATCGACTTTATTGCCCACAGTTTTGTGCGCTCGGCTGCCGACGTGAAAGCCGTGCAGGACATCCTTGACGAGCATCATTCGGACATCAAGATTATCTCGAAGATCGAGAATCAGGAGGGTGTCGACAATATCGACGAGATCATCGATGCCAGCTACGGCATCATGATTGCACGTGGTGACCTAGGCATTGAGGTGCCTATCGAGAAGATACCGGGCATTCAGCGCATGATTATTCGCAAGTGTGTGCTCAAGAAGAAGCCCGTGATCGTAGCCACACAGATGCTGCACACCATGATCGACAACCCACGTCCTACGCGTGCCGAAGTGACAGATATTGCCAATGCCATCTACTCGAACACCGACGCGCTGATGCTGAGCGGCGAGACGGCTTCGGGGAAATATCCGGTGGAGGCCGTGGAGACTATGGCTTCGATTGCCGAGCAGGCCGAGCGCGACCGTCAGAGCTTTGGTGTGCAGGACGAGGTGCCGCTGGGTGACAACTGCACGCAGAAAGATTTTCTGGCGCACGCCGCCATCGGCTCGACCCGTAATCTGGGTGTGGCAGGAATCATTACCGACTCGGAGACCGGCGAGACCGCGCGTGCCTTGGCTGCTTTCCGCGGCCCTAAGCCCATCTTAGCCATTTGTTACAAGGAGAAGACTCAGCGCTGGCTCAACCTCTCGTATGGTGTGATTCCCGTCTGCCAGAAAGAGCATGTTGCCTCCGACTATATGTTCTCAGCTGCCCTCCGTATGCTGCGCCAGAAAGGTTATATCTCGCCCAACGACAAGATTGCTTATCTTTCTGGCTCCTTCGGCGAGGGTGGGGGAACGACCTTCCTTGAAATCAATGAGGTGAAGAAGGTGTTTGAACAGCAGTATAAGTTCCACCTTCCCCACAGGGAATAATTGTTATCACCTTTTTTTCTTCTACTGACATCAGGCTCCTTGGGTTAAGGGGCCTGATGTTTGTTTATGGTAGAACAGCAGCCAACCCCACCGCTCTACCTTTTGTCACAGTGGGTTACCTCTTGGGGGAAGGTCAGGCTAATGCCATCGTTTCATGATTCTACTTGAAGCAGACCTTGCTTCAAGTCGAAGTAGAGTCTGCTTCAAGTCGAATCACAGTCTGTTTCAAGTCGATGTATATTCTGCATCAAGTAGAGTTGCTCACAGTTTTGGCAAGAATGATAACTTGTATCCTTGTAAACGGTCGTATCTCAGAGCGTTTTTGGCTATGTAATCCCCCCCTTGACGCATGATAGTTTCGTTAGTCTTATGATAGTAAAAGAGTAGACTTGTGTCATATCTGTTGGTTGAAAGCAGCATGAGCAGGCATGAGGGATGGTTGTTAATAATTGTTTTCTGAATTTAACGTAATATAAAATAATGGCTTAGAAAGGCGTATAATACTACATTTGCTTGTTATCATAATACATCAAATCTCACAAGACTACAAACATTAAGACCAACTTATGATGAAAAACTTGAAAGACATTATGCCTTGGGAAGAACGTCCCGAAGGCTGTAAGGACGTGATGTGGCGTTATTCCAAGAACCCGATTATCGACCGTTACCACATACCAACATCCAACAGTATATTCAATAGCGCGGTAGTGCCCTTTGGAGATGGTTTTGCCGGTGTGTTCCGTTGCGACAACAGAGCCGTGCAGATGAATATCTTTGCAGGCTTCAGCGCCGACGGCATCCATTGGGACATCAATCCTGACCCGATTCGGTTTGAAGCCGGAAACACCGACATGATCGAGTCTGAATACAAATATGACCCGCGCGTGACGTGGATTGAGGACCGCTATTGGATCACCTGGTGCAACGGATACCATGGCCCAACGATCGGTATTGGCTATACTTTCGACTTCCAGACTTTCTATCAATGCGAGAATGCCTTTCTGCCTTTCAACCGCAACGGCGTACTTTTTCCCGAGCGAATTGACGGCAAGTATGCCATGCTGAGCCGTCCGAGCGACAACGGTCACACTCCTTTCGGCGATATTTACCTGAGTTTCAGTCCTGACATGAAATATTGGGGCGAGCATCGCTGTGTGATGAAGGTCACACCTTTCCCCGAAAGTGCTTGGCAATGCACCAAGATTGGTGCCGGGTCGGTGCCGTTCTTGACCGCGGAGGGGTGGCTGCTCTTCTACCATGGCGTTATCACGACCTGCAACGGTTTCCGTTATTCCATGGGTGCAGCCATTCTCGACAAAGACAATCCGGCGAAGGTGCTCTACCGCACACGTCCATACCTGCTGGCTCCCAGTGCGCCTTACGAGCTTCAGGGCGACGTTCCTAATGTGGTGTTCCCATGTGCCGCCCTGCAGGACGGGGAGCGTGTCGCCGTCTATTATGGTGCCGCCGACACGGTCGTGGGGTTGGCTTTCGGTCGTATTGATGAGATTGTTGAGTTCACGAAACGCAACAGTTTTCTCTGATAGTCCAAAAGGATGGTCGGGGGCCGCGGACATGCGGCTCACGGCCCGCCATCTGTGAGTAGGGTGGCAATCATCAATTATACATTCGCAACAATATGAAGCACCAATTATTTGCCGGGGTCTTTGCCGTCTTGTCATTTCTCCCACTGCAGGTCGGCGGTGAGAACAGGATAACTCCTGTCGACTTGGTCAATCCGTTCATCGGCACCTCTAATTTTGGTACCACCCATCCCGGGGCTGTCTGCCCCAATGGTTTGATGTCGGTAGTCCCGTTCAATGTGATGGGCTCCGAAGACAACAAGTACGACAAGGATTCCCGTTGGTGGTCTACCCCTTATACGCATGACAATGTCTATTTCACGGGTTACTCGCATGTCAATCTCAGCGGTGTGGGCTGTCCCGAGATGGGGTCGCTGCTGCTGATGCCTACCACAGGTGCGCTGGAAGTGGATTACAAGAAATATGGCAGCACCTACACGCACGAGGTTGCCAGCCCGGGCTATTATGCCAACCATCTTGTCAAATATGACGTGCAGACAGAGGCGACTGCCACCCTCCGCAGTTCGGTTGCCCGCTTCACTTTCCCCAAGGGGCAGAGCCATGTGCTGCTCAACCTCGGCGAGGGACTCACCAATGAGTCGGGAGCCATGGTGCGGAAGGTGAACGATACCGAGTACGAAGGCATGAAGCTGCTGGGAACATTCTGCTATAACCCTCAGGCAGTGTTTCCCATATACTTTGTGATGCGTGTCAGCAAGGTGCCGCGGTCGGCAGGTTACTGGAAGAAACAGCGTGCCATGACGGGTGCAGAGGCCGAATGGGATCCCGACAACGGCAAATACAAGCTCTACAAGGCCTATTACAAAGAACTGGCCGGAGACGACATTGGCGTGTACATGGACTTCGACACCCAGGCCGGCGAGCAGGTGGAGGTGCAGATGGGCGTGTCGTTTGTCAGCATGGCCAACGCCCGCGAGAATCTGGAGACCGAGCAACGCGGCAAGAACTTTGATGCCATACGTGCGGAGGCCCGCGACAGGTGGAACCGTGACCTGTCACGCATCATGGTCGAGGGTGGGACGAAGACCGAGCAGATTATATTCTACACGGCGCTCTACCATACTCTTCTCCATCCCAATGTCTTGCAGGACGTAAACGGACAATACCCTGCCATGGAGAGCGGTGAGGTACGCACGGTGAATGAGGGCAACCGCTACACGGTGTTCTCGCTCTGGGACACCTACCGTAACGTGCATCAGTTGCTCACGCTGGTCTACCCTGACCGCCAGCGCGACATGCTTCGCTCGATGCTCGGCATGTACGACGAGCACGGCTGGCTGCCCAAATGGGAACTCTTCGGACGCGAGACCTACACCATGGAAGGCGACTCGGCCATCCCCGTGATCACCGACTCGTGGCTCAAGGGCCTTCGTGGTTTCGACATCGACAAGGCTTATGAAGCCATGCGCAAGTCGGCGACGACAAAGGGAAGCGACAACCCACTCCGACCTGACAACGACGAGTATATGGCCAAAGGCTATGTGGCGCTGCACGAGCAGTATGACAACTCGGTGTCGCATGCGCTGGAGTATTACATCGCAGACAACGCCCTCTCACGTCTGGCCTCGGCCCTGGGCAAGAAGGCAGATGCCCGGTTGTTCTACAATCGCTCGCTCGGCTACCGCCATTATTATTCCAAGGAGTACGGCACACTGCGTCCGCTGCTGCCCGATGGTTCGTTTTACAGTCCCTTCAACCCCTTGCAAGGCGAGAACTTCGAACCGTCGCCTGGCTTCCACGAAGGCAATGCGTGGAACTATACCTTCTATGTTCCCCATGATGTAAAGGGACTGGCCAGGCTGATGGGCGGCCCCAAGAAATTTGTGGAGAAACTCCAGATGGTATTCGACAAGAAGTATTACGACCCGGCCAATGAGCCCGACATCGCCTATGCCCATCTTTTCTCTTACTTCAAGGGTGAGGAGTGGCGCACACAAGTGCAGACCCGCCGGTTACTGACGAAGTATTTCAAAAATGCCCCTGACGGCATTCCCGGCAACGACGACACCGGCACCATGTCGGCCTGGGCGGTGTTCAACATGATGGGTTTCTACCCCGACTGTCCGGGCGAGCCCGCCTATACGCTCACATCGCCGGTGTTCGACAAGGTCACCATCAGTCTCGACAAGCAACAGTGGGGCAGGGACAAACTGGTCATAGAGACTGTGCGCCCTGCCAACCATCCCGATGCTGTGGTCATCAAGAAGATGGAACTGGGGGGCAAGCCATGGAGAGGCTATAGGGTGGGGCACGATGAGCTTTTGAAGGCCGGCACCCTGAAGTTCTGGCTCGAATGAACACACGCGCCATTGGATACACAAGGCCCTGCTGGCATCCATGCCACGGAGGTGGGATAGGGACGTGAGTAGTGCCAACAGCAGATATGACATTAACTTTTTATCACATGAAAAAGATATTTTTTTGTTTGACATTTGCCCTGGCCAGTATGTTCGCTACTGCCCAGGACTATACGCAGTATGTAGACCCTTTCATCGGCACGGGCGGACACGGACATGTGTTCCTTGGGGCCAATGTGCCATTTGGCATGGTGCAGGTCGGTCCCACCCAGAAGAAGCAAGGATGGGACTGGTGCTCGGGCTACCATTATAGCGACTCTACGGTGGTAGGCTTCGGGCAGACGCACCTCAGCGGCACGGGCATCGGCGACTTGGGTGATGTGTCGCTCCTGCCCGTTACCGATGCGGCACAACGTGAGGTGAAGTTCTCTCATCGTGCCGAATATGCACGGCCGGGCTATTACGCCGTTACGCTGGCCTCGGGCGTCAGGGTAGAGCTGACGGCTACGCAGCGCGTGGGCTTCCACCGCTATTCCTTTCCAGCCGATGCAAAGAAAGGCTATGTGGTCTTGAATCTGGGGCAGGGTATCGGATGGGACAAGATGACCTCGTGCAGATTCAGCCAGAAGACGGCCACCACAGTAACCGGATTTCGCATGTCTGAAGGCTGGGCCAAGGACCAGCGCGTGTATTTCGTGGCAGAGTTCTCACAACCCGTCAAGCTAGCATCCACCGAGCTCGACAGCCTGGGCATCTTTGCCCTCGACCTCACCGGAGAGCCGGTAAGCGTAAAGGTGGGAATCTCGGCTGTCAGCATCGACAATGCGCGACTGAACCTGCAGAAGGAACTTCCTGGGTGGGACTTCCGCCAGACCGTGGCACAGGCCACCGACGCCTGGAACAGAGAGTTGGCCAAGATTGCCATCACAACGCAGGATGAACATGCTCGAAGGGTGTTTTATACCAGTCTCTATCACACCATGATTGCCCCGTCGGTGTTTCAGGATGTCAACGGAGCGTATCGGGGCGCGGATGGCAAAACCTACGAGGGAGACTTTGTCAATTATACCACATTCTCGCTTTGGGACACTTATCGCGCCGCCCATCCGCTCATGACCTTGATTCATCCGGAGAAACAGCGTGACCTGGCGCAGACCATGCTGCATATCTGCAAACAGCAGGGCAAGCTGCCCGTGTGGCATCTGATGGGCAACGAGACCGACTGCATGGTGGGCAACCCAGGTATTCCCGTGCTGGTAGACATCGCCCTGAAAGGTTTCGACGTCGACAAGGAGGCAGTCTTTGAGGCAGCGAAGATGTCTGCCATGCGTGATGAGCGTGGCTTGGGCCTGCTCAAGAAGTACGGCTATATTCCCTGTGACCTCGACCCTGAACGCGAGACTGTGGCCAAAGGTCTGGAGTATGCGTTGGCAGATGCCAGCATTGCCAAACTTGCCAAGCAACTGGGCAAGGAGGCAGACTATAAGTATTTCCTGAAACGCAGCCAGTCGTATCGCGACTACTATTTTGACAAGCAAACCAAGTTTATGCGTGGTGTGACCTCAGAAGGTAAGTTCCGCGAGCCCTTCGACCCTTTCAGCACCGTCCATCGCCAGGACGACTACACCGAGGGCAATGCCTGGCAGTATGTGTGGCTGGTGCCGCACGATGTACACGGGCTGGTGGCGGCCTTCGGCGGTGAGAAGCCGTTTGTCTCCAAACTCGACTCTCTTTTCATTGTCAGTGGCGACATGGGTGCCGACGCATCACCCGACATCACGGGGTTGATCGGCCAGTATGCCCATGGCAACGAGCCGAGCCACCACCTTATTTATTTGTACAACTATGTGGGCATGCCATGGAAGGCTGCTCCCAAGCTGCGTTATGTACTTGGTCATCTCTACCACGACAATGTGGATGGATTGAGCGGCAACGAAGACGTGGGGCAGATGTCAGCATGGTACATTATGTCGGCGCTGGGTTTCTATCAGGTTGAGCCGGCTGGCGGCAAATATATCTTCGGCTCCCCGCTGTTCGACGAGGCCGTATTGAATGTGGGCAATGGCAAGACTTTCCGCATCGTGACACGCAACAATAGCCCGGAGAATATCTATATACAGAGCGTGAAACTCAACGGCAAACCATATACCCGCTCCTATATCTATCACCACCAGATGACCGCCGGTGGCACACTAGAGTTTACGATGGGCAACAAACCCTCAGCCTTTGGCACACGGAGGACCGACAGGCCCTAACCCACAAGCGGAGTGATGGGGTGAAAAATAAAGAGCCCCCAGAAAGCCAGTGTCCGACTTTCTGGGGGCTCTTGTAAACATACTATTTAAAGGGGAGAGAGGGTGATTTTGTCATCGTTGATGGAGTAGGTAAAAGATATGGTATACGACAAACCCTCCAATACGGTACGTATATCCTTGCTTCGCTTTATTACTCCCGAGTAGGTTTCATTCCTGTTTAGTTTTGGATCGATGCTAATCTCACAGTCGTAGAGTTGTTCGAGCATGGAGACTATTTGTGGGAGTCCCATATTCTCGAAAGGAATCAAATTGTCTCTCCATACGCTTTCTATGGGAGCATAAACACGCTCCAGAAGAATGCTCTTACCCGTCTTGTCTATGGTGGCTTTTTGGTTTGGTTTGAGATACACGGTGCCTTCGCCATGAAGGCCTGTCACTTTGAGTTTACCCTCAATCAGACTAATCTCCTCTGAGTTGTTTTGGCCATGTTCATTGAAATTGAAAGTTGTGCCCAAAACCTGTACCGAAGCTCCACTGCTAGTCACTATAAAAGGCTTTGTCGGATTCTTTGTGACCTGGAAGAGAGCTTCACCTTCTATTTCAACCTTTCTCTCATCATCTTCGAAAACCTCAGGATATTTGATGCTCGCCCCCTTATTGAGCCATACCCTCGACTTGTCGGGAAGAACAACCTCTTTGACATGATCGGTAGAAGCCACGGTAACCATCTTCATGGAATGGTAGAGATAATGATACCCCGTGCCACCTATAAGTACCGTTATTACGATGATGGCAGCATAACGCATCAACTTGTAAAGCCTCATGCGTTTGGTGTCATGTTCCAATTCCTCGATTTTTTTAAAAAACTTCTCTTCTGCAACCCTGGTATTGGCGTTTTGATCTTGATGGATGTACCTCCCAAGGTAATACGCCATTTCGCTCCTGAAAAATCGTTTACGGAAATCCTCTGACAGGCTCATCCATCCTGCCAGTTTCTCTATTTCTTTCTCAGTTGCCCTACCTAATAGGTAGTCTTTTATTATCTTATGTTTTTGATCATCCATTATTATGTAAATTCTTTCGATGATTTGCCTTTGGCTGACATTCCAAACGAAAAGCCAATGCCATTTTCTTTTATAACAACCTAATTACGTATTATACTTAATGGAGAATAATAAAAAATGTTATGAGATAATACAATGTGCCCTTTAATTTCTCTCGCAAAGATTTCAGGGCTCTATAAAGATGCACTTCCACAGTACGTACCGAAATACCAAGTTGTTCGGCTATTTCTTTGTTTTTTTTGTCTTGTAGATAACTGAGGACAAAGACCTCCCTAGACTTTTCGGGCAATCCTTCTATAGCCAAGTCAATGCGTTTGCGTAATTCGGTGCTGTTGATGTAATTGCTTACATCATTATTTTCAAAATGATAATAATCCATTCTGTATTGTTCTATCTTCTTGGCTGCCTCAGAGTAATTGTTGACAACACAACGATGTTTGATGATGTTAACACCTCGGGTATAAATAGAACGATATAAAAATGCCTTGACATGGCTTTCGCCAGCAATATCATCTCTGCGTTTCCACAGTTCCATGAAGGCCTCTTGAACTACATCCGATGCCTCCTCGTCGCCAACGAGACGGGCGGCATAAAAGCAGAGCGTAGGGTAGTTTTCCCTAAATATTTGTCTGAACCTTTGCTCTAACAGCTTCATCGTAGCATTTGATTTTTCACGAAGGTGACAATACGCTGTCCATAGCGGACAGTCACTGTCTTGCGAATTGGTTATTGTAATTTACAAAGATACATTATTTTATAGATTCATTGAACGGGTCATGTGGTTAATTTTTGTAAAATAGTTACACTTCTTTATGATTGATAAGTGACATTTTCCTGAAATAGTATAGCCATGGTTACCAAATCGTATCGGATATTTTTTTTGAGGTGGATAGGCGCTAGGAGAGAGGGTACTTATTCGTAAAATGTTATCCCTGCCACGTAGCAGTAAAGACGTGAGCAGGGATAAGGCAAATAAAGAAGATCAGCTTGTTCTTCGTTCCAGCGAGTGGCGGTCACAATTATTGGCGCGTCTAGGCTGGCCTGGAAAAGTTTGCAGAATTTATTTGTTTAATAATGTTTCTAAATACTGTACATTTTGTTTTAGGGTTGCGGGGGCTGGTGTGGAACTCTTAAAAACCTCCATGGCATGTTGTAGTAAATCAAGCTCTGCTTGGTTGTTGGCCTTTGAATATGCCTGCCGCAACGATTCTAGTTTAGCTATATTCTGAATACCTTGAATGAGACGTTCAAAACGTCTGCTCGATTTCATTTCAGGATATACGATATAGGTGTCACCGGGTGTGAACAGCTTGAAACGCGAGTCGTACATCGGATTCTCCGTCCAATTCATCCATGACCATCTCAAAAAACCATTGAAGCCATTAGCCTCGCAATACAGTGGGAGATACGTAGCTTCCCACGGGTCATTGTTGGTGCAAAGGTTGGGCATGTGGTCTGGACAGGCTGTGTAGGTTGTGCTGATCTATCTATTGGCCTGGCGCAACTTTTTGTCTTCATCCGTAAAGTGTTGTCCCCAAGCTATACAATAGTCATACATTTTGTCCACAAGCTCTTTGTGGTAATTGCCAGCCAACGACATCTTGATGCCCTTTGCTGCCTCTTGTGCGATGCGGTAGGCATCAAGCATGTCGCCCAGTCCACGTTCGTCCATGGCAATGACGGTGCGGTCGAACCATCCTTTCTCTCTTTGGTGGGCAGCGAACGACCGTAAGAATGGTATCCACAAGTCTCTGTACTCTTGGCTGTCGGTGGTTGTTTTCAGTTGTTTGTAGCTGTTGGAGCCTTCATCATAGTATTGGAAGGTCATGTCCCAAGGAACCATCGAGAAACAGTTGATATCTCCGTTGATGCCGCATGAATCCAGAAAAGAAATCCAACGGTCGAAAACGGTGTAATCGTATGTCCATGAGCCATCGGCTTTGCGTATTGTTTCGATCATGGCGTCAAACTTGTCGTTGCTCTGCTCACCCCATGGCTCATAGAAGAGCACTGCCGATGCATTGCGCTGTCCGGCGCGTGCCAGTAGTTTCATATAAGGACGCAGCAGGTCGAAGTGTTCCTGACTCCATGGCCTGACGCCATAATAGCGGCTCACGGCATAGGGTTGCTGCCAGAAGTTGAGATGAAAGTCTGAAGAGAGAGAAAGCCTACGGTCGACAATCCTAACGGCGAAGAGTATTGTTGCGATGTCTTTTCCGTTCCTTTTGACGACAAGTAGCTGTTTGTATGTTCCAGGCTTGATGTCCTTGGGTACTTCAATGGTACACCAAACGGCTTTTCCGAAAGTGGGGTCATTGCCCTCTAGGGCATCCGTACCAATGATGTCTGGTACTAGCCAAGCCTGTAGTGAATCTGGATGATAGCCACAGTTCTGGAAGTCGTCTGTTATCACGGTCTGAAGAAAATGCGGCTTGGTATGTGGCGAAAGCAGCTTATTACCCTTGATGTGTAGCTGCAAAAATCCATCACCCATTTCAGGTAATGGTATCTCTAGCCCTGCACGCTCTCCCCGCCATGCACTAACAGTAAGCTTGCTATGACTAGATGTCATCGCCGCTACGGCCCTGGGTTGTGTAATTTTCAAAGCATGTGCAGCATCGAGCATATACGGGGTGCGGTCGACGAACGGTAGCTGGCGATATGCCCCCTTTGTGATTATCTCGAGCGACAAGTTCTTGAACTCAATGTCATATCCACCATCAAAACCACGTACTTCATAGAGGAAGCCTATGCGGCCGTTGTCCATGTCCACCATCGTCGAATAGCATGACGACTCGCTGGTAACACACAGTCCCTTCATCCAGTTGTTACCCAAACGCTCAGGCGAGGAATAGTCGTCACGGGTAGCCAACTCTTTGTAGAAGAAGCCCACACTGTCGCGCCTGGCACTTAGAGGCACAGACTGAAGAATGACAAATAGCTTTCTGCCGTCCACGTTTCTTTTGGCGGGGAGAATGAGTACTTCACCGTTGCAAGCATTGACATACTTGCCAGTCATATTCTCAGGCATGACTTCACGTCCCCATGTTCCTGTGCCTTCCAAGGCATTGGTATAGGTGAAAACATTGAACCGTCGTCCGCCTGCAGCATCTCTGCAACTCAGCAGTACGCTACCGTCAGGCAGTTCTTCTATCTTCGATTCGTCCTGTGCTATAGAGGGTGCAGTGGCGGGGTTGCCAAGTACGTTCCAGGTATGGCCAAAGTCATCGGAATAAATGACAAAAGTACCGCATCGGTTAACGCCTCGTTGTCTAATGGGATGTGCGATATAGAGTCTGAAGAACTGGCCCTTTCTGACGTATCGGCTCTGCATGATTCTTCCAGACGTGAGGAAAAGGCCGTCAGCATTGCCCCCATTTGGCAATTTCCCATCATACAGACCGTGTATCATCTCAGTGAGGTCAGTACCATTATCCCATGTGAGCCCTCCATCTTGGCTATGAAAGAAAATAGCATGTTGAGGATTATGGCGTGTGGCACCTTGGTAACTGGTCTTGCCAGCAACACAGTGTAACAGCACGTTGTCGGATGTGCGATCTGCCACGATGCCAGGGTCGCCATAAGCCGTTCTGACGGTATCGATGGCGTTCTCGTTGCCACAAGCCACACACTCCTGCTCTGACCATGTGCGTCCGTGGTCAGTACTTCTCTTCATGACCACATCAATTTGCCACAGCCCGTTTCGGTTGTTCCACCCCACATCAGATTTGCTATAGCGATAGTCGCATGCTGCCAGCAGTGTACCCTTTCTGGTCTGGGCCAAGGCAGGAATTCGATAAGGTATTGGACTGCTTGCACGATTGAAGACGAGAGTAGTGAAACTATCAGTACTTTCTGCCATGTTTGTTTTGCCGAGGCAATAGTCAGGCGTTAAAGTAGTCAACAAAAGCAGTAGGGTGAAAATGTTATGTTTCATGATGCATTGTTTTATTGAGACAAATAGCGGCTTGTTTTTACAAATCATTACAGCGCCTGGTATTCATCTTATGGGCCAGTGTCTATCTTCCATGTCTTACCAGACTACCCTGTTGTGATTGTAGCGTTCGGGCCAGAGGTGGAGTGCATACACATAATGATAAAGATCGTACACTTTAGCCATGTGTGTGCAGCGTCTTTTAAAATCATCAAAGTCTTTCTTCTCCGTTGGAGTCCATTGTACTTCACAGAGTGCAGCCATACGTGGCAGCACAGCCTATTCTGCTCGGTTGGCATATGCAATATATTCTGTCCAGAGGTTGGCTTGTGCTCCAAGAATATGCTTGCGTGACTCTTCGGGCATTGTTGCCGGAGCAGGGTCAAGCGAATAAACCTTTTCTACGATGATGAGGCCGCGTGCCCCTTCGGGCTCTGCATCCTCGTTTTCATATTGCTTATAGTCGAAATAGCAATGAGAGGTGGGACTCATGATAACGTCGTGGCCAAGTTTTGCACCACGTTCTCCCGGCTCTATTCCGCGCCAGCTCATGATAGTGGCACTCGGGTTGATATCACCATCGAGTATTTCGTCCCATCCAATGATGTTACGTTCTTTTTCGTTGATGTATTTTTCTATTCGGTTAGTAAAATAAGCCTGTAATTTGTTGAGTTGGAGTTGGTGGTCGGCAGCTACTTTCTGACATTTGCTACATTCCTTCCATCGCGTGGTAGGCGTCTCGTCTCCACCAATATGGAAGTACTTGGAAGGAAAAATAGGAATAAGTTCATCAATGATATCCTGTACAAACTGGTACACCTGTTCATTGCCTAGGCATAACACATCATTGTACACACCCCAGTTGTGTCCTACTTCGTATGGGCCTCCCGTGCATCCCAACTCCGGATAAGCTGCCAGGGCTGCCTTCATGTGACCGGGCATATCGATTTCGGGGATGACCGTAATGTGTCTTTGGCGGGCATATTCCACAATTTCCCGAGCCTCTTGCTGTGTATAGAAGCCCCCATATGGTTGTCCGTCGTCAACATCGGAATTGTGTCCCATGACGGTACCTGAGCGATTTGAACCAATTTCTGTCAATTTGGGATATTTCTTGATTTCGATTCTCCACCCTTGGTCATCTGAAAGATGCCAATGGAACACATTCATGTTGTGGAGTGCCAGCAAGTCAATGTAGCGCTTGACAAAAGCAAGTGGAAAGAAATGGCGCGCACAATCGAGCATCATCCCACGATATGCGAAGCGCGGTGCATCAACAATCTCTACGGATGGGAGCATCACAGGCTCAGAGGTTGCTTCAGTCACAATAGGTAGCGACTTACGTAGCGTCTGAATGCCGTAGAAGACACCAGCAGAGGTCTTTCCGCTGATGGTCACTCTTTTGGGGGTAACCGTCAACCTATAGGCTTCCTCACCCTGTATTTTAGGGTCGATAGTCAGCAAGATGGCTGGGAAGCTGACTTTAGCATTGTTGTTGACTTGAAGCGTAAGTCCAGTTGTCTCCTTGATGTAATCGCAAAGAAACTGTGCGTTTTTCATCATCAACTCGTCGGTTGAAGCACATATTACCTGTGTTGTAGGTAACAGGTTGAAAGGCTTGGACTTACCCATGATGATCTGTTGGGGCAGTGGAATCACTTGGTAATCGGCATCTGCAGCATGTGTTGGCAAGAGCATAGCAAACAAAGCTATGACAGTTAAAATTCTTTTGTACATAGATTGGGTTATTAAATGTGATATTCAACAAAGGCTTCCATAGCTTCGTAGCAGGCCAGGCCCAGGTCGTCATAGAGTTTGGCTGTGGCACGATTACGGTCTTCGGCACGCTGCCAGAACAGCCGTTCGTCATTTCCCATGAATGGTGCGCTTTCCATCTGGCTCTGATGCTTGAGGATTGCATTTCGCTTGACACGGAGTTCTTCTGGGCTCATCGGTACACACATCTCTATATTCTCGATTTCCCATTCTGCCCACGCGCCGCGATACATCCATACGCGGCAACGATTCAGCCATTCGGCATTCGTCTCCTTCTCTAGGTCAAGAGCAGCTAACACAGCGTCAGTACACTTGCGATGTGTACCGTGGGGGTCGGCCAAATCGCCTGCGACATAGATTTGATGGGGTTGTATTGAAGCGATCAGCTTTCGAACAATAGACACATCGGCTATGCCCATAGGCAGTTTCTCTATTTTGCCAGACTCATAAAACGGCAGGTCCAGGAAGTGAACATGATCGAGCGGAATATGGTTGAAAGTGCTGGCAGTGCGTGCCTCTCCTCGACGTATAAGGCCCTTGATGGTGCGCACGTCGTTGCTGTCCATGTCTCCTTCCTTTTTTGCTTGAAGAAATTTCTTTATCTCCTTATACTTCAATTTGATAACCTCATCTTTGTCGCTGCCGAAAAGTTGGTTGAAGCCATTGATGAAGTGCATGAAACGAACGACTTCTTCGTCGCCTACTGCGATATTTCCCGAAGTTTCGTAGGCCACATGAACATCATGTCCTTGTTGCACCAGTCGGTGTAGGGTACCTCCCATGGAGATAACGTCATCGTCAGGATGGGGAGAGAAGACGATGATCTTTTTCGGAAAGGGTTTCGCGCGCTCCGGGCGGTAGGTGTCTTCAGCATCGGGCTTTCCTCCAGGCCACCCCGTAATGGTATGCTGAAGATCATTGAAAATCTTGATATTGGCATTGTATGCCGAGCCGTACAAGGCCAATAGTTCGCTCAGGCCGTTTTCATTATAGTCTTTGTTGGTCAGTTTGAGGATAGGCTTCCCTGTGATTTGGCAAAGCCATACCAAGGCTGAGCGTACCAACTTGTCTGTCCACTTGCACGAGGCAACGAGCCAAGGATGCTGGATGCGTGTCACTTTTGCGGCCGCAGGAAGATCGATGATAACATGACATTCGTTGTGGGTCTGTAAGAATGATGCAGGAACGGCATCCGTTATCCCACCTTCTACTGTCTTCTTGATGATGTCTGCTTTCTCATCACCCCATGCGGTGAGAAAGATTTTGCGCGCCGAGAGGATAGTCTCTATACCCATAGTGATGGAGCATGGGGGTACAGTATCCTGCGAGTCAAAGCTCATCTTCATCTCTTCGCGTGAGGTTTCGTCGATGAGTATGAGTCGTGATGTAGAGGTAAGACTTGAGCCTGGTTCGTTGGTTGCAATGTTTCCCATACGGCCGATGCCTAGCAGGATTGCATCCAGCCCTCCAAAGGTTTTGATGCGTTGTTCATAAAGTCGGCAATGCTCTTGTACCGCTTCCTGGCTAATGCTGCCGTCGGGTGTGTACACATTTTGAGCATCAATATCAATATGATAGAGCAATTGCTTTTTGAGTTGATTGATGCTACGGTTTACATTTTCTACATTCAACGGGAAATACTCGTAAGCATTAAAGATAATCACATTCTTGAAGCTTAGTTTCCCCGCCTTACAACGGCTGATAAATTCTTGAAAAACCGGGGTCAGCGAAGAACCGGTACCAACTCCAAAGATATATGGCTTTCCTTTCTGCTGGCTATGTTTGATTTCTGCCTCAATCTGGTTGACAATGCTTGCCGCACCTTCTTCGACAGAAAGAAATATGTCGGTGGGCAACTTCTCAAAGCGGGTGATTTCAGAACGTTCTACGACACTCGCAGGTCGGTAAAACTCCTCAGCAACTTGATTGAGAACAATTTGTGAGCTTAGGTTCAGTTTCATAGTAAAAATCTCTTTATCAATATTTATGAAGTAATCAGATGTCTTTAAAAAGATGATTTGATAAATGCTTGAGACGGGGCATTTATGGTTGTTTATGGTCTGGTACCCTTGATGGGTCTTGATAAGTGAATGGTACAAACCATGTAATCAGCAATGCAGGTATGGCACACAGTAACACGATGACGAAAAACTGGCGGTAGCCCAACATGTCGCTGATATAACCACTTACCATTCCAGGCAGCATGACGCCTAGGTTCATGATACCGCTGGCAAAGGCATAATGGGCCATCTGGTGTTTGCCTGGGGCTATTTGCTGCATCATGAACAACGTCAGTCCGACAAACCCGAAGCCATAACCGAAGTACTCCATGACGATGCCCCCGCCTATGAGCCAAAGGTTTTGAGGCTGGTAAAGTGCCAGCAAGGTATAGGCTACAAATGGTATGTTGAACACCACAGCCAGGGAAAAAAGACTTCTCTTCAAGCCTCGCCGTGCAATGTAATAACCTGCAAGAATAGACCCTATGACAAAGGCTGCTGCCCCAAAGGTGCCATAATATAGGCCAATTTGCTGTTCGGATAGTCCGAGCCCTTGCTCTGTGCGAGGTGCCTTGAGAAAGAGTGGGACTATTTTCATGACAAAGCCCTCAGCAAAGCGATACAGAATGATGAAGCAAATATAATAGAGTATGTGTTTTTTGCTAAAGAAATCGAGAAACACGTTCAGTAATTCATGCAATGTATCATGTAAGGTCTTACGCTCATTCGATGCGTCGTTGAGTGGATTGGGAAGAATAAAATAGTGATAGATCCCAATGCCCACCATTATACAACTGATAATCAGCATGATAATCATCCATGCCTTCGTAACACCAAACATACCGATGAACGTTCCTGCCAAATAAACAAGACCACCTGTGGCAGCAATCTTGGCAATGTTGTAGAAAGCCCCCTGCCAACCTATCCATCGTGCCTGCTCTTCGTTGGAAAGTACCGACATGTATGTGCCATCAGCGGCTATGTCGTGGGTGGCCCCGCTCAACGCGATGATCGCCAGCATGGCAATGGTGATAGCAAAAAAGGAAGGGAGATTGAGAGCGAAGGCTACCAGCGCAAAGACCACACCGGTGAAAACCTGTGTGAAGACGACAAAGAATTTCTTGGATTTGTAGATTTCTAAAAACGGACTCCACAAGGGTTTCAATGTCCAGGGGAGCATGATGAGAGATGTCCAAAAGGCTATCTGGGCATCAGAGACTCCCATACCTTTATACATCAGCGTGCTGACCATATTGAGCACAACGAATGGCATGCCCATGGCAAAATATAATGTAGGTACCCAAGTGGCAGGGCTATGTGTTCGTGGCGTGGATGAGGTTGTCATTTGTTTGGTTTTCAATTATAGATTTCATAAGGATAACAAATAAATTCTATCATTTACTTCATCTTAATCGTTTATTTTAACTTTAATTTGCCTATTGATACGATGAAGACCATGTAGAATATTCTGACTTTTGCCAAGACAATTTGATTTAAATAACAAAAATATGTCTCCAAAGATAGGATAGGGCGATCGAAACATGACAGACCTACAGTGGTTCAATCTTTCGTTGGGGTTATTTCCTGACGACACAATATCCCACTAAGCGGTCTGTTCGTTCACCGCTGCCTCTGAAATAGACCAAGGCCTGATATTGGTTCTCTGTCTGGAAGAAATTACCTTCAGAGGGAACTGGAATAAGGCTGCCGTCGGTTTGCTCCCACAGATATTGGTAACTATAATAGCCTTGCTTGAGCCAAACATCAGCCTCATAGAGCTTCAGGTCCTCGTTCCAGTGCATCTGGTAGCTGGTTTGGAAACGGTCGTAGGTCCATACGCCATTGAGATAGATGGTACCTGGGATTCGGGGAGACATCAGTCGGAAATGAGCCAAAAGATATTCAGAAGTATAAGAGTTCTGGTGGTTGTCTGAATTGCGCAAATAAAAGGCGCCATTGGCGTCCTCGTCATAGACATAACTCGGACGTGGTTCATCAGGCCATATCAGTGCATGATACTTACTGCCGTCCCAGTCGATACGCTCTAGTCCCATAGAAGGGTGGTTGACGTCGAGCATCTCGAACTTCCGATATTCGTTGCCGCCATTGAAGATAAAATTGCGGTTGTGTAGCCATTGCAGTCCGTCGTCCATCACATACTGCGGTTTGGCATTGACCACTGCGTTGTCCCATCTGCCGTTTTGCATGACCACGGTCTTGATCTGAGTCATGGGGTCAGTCACGTTCAACTGACTATACTTCACATTCATGTTCACCTGCTGATGGCGTCCGTTGATGTCAGCATCGGTGTTGGTGACTACCTCTATACCTATGCCTACAAGTGGTTCTACCACCATGAAACATGCTGTGAGTACAGCCTTGTCGCCGTCATTGGCATCATAGACCGTGAGGCGATAGTTGCCGCTCATCTTCAGCCTGCATTTCTGGTTGGGAATCTCAAATCGATAGTGTGTATAGAGTTGGTTGGTGTTGAGCGACTGCTCGATATCATCAATCGTATTGCCATCTGTAAAGCCTTCACACCAATCGCTGGCAAACAATTCTTCAGATTTGGTCCAGTCTGCTTCGCAATGTTCAATCTTGTAGCAGTAACGGTGATACTCGTGAGTGAGGTCATCGAAAGAGATGACTACAGGGGTTTGCTGTCCCAAAGAAATGACGGGCATGTTAAGCCAGTCGTCACCTGCCATCACCTGAAGGGAAGCAATACGCTCATCGAGAATCTCATGTCGCTGGGCCATCGATGCGAGAGGGAGCGTGGCCAGCAAGAGAAATAAGAAGATAGATTTTATGTACATGTCTTCATTCAACTATAGGTGTGACTATAAGCGCAAGGCCAGGTGAATGTGCCAAATTGAAACAATTACTGGCCCAGTTGCCTCGGCAAAGATACGTTTTTTTGGCGAAAGCCTTCAATGGAGCATGAGAAATCTTGAGATACGGCACCCGTAAGATACCAAAAACTCCATCGTCAGGCCATGGGAGACGGTGACGATGGAGTTGATGTATAAATGTAGCCTTGGGTGTGCTGACTAAAACTCGTTATCATCGCTGATCTCCTCAGCTTCATAGTTGATCTCGTCAGGATTCTCATCGTAAGTGGTACGATAACTCTCTTCGGTGAGCTTATCATCATCGAAGGTGTCGTCTTCCTCTTCTTCCTCCTCCTGCTGGAAGTCATCCTCCTCCAGCTCCTCTTCCACATCCTCGTTAAGGTCTTCATCCTTTTCATCAAGGTCATCCATGGCTTCCAAGCGCATCTTTGGCGAATCCAGCTCTGGCTTTTCTTTGGCGAAGATGGCCTCTATCCAAAGGCCTTTGGCAATCTCAAGTACCTCGTAGCCATCGTTGATTTTCTTTTCATATAAGCCACCTGGCTGATGCAAGCGATCTTTGGGAAGGGTAGTGGTGGAAATGTCAAATCCTGTCTTGATGATATCCTGGATGCTTTGTGACAAGGAGTCCCAACCACCGCCAAAATTACGATCGAGCACTTCCACAAGTTTGGCAGCCGAGATGTGACGGATATTCTCATACGTGAGGTCCGTGACACGCATGATAGGGCGCTTCTTGATGGCTATCTTCTGCTTGTTATTCTCATCAATGCGGATGGCTCCTGTCTTAAAACCACGATCCTCATACTTTTTGATAATCTCCGGGCGGTCAATCTTGATATCCTCTACTTCGAATGCACTACGGATAATGTCAGTGTAGCGACGCATATTGTCCTTGAGGTCAGCGTCCTTTTCGGCTGCCTCCCACATACGAAACACGTCGTTTTCCTGAATATCCCATACGTTGCTCTTTGTCAACGTCTTAAGTGTGATGGCTTTTTTATCTTTCATAATGTATTCACGTATTTGCTGCAAAAGTAATGATAAATTCGGAATTCGCAAACAATTCCTATTTTTTTTCTAGGAAGAAAACCGTTTGGCCGAACTACGCATCAGGTCAAGAATCGTATTTGCCCTGTGGGGGGCATGATTTGTCTGCATTGCGCACAAATTTTCATGGCTCAGATGGTATTCTTACGGTTTTAACATGACTTGGGTATCGGTGAGCCTCTCGGTGGGTGTCGTTTCCGATAATGGGAATCTATGGCGAACGATTTGTCCGCTTTGAGGAAGCCACACAAGGGTTATCCTGCCTCCTGAGCGCAGAGATGCCACGTAGGGATTGTCGTTGGGCTGTCATGCTTCGAGTCGATACAGCTTCTGCTTCGACTCGATACAGCTTCTGCTTCGAGTCGATACAGAGTCTGCTTCGAGCCGAATCACACTTTGGTAAGCATGCGCAGCGTTTACGTCAGCTACGTCACCGTGGCATGATACGCATGGAATAGGCTTGCCTGAAGACAGGGTTGCTCGATGAGCAGGACAACATGGCTCGATCAATTCTCCACCAGGCCGACGAACCGAAGGTAATTGTTATACACACAAATATCTTAACAGAGCCGGTTTCACGCCCCATAGGGTAGTTGTATTATCCATTGGATTGATAGAAATCAAGATACTGACGAGCCACTTTAATATAGTTGTGGTGTCGACAAATGTACTCTTGACTCTGGTATTTCAGCAGAGAAATGTGCTCAGGATGCAGCACCAGCTTCTCTAGTTCATGGAAAACGCTATTGAACGATGGCTTGACATTGATGATGGGGCGAATTTCTGTCTCATGTAATATGTCGTAGTTCTCTGGTTCTCCGCCACCTACGCATATTACGCCACGTCTCATGGCCTCCAAAGCATTCATAGCGGGTGTGTAGCTGTATAGCTGGTCGAGAATGAGGTCTGCATCCTGCATAAGTTGGCAATATTGCTCAAAGGGGAGTCCTTCGGCAATATTCAAATCTACGAGATCATTGTATTTATCTTTTAGTTTTTTTGCAGCTTCCAGCATGATATCGGTTCCTTTATAAGCACTCCGGTTCTTACTTATGCCCACAAAAATCTTTATGGGGAGCTTGAAAGGTGCATGGGCAGGTTTGATGTCTTTAGGTGGATGGATGGGGAAGGGTATGAAGGTAGTCTTGCTGGGGTAACATGGATGGTAGCATACCCAATATTCATACAAACCGGCGATAATACCGTCGCAGTCATCAGCTATCCAGCGGTTGAGCTTCTCTTTGGTTGTGCCCAGCCAATCAGTCTGCTCACGCATGGCATCTGCATGGGTACGCAAAGTGTTTCCGATGTTGAAATCGCTGTATCTGAGTGGTTTGCGTGTGATATTCTCGTGTACCCAGAAATAGTCCATACCGAAGGCTCCAAGAAAAACTTTTCCATTGTGACGGCGGAGGTAACTATAGATGGAAAAGAGACGCTCGGCTTTGAGGTCCAGGAATATCGGGTTGATGAGTTGCACCACATCGTAGCCTCGCAGTCGAGGCATAACACGCCAAAAGCGTGTCAGCAGTCTCAAGCCACCGAGTCTGCCCGCAGGGCGCGCCATGTCAATATCGCGCGGATAGTTTTTCCAGAAATCGCCGTTGCTGACCACTGTCACCTCATGGCCTAGACACCTCAATCCTTCTGCCAGAGTTGCATGCACGTTGCTGTATTCGCCCAAGAGTAAGATGCGCATTGTTCTATCGGATAGAGAGCATTAGCAACCTACGGCCTATGCGAGTATTGACCAACCGACGGAAAGCTGCATATTTCTTGGTGTAATCCTTATCGGGTAATGGAAATAAGCCATGTTGACGAAGAGCGTCTATGGCTTCCATGAGTTGGTGGTGACTGTGGGTTAGTTGTATTGTATTAAATAGGTAGTCCATCGACAGCTGAGCGACACGCCGGTTCAGTGCCACCCGATCAATCTCCGGGGCATGCTGTGCAATGTCGTGCAGGTGAAGAATGATGTCCCTGATATCAGTAAGGCGTTTAGCCGTATGTCGTAAATCCACCCTATTCATAATCGACCCGCTACGCTTTCGGTAGAAATAGGCTTTGGATCGAGTGGCATAGACGTGTTCGGCACGGAGCAACAGTTGTGGTGTGAAGTCTTCGTCCTCGTGAAGAATACCCGGCATGAAACGCAATGTACCCACAATGTCGCGTCTGAAGATATAACCCCATGCCGAGCCTCTGAGGTTATTCTGGTGCATATAGGCAACACCTGCTATGGGACCATTGAAGCTAAAGGGGATGTCAGAGACATCCCTGTCAGTCTCGCAAAACATGACCATGTCGGCATCAGCCTGGTAACGAACAATGTCCAAGCAATGCTCGTAAGGGGCCTGAATGAGATAGTCGTCTCCATCAACAAACTGTATGAATCTGCCAGAGGCACATTGCAGGCCACGATTTCTTGCTACCGACAGGCCTTGGTTACATTGCCTGATATAGATGATTTCATCGCGCATCTCCAACATGTCGTTGAGAGGTGAGACCTCTGAGCCGTCGTCCACAACGATGATTTCACGCTCATCCTGGCTGAGAGAGAGTGAAAGAATGCTCTGCAAGCATTGCTGAAGCATTTCGAGCGGTAGATTGTACGCACAGACAATGAAACTGATCAGCGGCTGTGACGGAAGAGGCTGTGAAGTTGGCATAGTCGTTTTAATCCAAGATAATGCATGAGTTTCAGCTTCCACGTGTTGTAATAAGGAAGAATGGGGAAGGGAAGTGGCTCATGTGTGACGTTCTTTGGGCTTTGCTTTGATACATCCTGAGGCAATACTGCTTTTACTCCTGCGTTATACACATCCAATTGGATGTTTAGCACTGAGGCGTAGTAGGCAGACATGGCTTCATTGTATTTTGCCAGGGAAATATCACTGGATATCTTGGCAAAGATGTCGTTCAAAACTTTGATATGGGCGTTCAGCAGGTCTGTTAAGTCCTGAGCCGTGGCATTTTGTGTAATACCATTAGGATTGTAGCAATAATAATACAATCCCACATCGGTTGTGGCGATGAGGCGACAACGCTTTAGAATCTGAGACATGAAGTAGACATCTTCGAAATGACGGCCCGCTGGAAAACGCAGATTGCGCACAAGGTCACGTCTGTAGATCTTGTTCCAGGCATAGGTATGCTGATAGCCTACGCCCTCCAGCCAATAAGTCAACATGTCCGAATATTCTCGCCGGGGGAAATGAAGCATGTGCCGTTGATTGGATCCGAAGTGCTCGTACACAGGATACTCAAGGATATCATAATCTGGGTGGATGTTCAACAGTTCCATGAGTAGCTTCAGCGTGTCATCAGCAATATAGTCATCGCTATCTATGAAGGTGATATAGTCGCCTTTGGCCTTCTCGATGCCTGCATTGCGGGCTGCACTGAGACCAGCGTTATGTTTGAGGTGTACTACCTGTATGCGTCTTTCTTGACGAACATATTTGTCACAGATCTGTGCGCTGCCATCAGTTGACGCATCATTGACGAGTATCATCTGCCAATCACGGAAAGACTGTCGGATGATGCTGTCGAGGCAGCGTGGCAGCGTAGATTTTACTTGATAGACGGGTACAACAATACTGAGTTTCATGTTGCAAAGATAATAAATGTTTCTCATTTGCGTTGAATTAAATAATGAAAAAACAAGCAAAAGAAGACTCGTATTTACATATCCTTAAATACACTGGCCTTTTCGGTGGTGTTCAAGGACTCAATATCCTAGTTGGTATTGTGCGCAACAAATTTGTAGCCATGATACTAGGTCCAGATGGTATGGGGCTTGTGTCGTTGTTCAACTCGACAATCAAACTTGTTTCAGATTCAACTAATTTTGGTATCTCTATGAGTGCAGTGAAGACACTCTCCGAAACCTTTGAGTCGGATGATAGTGCTCGCAAAGCTGCCGTGGTGGCCATGATACGCTCATGGAGTCTTTTGACAGCCATTCTGGGTATGGTGTTATGTGTTGTACTCAGTCCGTTCTTGAACAAATGGACTTTCTCTTGGGGAGACCATACACTTCATTTTGTTTTTTTGGCACCAGTTGTTGGTTTGATGGCCATTACAGGTGGAGAGACTGCCATCCTGAAAGCTGCCAGAAAACTCAATCGGTTGGCTGCTATCTCTGTGTACAATATGCTCTTCGCCTTGTTCTGCACAGTACCACTATATTATTTCTATGGACAGGCAGGCATAGTACCCTCGCTGTTGCTATTGGCCTTGGCCCAATGCCTCATCACTATCGGTTGTTCTTATAAACTGTTCACTCCAAGGTTTGCATTGTCACAATGCCGATTGAGTGAGGGTGGAGGAATAATCAGACTAGGCATGGCATTTGTCGTGGCAGGGATCTTGGGTAGTGGTGCCGAGTTTGTCATACGTTCTTATATGAATTATACTGCCGATGTGCATAGCGTAGGCCTCTACAATGCAGGGTATATGATGACCATGACTTACGCGGGAATGGTGTTCTCGGCTATGGAGACCGATTATTTCCCCCGTTTGTCTGCCATCAAAGACTTTGGTGAACGTCTCAATCAGACTGTGAACCATCAGGTGGAGGTGTCTCTGCTCCTGGTTGCACCTATGCTCAGTTTTTTCATTGTCTTGCTACCGATACTTTTGCCTCTGCTCTATAGTGGGAAATTCATGCCGGTCATCGATATGATACGGGTAACAGTGCTGGCGATGTATTTCAGGGCAATGACTTTACCCGTAGAATATATTTCTTTATCGCGGAGTGATTCAAATTCCTATCTGCTCTTAGAGGCCCTCTATGATATTTGTTTCGCAGCACTGGTCATCCTGGGATTCCGCTATATGGGTTTGTTAGGAACTGGTGTAGGACTGACTGTGGCAGGCTTAATCAATTTTTGCTTTGTGATGGTTTATGCAAGATATAAATACCACTACAGAATCTCTACCGAGGTACAGCTCTATTCGATAATCCAAATCCCACTGGGCATATGCACCTTTTTGGTCGCTATGAACCTTCAAGGAATTGCATATTGGGTTGTTGGTCTGTTTTTGTCAATCGTGTCTTTGGGCATTTCATTACAAATCCTCAAGTCGAAGTCAAACTTATGGCAAGCCTTGGTTAAGAGCGTTGGTAAACGTATTCCGTTTTCAAAGAAGAGAGATGAACTATGATATAGAAAGATGATGAAGAGTAGATGTAAAGTTTCAGTGCTGGTTGCTGTGTACAACAGTGAGCTTTATGTTGGCAAGTGCCTTGATTCACTTTGTAGACAGACCATTACTGATATCCAGATAATCGCGGTAGATGATGGCTCAACAGACCACTCGCTGGACATACTGAGACGATACGAGGCTATGGACCAAAGGATTGAGGTTGTTGAATTGGCGGTGAACTGCGGACAAGCTCATGCCCGAAACATTGCATTGCAGCAGGCACGGGGAGAATACATTTGTTTTCTGGACAGCGACGACTGGATGGCCGATGATGCTCTCGAAGAAGCTGTACGTGTTTTTAGCCAACATCCACGAACGGGATGTGTTCTTTTTCATACCTTATATTATTATAGTGTATCTTGCATTAAACCATTTGTGATGGAGCCTTTTGATGCAATCAGTGGGTATGATGCCTTTGTGAAGTCGCTGACATGGAAAATTCACGGCGTATATATGGTCAGAGCGGATATTCATAAGCAAAATCCCTACGATGAGAGTGCACTTGCTTTCAGCGATGACAATACTACTAGGTTGCATTACTTGGCATCTCAAGAGGTGAGGACATGCAGCGGCATATACTATTACAGGCAACGCGAAGACTCTGTATCTCATAAGCCTAGTATCAGAAGATTCGACTATCTGATGGCGAATATTAGTATGAAGAAGAAACTGATAGAATTGTCTATCAGCAACGATGTAATAGATATCTATGAAAATCATAGGTGGTTGAATATCATAGATTTATATATGTTCTATTTCATGCACCGTCATACCCTGAAGCCCGCTGAAGCGGCTCAAGGGCTAGCTGTGATGAGGGAGGCCTGGCAAACGATCGAGGTTGGCAGACTATTTCCCAAAAACAGATTTAAGTTTGGGTACATCCCGATGAAAGCCCATTGGTGGCTATTCAGACTCGAAGAGGAGCTGTACTTCACCTTACGGAAAACACTCAGAGGTTATTGAAGGATGGGTAAATGCAAGGTATGTTTTTGGAGTATATGCTTAGGATGAGAAGTTCAAAATGAAAGCATTTGCACATTTTTTCTGCGTTAAACCAATATAAAATAAAGATTTTGCTTGCTATTTTTTTAAGAAATCACTAACTTTGCGCGGAATGTTTATGGGAAATCAATGACTCTGATAATTGTCGGCATATTGCTTTTAGGTTATCTGCTTATAGCAACAGAGACTCTCACCAGTGTAAACAAAGCGGCTGTGGCTATTTTTGTATGCACGGTGGGGTGGGTGCTCTACATCAGTTATGGTACCGACTATGTGATGAGTCAGCATCCCGATGAATATCTGAACTATCTGGATGGTAGGCAACCGTCCAGTGCATACGTCAAAGAGTTCATTGCAAGTAACATATTGATTAAGTATGTTGGTAAAGCCTGCGAGATAGTACTCTTTCTTCTTGCCACCATGACCATTGTAGAGATACTGAATAACAATGGCTGTTTCGATTTTATCTCACAGCTTATGAAGACGCGTAGCAGCAAGAAGCTGCTATGGACACTCGCTGTGGTAACATTCTTAATTTCCGCTCACCTTGACAATCTCAGTACAACAGTGCTGATGCTGGTCATGATGCACAAGATAGTTCCCAACCGCCGGCAACGTATGTTCTATGGCGCTGCCATCGTGGTGGCAGCAAACTGTGGGGGTGCTGTAACTGTCATTGGCAGTCCAATCGGTTTGATGTTATGGAGCTATGGGTTGGTTTCTGCCTCTGCCTATTTCTTGGTCTTAATCGTTCCTTGTCTAGTAGCTTGGTTTATCCCGATATGGTGGATGGGCAGAAGTCTGCCAGAACGTGTCGAGACAGAGATGATCACCATGCCATATCGTGGCGATGATACGCGTTTAAATACTTGGCAACGATTGTTGATGCTTTTTGTAGGAATTGGCGGTTTGTGGTTTATCCCCACTTTCCACAACATCACCAAACTCAGTCCCTTCTTGGGGGCATTGTGTGTCTTGAGTGTGTTATGGGTCGTCAACGAAGTGTTTAACCGTAAACTGATGAACATGGATGCCTCCACGGCGCATCGCATGCCACTGGCCCTTCTCTATAGTAACCATCAGATGATTCTGTTTATTTTTGGCGTGATGCTTGCCCTGGGTGTAGTTAAGGAAACGGGGGCAATGGCAATCTTGTGGTCATCCTTAAGCGAGGCGGGTGTGAACGATTGGCAGATGGGGCTTGCCAGTGGCATGATTAGTATTGTTTTGAACAACTTCACCACAGCGGCCAGTTTTATGAACCTGCATGCTGAGACACATATGAATGATGCATATACCTTGATCGTTGCATATACTACAGCCGTCAGCGGTAACATACTGTCTATCGGTTCGGTAGCTGGTAGTGCCTTGATAAAAGCAGAACACATGCATATAGGATGGTATTTTCGATATGTCGGACTGAAAACAGCCGTTGGAGCCCTCCTTGGATTCTTGGTATTGTTGCTGATTGTCTATTGATGGAGTAGATGTAGGCAGGATAAACAGACAAATCATATTAAACAAATTCATAACAGGCATAATATTTTATGGGAAAGATTAAAACGATAGGTATTCTCACATCGGGTGGCGATGCACCAGGAATGAATGCTGCTGTTCGTGCAGTAACGCGCGCAGGTATCTGCAATGGTTTTAACATCAAGGCCATTTATCGTGGCTATGACGGACTTATCAATGATGAGGTGAGGACATTCACCACCGAGAATGTATCGGGCATTATCATGCAGGGTGGCACCATCTTGAAGACTGCCCGGTCGATGGAATTTATGACAGATGAAGGTAAGCAAAAAGCCTTTGAGACCTTACAACGTGAAGAGATTGATGCTTTGGTGGTAATCGGCGGAAATGGTTCCCTCCATGGTGCCATGGATTTTGCCAACGAGTTTGACGTGCGTTGCATCGGACTTCCTGGAACGATAGATAATGACCTCTATGGCACCGATTCGACCATTGGCTACGATACGACACTCAACACGATTGTGGAGTGTGTAGACCGTATCAGAGATACTGCTCAGAGCCATGAACGAATATTTTTTATAGAGGTGATGGGACGTGACGCTGGTTTCCTGGCACAAAATGCTGCCATCGCCAGTGGGGCAGAGGCTGCCATCATACCTGAAGACTCTACTGACGTGGACCAGTTGGCGCAATTCATGGAGCGAGGCATCCGCAAATCAAAGAAGAGTTGCATCGTTATCGTTTCAGAAAGTCCTAAGTGCGGTGCACTCTACTACGCTGATCGTGTGAAAAAAGAGTTCCCGGGTTACGATGTTCGAGTTTCTATCTTAGGACATCTGCAGCGCGGTGGCCGTCCTTCTGCCCACGACCGCATTCTTGCCAGTCGCACGGGTGTTGGAGCTGTGGAAGCCCTTATGCAGGGACAGCGTAATATCATGGTAGGTGTCAGAAACAATGAGATTGTATACGTGCCATTGAGTGAAGCCATCCGCTCTGACAAGCCTTTTGACATGAAGCTGATCAATGTACTTGACGAATTGAGTATATAAAAGAAGGTAGACCATCTGCAAATTTGCCCCTAAAGATTGTTAAAAAGTTATTGTGCTAACGAAATAAACTGTACTTTTGCTTTCAGTAAACGAACGAGGGGGGGAAAGTTTTAGAAGATCATTAATATAAAAGAATAGCTTATGTCACAAATTAATGGGCACATCTCGCAGATTATCGGTCCTGTTATCGACGTCTATTTCGACATCCAGGGACAAGACCCGGAGAAGGTGCTGCCTAAGATTTACGATGCTTTGAAGGTAAAGCGTCCTGATGGCCGCGACCTGATCATTGAGGTGCAACAGCATATCGGTGAAGACACTGTTCGTTGTGTTGCTATGGATAATACCGATGGTCTGCAACGCGGCCTGCTGGCTGTACCAACGGGAAGTTCAATCACTATGCCCGCCGGAGAGCAGATTAAAGGGCGAATGATGAACGTCATAGGTCAGCCCATCGATGGCATGAAGGAACTCGATATGGAGGGTAGTTATCCTATCCATCGCGAGGCACCTAAGTTCGACAATCTGTCGACACACAAAGAGATGTTGGCGACAGGTATCAAGGTCATCGACCTACTTGAGCCTTACATGAAAGGTGGAAAAATTGGACTGTTCGGTGGTGCCGGTGTAGGCAAGACAGTGCTTATTATGGAGCTCATCAACAACATTGCCAAGGGCCACGACGGCTACTCTGTTTTTGCTGGTGTGGGCGAGCGTACGCGTGAAGGCAATGACCTGATTAGAGACATGCTAGAATCGGGTGTTATCCGTTATGGTGAGAAATTCCGCAAGGCAATGGAAGAAGGCAAGTGGGATTTGTCGCTGGTAGACCCCGAAGAATTGCAGAAATCGCAGGCCACCCTGGTTTACGGACAGATGAACGAGCCGCCTGGTGCACGTGCCTCTGTTGCCTTGTCAGGGCTGACGGTTGCCGAGGAGTTCCGTGATCATGGCGGTAAGAATGGTGCTCCTGCCGACATTATGTTCTTCATCGACAATATTTTCCGCTTCACACAGGCTGGTTCTGAGGTGTCGGCCTTGCTCGGACGTATGCCTTCAGCCGTAGGCTATCAGCCAACGTTGGCCTCAGAGATGGGTGCCATGCAGGAGCGAATTACATCTACCAAGAAGGGCTCTATTACATCGGTGCAGGCCGTGTATGTACCGGCAGATGACCTGACTGACCCTGCCCCTGCTACTACCTTCAGCCACTTGGATGCCACCACTGTGCTCGACCGTAAGATTACCGAGCTGGGTATCTATCCTGCCGTTGACCCTCTGGCCAGCACCTCTCGTATCCTCGACCCGCTCATTGTAGGCAAAGAGCATTATGAGTGTGCCCAGCGTGTGAAAGAGACATTGCAGCATTATAACGAGCTACAGGACATTATTGCCATTCTGGGTATGGACGAGCTGTCAGACGAAGACAAGCTGGTGGTGAATCGTGCCCGCCGTGTTCAGCGTTTCTTGTCACAGCCATTCGCCGTGGCCGAACAGTTCACCGGAGTGAAAGGCGTCATGGTGAGTATCGAGGATACAATCAAGGGCTTCAATGCCATCCTTGACGGCGAGGTGGATGACCTGCCTGAGCAGGCTTTCATGAACGTAGGTACTATTGAGGACGCTATCGAGAAAGGTAAGAAACTGTTGGAAGCTGCAAAGGGATAGCAGATTCTTTATCAATCAATCGCTAAGGATTATGCTGAAATTAAGAATCGTATCTCCTGAAAGAGTGGTATTTGATGGTGACGTGGATCGTGTCAAGGTGCCTGGTACGATGGGTGCTTTTGAGATTCTGACCGACCATGCCCCCATTATATCTTCCTTGGGAGAGGGAAGAGTGGAATACCAGACTTCAGACGGGCTACAATCTATAGAGGTCAAAGGTGGCTTTGTTGAAGTAAAAAAGAATGAAGTAAGCCTTTGTGTTGAAGTGTAATGACGAGAATGAAAGTCTATAAGATGGGGTTGTATGCCATCATCGGTGTCGTTCTTACGGTACTCTTGGTGATGAATGTCACGCGTTCTTACCAGATGCTTGATGTGACGTTGTTGATCGGTGGTATTCTCCTCTCGCTATGGATTTTCGGTTTTGCCATCATACGCTTCAGGTCAAAAGAGAATACCCGTCCTCCGGGTGTTTCCAATCAGAAGTAATGGCAGGTTGTCGCTAAAACTGTCTAATGTTCAGTTATGATTTCATTACCTGTCATTATCTTTGGCCTTTGTTTCTACGGATTGCTCGGTGCAGCGTGGGTGAAGGGGTACGATGCTGTCAAACAACACGCCCCTGATTACTTTCCACAGTTCTATCTGGTGATGGCTGTGATACGGGTTGTGTTTGTGCTCACCGCCATAGGTGTCTATCTGCTTGTCCTTTCACAGAGCCATGAAGAATCAGTGGCTTTTGTAGTGATGATGATGGGCATGTATGCGGTGATGATGACAGTCACACTCATTTTAAAACATTAGGTTGTATAAATAAAAAGACATGAAATACTTCAAACAACTGCTTAGCATATTGTTTCTTGTGCTTGCTCTTATGCCAGCACAGGCAGCCGCAAATGCAGGTAAGGAGCATGGGCCGTTAGACGTCACCGAACTGATAATGGAGCATATCCAGGATTCATATGAGTGGCATGTCACAGATTTCGGTGATAAGAGTATCGTCTTTCACCTGCCGGTGATTGTCAAGAGTTCTACTGGCTGGCATGTCTTCTCATCGGCAGAGTTCAGTGAGGAGGCAGATGCGAAAGGATACCGCCTGGGACCAGATGCATTGGCTATTGCTACATTGGGTGACCATGCAGGTAAGATTGTTGAGCTCGTGAATGGAAAGGAAGTCTTGCCTTTCGACATTTCCATCACCAAGACGGTGGCGGTGCTTTTCATTGATGCTGCGCTCCTGTTGCTCATGATACTCATTCCTGCTCGTTGGTACCGTCGTCATAAGGCCGACGATGCCGCACCCAAAGGGTTTACAGGGTTTGTTGAGATGCTGGTTACCTATGTCGAAGACAACGTGGTGAAGGCTGGAGTAGGGGAAGGCTATCAGAAATATAGTCCCTACCTGCTCACATGTTTCTTCTTTATCTTCATCAGTAATCTGATGGGTGTCATACCTTTCCCTCCCGGAGGAGGTAACCTGACCGGAAACATTGCCGTGACTTTCTTCTTGGCTCTGTGTACGTTTATCATTACCCAGGTGAGTGGTACATCTCATTATTGGAAAGAAATATTCTGGCCTGAGGTGCCTATTTTGCTAAAGGCTCCACTTCCATTGATTCCACTTATTGAGTTTGTGGGCATCTTCACCAAGCCGTTCGCCTTAATGATTCGTCTTTTTGCCAATATGATGGCTGGTCATGCCATTGCTCTGGCTTTGACAAGTATCATTTTTTTGGTAGCTGCTGAGGGCATTGGTATGACGTTCTACGGCATGACCTTCCTGAGTGTTATCATGAGCATCTTCATGATGTGCCTTGAGCTCTTAGTTTGTTTCATCCAGGCTTTCGTGTTCACGATGTTAAGTGCCATTTTCATTGGTCTGGCACGGGCCAAGGCTGAATAAAGGTGTTACAGAATCAGAATAAAAAACATAATTAAATAACAATTAAAACTTTACTATTATGATGTCATTATTATTAGCAGCAAGTGGACTTGCACAGTTAGGCGCCGGCATTGGCGCAGGTTTGGCAGCTATTGGTGCCGGTATCGGTATCGGTAAGATCGGTGGAAACGCTATGGATGCCATGGCTCGCCAGCCTGAGGTAATGAACAAGCTGTTTACCAACATGATCGTCGCTGCTGCCCTGATTGAGGGTGTTGCCCTCTTCGCCGCAGTTATTGCTTTCATGTGTGTCAGCAAATAATTTTGCATCTCATTTTACAAGAAAGTATTTAATCGCTGCGTATGGGTTTATTAATGCCTAGCACTGGCTTGCTGTTCTGGATGACGGTCGTCTTCCTCGTAGTGCTTGCCTTGTTGTGGAAGTTCGGATTTCCTGCTATCACTAAAATGGTGGAGGAGCGTAAGAACTTCATCGACGAGAGCCTACGGAAAGCTCATGACGCCAATCAGAAGCTAGCCAATATACAACAGGAAGGAGAATCCATTCTGCAGGAAGCACGTGAGAAGCAGGCTATGCTGCTAAAAGAAGCAACCTCAACTCGCGATGCCATTTTTGCTAAAGCGCAGAATCAGGCGAAGGAGGAAGGTGCGCGACTACTCAATGATGCCAAAGCTGAAATCGAGAATGAGAAACAGCAAGCCATCCGTGAGATTCGTGCCCAAGTTGCTGAGCTCTCTGTCAAGATTGCAGAGAAAATCATCAAGGAAAAACTCTCGTCTGACGATAAGCAGATGGATTTGATCAATAAACTGCTTGATGAGGTTTCTGTGGGGAATCAGTCAAAATAACAGAAGTAATATATGGATTTAGGTGTAATATCGGTCAGATATGCCCGGGCGCTCCTGAAAAGTGCCATGGACTTGAAGCAAGACACGCAGGTGTACAAGGAGATGCAAGTGCTTGCACAAAGCTACCTTCAGGTGCCAGCGTTTCGCTTCACGATAGACAACCCCATGCTTGCCAAAGACAAGAAGTTGATGTTGCTGGAGACTGCCACTGGCGGTGATGTCATGGATTTGACCAAGCGCTTCTTCATGCTTGTCTTGAAAGAAGGAAGGGAGAGTGCCCTGCAATTCATGGCACATTCATATATCACGCTGTATCGCCAACAGAGGAACATCATTCGTGGTAAACTGACCACTGCTGTTGCCGTCTCTCCGGAGACTGAAGCAAAGATGAAGGCAATGGTGGAGCAAAAGACTCGGGGTACCGTTGAGTTCAATACAGAGGTTGATGCCGATATCCTCGGTGGATTTATCCTCGAATACGACACTTACCGTATGGATGCCAGTGTCAAGACCAAGTTGAACAACATGCTGGTACAATTAAAGAAGTGAAAGGTGGGGAGCACCCATTCTTCCGACTTTACAGTAACATAATTTAATTAGAACAAATGTCAGATAAAATAAAACCAAGCGAAGTGTCTGAAATGTTGCTCAAGCAACTGGAGGGTATTACTTCTGACGAGAAATTCGACGAAGTGGGCACCGTTCTTACGGTCTCTGACGGTGTGGCCCGTGTATACGGACTACGCAACGCTGAAGCCAACGAATTGCTTGAGTTTGAGAATGGCACCATGGCGATAGTCATGAACCTAGAGGAAGACAACGTGGGTTGTATTCTTCTTGGGCCTACTGCAGGCATCAAGGAAGGTCAGAAGGTGAAACGTACACACCGTATTGCATCTATACGAGTGAACGACAGCTTTCTTGGACGTGTGGTCAACCCCCTTGGTGAACCAATAGATGGCAAGGGTGACATCGATCTCTCAACCGCTTTTGAGATGCCGTTGGATCGCAAGGCTCCTGGTGTGATTTATCGCCAGCCCGTGAAAGAGCCTCTTCAGACGGGCTTGAAGGCCGTCGACTCGATGATTCCAATTGGACGCGGACAGCGTGAGTTGATTATCGGTGATCGACAAACCGGTAAGACTGCTGTAGCCATTGATACAATCATCAATCAGAAGAGCAGCTACGATGCCGGGAAACCGGTATATTGCATCTATGTAGCCATTGGCCAGAAAGCCAGTACCGTTGCTGCACTTGTGCAGACCCTGAAGGAGCATGGTGCACTCCCTTATTCCATCATTGTAAGTGCAACGGCCGCTGACCCTGCTGCCATGCAGTATTATGCTCCTTTCGCCGGTGCGGCCATCGGAGAGTATTTCCGTGACCGTGGCTATCATGCACTGGTGGTCTATGATGATCTGTCCAAGCAGGCCGTGGCTTACCGCGAGATTTCTCTGATCTTGCGTCGTCCCTCTGGTCGTGAGGCTTATCCTGGTGATGTATTCTACCTGCATTCCCGCTTGCTTGAGCGGGCTGCCCGAATTAATGACCAGCAGGAAGTGGCTGAGCAGATGAACGATCTGCCTGAGTGTATGAAGGGTCATGTGAAGGGTGGTGGTTCTTTGACTGCCCTGCCTATTATCGAGACGCAAGCAGGTGACGTGTCTGCCTACATCCCTACCAATGTAATCTCCATCACCGATGGACAAATCTATCTGGAGACAGACCTCTTTAACCAGGGCTTCCGGCCTGCCATCAACGTTGGTATCTCTGTATCGCGTGTGGGCGGTTCGGCACAGGTGAAGAGTATGAAAAAAGTGGCCGGAACGCTCAAAATTGATATGGCCCAGTATCGTGAGCTAGAGGCTTTCTCAAAGTTCTCCAGCGATATGGATCCTGTGACTGCCATGACCATCGACCGTGGCCGAAAAAACAACCAGCTTCTCATCCAGCCTCAGTATAGTCCGATGCCCGTGGGCGAGCAAATTTCCATCCTCTATTGTGGCGTGCATGGATTGATGCATGACGTGCCAGTAGAGCAGGTACGTGCCTGTCAGGAGCAGTTCTTGGAGCAGATGCGTTCACAGCATCAGGATGTGATCGACACATTGGCAAGCGGACAGCTTACCGATGAGTGTACCACTACCATTACAGATGTGATGGCTGGTATTGCTGGACAGTTCAAATAAGGAGTAGCTTATGCCTTCATTAAAAGAGATCAAGACCCGCATCGCCTCTGTCAAGAGCACGCGTAAGATTACAAGTGCTATGAAGATGGTGGCCTCGTCGAAACTTCATCATGCACAGACAGCTATTCAGAATATGCTTCCTTACGAAAATCAACTGGAACATATCCTGAAGGCATTCTTGCTGTCAGTGCCTCAAGCACAAAGTGTCTTTGATGAAGAGCGCCCTGTTGTCAAAAAAGTGGCTTTGGTTGTTTTCTCCTCCAACAGTTCGCTGTGTGGTGGATTCAACGGCAATGTCATCCGTATGCTCCAACAGGCCATAGAAGGGTACAAGGCTCAAGGCGTCAGCGACATCACGATTTATCCTATTGGGCGCAAGGTGGCTGAGAAGGTCATTAAGTGGGGCTATCGTCCAGCTGGTGACTTTGTAGAACTGGCCGACAAACCCAGTGCCGCGCAATGCGCAAATATTGCTACTGAACTTGCCGCCAAGTTTGCAAATCATGAAGTCGACAAGGTAGAGTTGATTTATCATCATTTCAAGAGTGCAGGTACACAGGTCCTCACGCGTAGTACTTTCTTGCCTATCGACCTTTCAACAGAGAAAATCGGTGCCTCCAACGACCGTGACCTGTCTTCCAACATGGTTACGGCCAAGGCTCAGGAATATCTTCGCAAGAAAGGCGAGAGCGAGAAGCGTGGCCAACAAGACGAAGTGAAGCCACTCAACGATGACTTCATCGTTGAGCCTGACATGGAGACGGTGCTCTCAACACTGGTACCAAAACTACTCAACTTGATGATTTATACGGCCTTACTCGATAGCAATGCCTCTGAGCATGCCGCTAGAATGGTAGCGATGCAGACGGCCACCGACAATGCAGATGAGATTCTCCGGAGTCTTAACTTGCAATACAACAAGAGTCGTCAGGCCGCCATCACCAGCGAATTGCTGGATATTGTCGGCGGAAGTGTCAACAATTAGGCTCGTTATCCAAGGCTTTATTCTTTCTTCGGGAAGAATAGTATAAAATAAGATTCACCCATTGCTTGTCTATGGCAATGGGTGAATTGTTTATGGCATCATGGAAGAAAGACGGCATAGTTCATGAATTTGTGTGTTTAATAATTGCCGTCGACCTGTAAGCCTCATCTAGGGTTTACCGTGCTATGTAGACATGTCGTTCGGGCAGTTAGGTCTTCAGCTAAGCCGATTCCTTGTGTCTCATGCCGCGGTGCCGATGCTGACGCACCTGTTGCGCATGCTTCATGAAGTTTGTTTTGGCTCGAAGCAGAATCTGTATCGACTTGAAGCAGAATCTGTATCGACTTGAAGCAGAATCTGTATCGACTTGAAGCAGAATCTGTATCGACTTGAAGTAG
>CAZBQA010000012.1:0-56767 GCA_964493905.1 uncultured Prevotella sp.
AAAAAGCCCGGCCCCATACGTAATGGGAACCGGGCCAAATGAAAGGAGGAGTGGTACCTCTTGGAGTTGAACCAAGGACACATGGATTTTCAGTCCATTGCTCTACCACCTGAGCTAAGGTACCGTAAGGTTACACTTCTGAGTGCTGACTTGTAAGCTACTGCCCTGCTTTTGAAATGCGAGTGCAAAGTTAATACTTTTTTATGGTTTGCGCAAATTTTTCCGCACAAATTAGACGATGTTTCGGAAAAAAGAGTTACCTTTGTACCGTCTTTTGAAGGCAGAACCTCCAAGTCTGCCACCAAGGATGCTCATCGGGATGTAGCGCAGTTGGTAGCGCACTACGTTCGGGACGTAGGGGTCGGGCGTTCGAGTCGCCTCATCCCGACCAGCACAAAGGGATGCACCGCATGGTGCATCCCTTATTTTTTCTACTTCACGGCTATTCCTAGACGTAGAGTTATTCCTCCACCATACCGATGACGGCATCGATATCCTCAGGGTTGATATGGCCAGTGACCAGCATACCCACACAACTGTCCTTGCTGTTCATCAGCATGGCTATCTCGCCGATGAATGTACCGTTGCGTTTCACCATGACCAATACATTGTCGCGGTCGTCAGACACACGGGTAAACTCTTCGTAACCATATTTGCCCAGCTGCGTCATCTTCTTGGCAAACTTCTTGCGCACGCCCTTACGACAGTCGCTGAGCGTCAGCACGCGGGCCGACTGCACCTGCTGGAGCAAAGCCTGCACATTGCCATCCTTGAGTTTGCCTGCGGCTATAGACATCATGGCACGTGGCACGCTGACATACGTGGCCTTACGCTCTTGTTTGTAATCGTTGAACAGGGCTGACGCCGACTGTGAGAACGCCAACTGGCAGCTGAGCAGGAGCAGCAGTGAGAATAACACTTTTTTCATTGTTCTATTTGTTTGAAAGAAATACACGACAGCTCACGACCGAGCATGTCTGGTAATGCACTATTCTCATGACGTAGAACAAGAGGAAGATGTTACACAAAGGACAAACAAATCAAAACTCCACGTAGGGGCGCAGTCGCTCAAGGTCGTGCGGAGTGAATTCTTTGAGTAGACGGAGGTCATCAAGACTAGACAGAGGTCCACGCAGACGCCTGTGGGTGAGAATGGCGCGGGCTTGGTAATAGTTGATATAAGGATGCTTCCTAAGTTCGTTGAGCGTCATCTGGTTGACCTTCAACTTACGGATTTCACCCTCTATAATAAAATAGGTGAGGGCCGACTCTGGGAAGTCCTCGATCTCCTTGAGTTGCTGTACGCTGTAAAACCCACCCAGACGCTGCCTATAGCGGTCTACCTGCCGGGCAAAATAACCGCCAATACCAGGCACACGCTGGAGCTGTGAGGTGTCGGCAAGATTAAGGTCGATGCGTTCGGTGGGTCTGAGCTTCACAGGATAATGGTGCAGGCTGTCGGGCGCAGCCTGTTGGCTGGTGGCCTCCTCCGTAAAAAGCGACGCGGCAGGTGCATAGTCATCACCGATCCGGATGTAAGGTTCCAACTCCCGATACTGTTTCTGGGTGAGACCGTAGAGCCGTGCAAAGTCGGAGGGCTTGCGATAGATACCACCCTTGGCGCGGTACTTGTAGATGTTGCGCACCTGCCAGGGACGCAACCCCAGGCGCAACAACTGTGAGCTGTCAGCAGTATTGGGGTCGAAGACAAACCGCTCTACCCTCCCCTCGTCTCCCGCGTCACCATAGGTAATTGCATGGTCAGAATAGGGCGAACGAGGGTTTGCATACTCCGACCGGCGTGGCGAATAGGGCGAAAGACTGTCAGCGGGACCGGCCTCGGTCGTGGTTTGCTGTCCACCCACCACGAAGATCAGTGCGATGGCCACTAGTCCGAGAGTGAGGAAGAAGAGCAGGACGCTGCGGTCGGAACGGTTGAAATAAAAAAAGTCGCGTAGTTTCATAGGTCATGATTATTATGGTCATAGATATCATCCTGCGGTCAGATGATGCCCATCTGATGAAGGAAGACTGCGAGGATACACAGTGGCGAGACATATCTCACCAAGAACAGCCACACGCCGTAGAACGCCGTCGACACCGTGCCCCAGTTGGTGAACTCGTCGCGCACCACCTTCTGCGGTACCACCCATCCCAGCAGGATGCAGGTGAAGAAAGAACCGAGGGGCAGGAGAATGTTCGAGGTAAGGAAATCGCAGCAGTCGAGGAAACTCTTGCCAAAGAACGAGAGGTCGACAGCACCGCACGACAGTGAGCATAGCATGCCAATGACAATGGCTATGGCCGACTCGATGAGGGCGCCTTTGCTTCGTGAAATATGCAATTCCTCGTAGAAGAGGGCGGTGCCAATCTCGTGCATCGAGATGGTGGAGGTAAGGGCAGCCAGTCCCAGCAGGGCATAGAAGAGGATGCTCACCACATAGCCCAAGGCCGGCGTGAAGGCCTGCTGAAACACATTGGGCAGGGTGATGAAGATGAGCGAGGGGCCGCTGTCGGGCTGAATACCTACCGAGAAGGCCGCGGGAAAGATCATCAACCCGGCCAGGATGGCGATAAGGGTGTCGATACCGGCAATCTGTCCGGCCGACCGCACCAGGTTGGTCTGACGGCTGAAGTAGGAGGCATAGGTACAGAGACAGGCCGTGCCAAGTGAGAGCGAGAAGAAGGCCTGTCCCAAACTATCAAGAAAGACGCTGCGCGTGACCTTGGAAAAGTCGGGCTTGAACAAGAAATCCACGCCCTGCCAGGCACCGGGCAACATACAAGAGGCTGCCACGATGACGAGCAGCAGGATGAACAAGGTGGGCATCAGGGTATTGCTGAATTTCTCGATACCTTGCCGCACGCCGCGGATAACCACCAGGTGAGTGAGCACGATGAAAGCTATGGTCCATAACAACGGCTCCAGCGGGTCGGTGGTAAACTTCTCGAAATATTGGCTCACATAAGTGGCATCGCCATTAAGATGTCCCAACAGCGAGGCACCGAGATACTGCAGGCACCAGCCGGCGATGACCGAATAGAACCCGAGAATGATGAGCGAGGTGAAGGCACCGACATAACCCAGAAGGGCCCATCTGCGCCCACCCAGCAAGGCGTAAGATCGCGCTGCGTTGGCAGCACCATGACGGCCCACGATGAACTCGCCCACCATGCCAGGGATGCCCAGCAACAAGATGCAGACCAGATAGACGACGATGAAAGCCGCGCCACCATCCTGACCGGTCATATAGGGAAAGCGCCAGATATTGCCCAGTCCAACGGCAGAGCCTGCCGTGGCAAGGATGACACCGAGCTTGGTGCCGAAGTTACCTCTTTCGCTCATGATGATTGCAATGATTATTGATAACGCTTACTGGGCTATAGAAGTCCTAGCTGATTGAGGAAGATGCCGAGAATGGCCAACGGACATACATAGCGCACCAGAAAGAGGAACACCCCGAGAAAGCGGCTGCTCAGCGTGCCCCAGTTGGTAAACTCGTCGTAAACCAGCTGCCGCGGTACACACCATCCGAGAAAGATGCAGGTGAGGAACCCTCCCACGGGTAGGAAGATTTGTCCGGTAACGAAGTCGAACACATCGAACAGCGACTTGCCGGCAATGGTAAGGCCGGTCACGCCACCCAACGACAATGAACAGAACACGCCGATGATGGCCGTAGTGACGGTGACGATGATGGCTCCACGATGGCGGGAGATATGCAACTCCTCGTAAAAGAATGATGTGCTCACCTCATGAAGCGACATGAGCGATGTGAGGGCGGCCAGCGACAGCAGGGCATAAAACAAGATGGAGATGCACCAGCCCACCAGCGGCACAGCGCTGAAGGCTTGGTTGAAGACGTTGGGCAAGGTGATGAAGATCAGCGACGGACCGCTGTCGGGGTTGACACCCACCGAGAAAGCCGCGGGGAAGATGATGAGTCCGGCCAGAATGGCCACCAGCGTGTCGACAACCGACACCTGCAAAGCAGAGTGGAGCAGGTTGGTCTGACGAGTATAGTAGGAGGCATAGGTGCAGATGCAGCCCATGGCAATGCTCAACGAATAAAACGACTGGCCCAAGGCACCCAGGAATACGTCCTGGGAGACTTTCGAGAAATCGGGCTTGAACAGGAACTCCACACCCTTCCAAGCCCCTGGCAACATGCACGAGGCTACCACGATGACCAGCAAGAGGATAAATAAGGTGGGCATCATCCATTTGGAGGCTTTCTCGATGCCGCCCCGCACGCCGTGAATGATGACAAAGTGGGTGACAAGCAGGATGACCACCAGCCAGAACACAGGACGCACTGGGTCGGCCGAAAAAGATTGGAAATACTGTTGCACGAAAGCAGGGTTGCCATGCAGCTCACCCATCACCGAGGCATAGATGTACTGCAGGCACCAGCCCGACACCACCGCATAATAGCCAGTGATGAGAAAACCGGTGACCACGCCCAGCAGGCCAACGAAGCGCCAGGCTGTGCCATTGCCTACCTTGGCGTATGCTCGATAGGTGTTGGAGGCCCCGTGACGGCCAATGATAAACTCTGACACCATGCAGGGGATACCCAGCAACAGCACACACCCGATATAGATAAGGATGAAAGCAGCACCACCATTCTGGCCCGTCATATACGGAAAACGCCATACGTTGCCCAGTCCCACAGCACCGCCGGCCGTTGCGAGGATCATACCCAGCTTGCTTCCAAAATTAGCTCTCTCTTCTGACATACTTTACTTTTAACTGTATTTTGGCTACAAAAGTATAAAAAATTATCTACTTTTGCATCCAATATGAAAGTAATTATGCAGAAACTCTATAATATGCCCAGACGTTATCCCATTTCCACGGTATGCATCGCGGTCATCTGGGTGTTGTGCCTGATACCCATCCCGGAGACCCCACTCTCACATGTAAACATGATCGACAAGTGGACCCACTTCGTGATGTACGGCGGGCTGTGCCTGCTGCTCTGGGCAGAACACGGTTACCAGCACCACCGCATACACTGGCGCAAAGCTCTGGTGTGGGCACTGCTGATGCCTGTGCTCATGGGTGGACTCATTGAGGTGGTGCAGGCCACCTGCACCAATGGCAATCGTAGCGGTGACAGCATAGACTTCGTGGCCGACGCCATCGGCGTGGGCCTGGGGCAACTCATCGGTATTCCTCTGGCAGCGTTTCTCGCCAGGCGGAATAGGGGTTGAGCAGCAGGTGCGAGTTGTAGAACCGCATGTCGCCCGTGACCTCGGACCCGATGAAGTCGGGCTTCTCGTAGGCCTCGTCTTCACGCCCCAGCTCCACCTCAGCCATCACAAGTCCGGCATTGTCGCCATGAAACTCGTCGACCTCGAAGGTGTGAGCCCCGCTCTTAACCAGATAACGGTGCTTGTCGATCACACCACCCTTACACAGCTGCAATAGTTGCTGCGCCTCGTCGAGCGATATCTCCTTCTCAAACTCGTAGCGCGTCATGCCACCGTTGATGCTCTTGCCCTTGATGGTGAGGTAGGCCTTCTCGTCGCGCACACGGATGCGCACCGTGGCACCCTCAGCAGGGATGTATCCCTGCCTAATGTGACTGACCGAAAAGGCGGCACGTTGGTACGCGCCGCCTTTCCTGACCAGAAACTTGCGTTCTATCTCCAGTCCGCTCATGACATGTAGAATGAATAAATCATGAAAAGGATGGCAAAGAAGATGAGGAACCCAAAGATCCATTTGACTACCGTGTCACCTTGTTTCTTCTGCATCTCCTGCCTGTCGGCACGATGTTTCTTCTGTTCCACGTTGTTCACCTGATAGGCGGCAACGTGCTTGTCTTTCTTGTCACTCATAACATTTCATTTTTTTAAGGCTTCTCCGTCTGACTCCTTCTGCGTAGGCAGGTATGGTCATACCTCCGTGCCAGCCGGTGCCATTTAGGTTGTACGATTAGATTGTTATATAGTTTTCTGTTACTTATACCGTTTCTTCTTGCTCTTCACTAGCCGAGAACTCCATGAGATAGGCTTTGATAAACCCGTCGAGCTTGCCGTCCATCACACCGTCGACGTCGGAGGTCTGATAGTTGGTGCGATGGTCTTTCACGCGGCGGTCGTCGAAGACATAACTCCTGATCTGGCTGCCCCACTCTATTTTCTTCTTCCCTGCCTCGATCTTGGCCTGGGCCTCCATACGCTTCTTCATGGCTCGGTCGTAGAGCTGGCTCTTCAGGAGCAGCATGGCCTTCTCCTTATTCTTGGGCTGGTCGCGCGTCTCGGTGTTCTCGATGAGAATCTCCTCCTTCTCGCCCGTATCAGGGTCTTCGTACTGGTAGCGCAGGCGCACGCCCGACTCCACCTTGTTGACGTTCTGTCCACCGGCTCCGCTCGAGCGGAAGGTGTCCCAGCTCACCTTGGCCGGGTCTACATACACCTCGATGGTGTCGTCGACGAGGGGAGAGACGAAGACGCTGGCAAAACTTGTCATACGTTTGCCTTGAGCATTATAAGGCGACACGCGCACCAAGCGGTGGACGCCGTTCTCGCTCTTGAGGAATCCGTAGGCGTACTCGCCGCCCTCGATGGTCATCGTGACACTCTTGATGCCCGCCTCATCACCGTCCTGAAGGTCGGTGACGGTGACCTTATACCCATGGGCATCGCACCACCGTGTGTACATACGCATGAGCATCTGGGCCCAGTCCTGGCTCTCGGTGCCCCCGGCACCTGAGTTGATCTTCATCACGGCCTCCATCGGGTCTTCGGTCTGCCTAAGCATATTGCGCAACTCCAGCTCCTCAATGGAGCTGATGGCCTTGGCATAGTCGGCGTCGACCTCCTCTTCGGTCACCATCTCCTCTTTATAGAAGTCGAAGGCGAGCTGCAGCTCGTCGGCATACTGGCGCACAGCCTCGTAGCCCTTGAGCCACTTCTCTATACCCTTGACCTTCTTCATCTGCGCCTCGGCCCGCTTGGGATCTTCCCAGAAGTCGGGGGCCTGCGTGCGCAACTGTTCTTCCTCAAACTCTACTTTCTTCTGATCAATATTCAGATAATGGTGCAGCTTTTCAGCGCGGTCCATCACATCTTTCAGTTGGTCTGCTGTTATCATTATTATATCTTTGCATACAGAGATGGGCACACTCCTTGCCATATAGACTGTTGGCAGGTCACCCTCTCTATCTTTATTAGCATTTTGCGATTACTCTTCCCCCTCCTTCTTCACTCTTCGTACATCCTGTCAATCTCTTCCTTGAAGTTCTTGTAAATCACCGGGCGTCTCATCTTCAGGGTATTGGTCAGTTCGCCCGACTCCATCGAGAAGTGATGTGCAATAAGGGTGATGCGCTTGATTTGCTCGTAGTGGGCCAGACTCTGCTGCAAGGTAGATACACGTTCCATCATCATCTGCTGTACCTTTTTGTTGGCACAGAGGTCTTCGCGCGAGGCGAAGTCGATGCCGTTGTCGCGGGCCCACTCCTCGAGAAGCCTGAACTCTGGCACCACGAGTGCCGACACAAACTTGCGCTGGTCGGCCACCACAGCCACTTGGTCGATATACTTGTCTACAAGCAAGAGCGACTCCACCATCTGCGGTGCGATATACTTGCCGTTGCTGGTCTTGAAGAGGTCTTTGAGGCGCTCTTTGAGAAACAGCTCGCCATCGCGCATATACCCGCAGTCGCCGGTATGGAAGAACCCCTCGCTGTCGAAAACCTGCTTGTTGAGCTCCTCACGCCTGTAATAGCCCTTGGTCATGGTGGGGCCCTTGAGCAAGATCTCGTCTTTATCGCCGAACTTAATCTCTATGCCGCTGATGAGGCGGCCCACCGAACCGATAGAGCATTTCTTGCCCGGATGGTCGCACGACACCGTTGCCAGACTCTCGGTGAGGCCATAGCCCACCACCATGTTGAGTCCTATGGAATGGATGAACTCCTCCACCTCAGGCGACACATAAGCACCTGCCGTCGGGAAGATATTGGCATTCTCCAGACCCAGTTGCTTACGCACCAGTCCCAACACAGAGGCATTCAGCATCTTGTATTCGAGGGCCAACGTCAATGGCGGCCGCTTGGCATTGGCCAGATATTCCACGTTATATTTGCGACCCACCTTCAGCGCATGCCTGAAGAGTCTCTGCTGCATCGCACTCGAACGGTCGACCTTGTCGTTGACAGCCTGATATACCTTCTCCCAGAACCTGGGCACGCTCGACATACAGGTGGGATGTGTCTCGCGCATCGACTCCTGAATCTCCTGCGGATAGGTATTGATGATGAGCTGCGCACCCTCGGCCAGGCTCAGATAGGTCCACGCCCGCTCGAAGATATGGGTGAAGGGCAGAAAGTTGATCACCCGGTCTTTCTCGCCCACGGGCACGCACTCGTCATTAGCCACTAAAGCCGCATGATACTGGCTGTAGGTCAGCATCACGCCCTTGCTCTCACCCGTGGTGCCACTGGTATAGAGGATGTTGCACAAATCGTCGTCGCTGGCCTCGGCCCAACGCTTCTCCAATTCGGTCTGACGAGGCAGGTCTTCGCCGAGCTTGATGAAATCTTCGTAATAAAGAGCATGGGGGTCGTGGGTGCTGATGCGCACACTGTCGTCGAAGACGACGATGCGCTCCAACGATGGACAAAGGGCAAACACCCTGTGCGCCTTGTCATACTGCTCCTGCTCGCCAACGAAGAGGAACCGGATCTGGGCATCGTTGATCATATACTGGATCTGCTGCTCAGAGCTGGTGGCATACATGGGTACTGAGCAGGCCCGAATGCCGTATGCGCCGAAATCGGTGTAAAGATATTGAATGCAGTTCTGCGAAAAAACGCCGACGTTCTCCTGCGGCTTGATACCCAGATTGAGCATGGCATTGCTCACCTGCTTGACTCGAAGCGAAAACTGGTTCCATGTCACCGTCTTCCATTTCAGACTGCCGAAACTGCGAAATGTCAGTACCGGTTTGTTTCCATACTTCTTGGCCTGTTCGTGGATCAGGACCGAAAGATGACTTTTATTGAGCATAAGCTGTGTATTAACAGATGCAAAGATAACGCTAATTGACAAAGAAAGCAAAAAAAAAACACTATTTTTGCAGCATGGAACCCTACAAGCAATATCTCGATGATGCCACGGCACTGCTTCGTGAGCTCATCGCCATACCATCTACCAGCCGCAACGAGTCTGGGGCTGCCGACCTCATGGAGCAAACCCTCAGCCATTATGGCTTCAACGCCCATCGCGTGGGCAACAACGTCTGGGCCGTAGACCCTCACTATGACGCGCAGAGACCCACCCTGTTGCTCAATGCCCACATCGACACAGTGAAACCTGTGAAGACCTGGACCCGCGACCCTTTTGCGCCCATCATAGCAGACGGCAAACTCTACGGCCTGGGCAGTAACGACTGCGGGGGCGGACTGGTGACCCTGCTACAGGTGTTTCGTTATCTTTGCGCCGACCATACGGCGGCCGCGCGAACCTACAACCTGGTTTACTTAGCCTCGGCCGAGGAGGAGGTGTCGGGATCCGAAGGCATCGTCAAAGCCCTGCCACTGCTCCCACCCATCGATGTGGCCATCGTTGGCGAACCCACTGGCATGCAACCGGCCATTGCCGAGAAAGGACTCATGGTGCTCGATGTCATCGCCCACGGCAAGAGCGGTCACGCTGCGCGCAACGAAGGAGTGAACGCTATCTACGAAGCCCTCGACGACATGCGCTGGATCCGCGACTACAAATTTGAGAAAGTAAGCCCGCTGCTCGGTCCCGTGAAGATGACGCTGACGGTGGTCAATGCCGGCACGCAGCACAACGTGGTGCCCGACACCTGTACGATGCTCGTCGATGTGCGGTCCAATGAATATTATACAAACGAGGAGATTTACGACATCGTCTGCCAGCACCTCAAGAGTGAGGTCAAGGCCCACTCTTTCCGTTTGCACTCCTCTGGCATCTCCCCCGACCATCCTCTGGTGCGGCGCTGCCTGGAGCTGGGTATGACGCCTTACGGCTCGCCCACCCTCAGCGACCAAGCCCTCATGCCTTTCACCTCGTTCAAGCTAGGCCCAGGCGAGTCGGCACGATCGCACAGCGCCGACGAATATATCAAGATTGAAGAGATGTCAAAGGCCATACATCAGTATATCGCCTTACTCAAGGACGTAGACATTACTATATAGAACACAGATTACACTATATAGAACATTGACCTTATTAATAGGACATACACATTATTATATATATAACAAACACTCCACTATATAGGACACAGGCATTATTATATCGCACAAGAACATTATTATATAGAACAAATACTCTACTATATAGGACACAGACGTTACCGTACAGGACAAAGACATTATTAAACAGAACGCAGACAGGCTCAGCCAGCCCCCTGTGTAAGCCTTCGCTTGCAACGTCGGTCGCTCCGCGGCCGCCCGTACCGGCAGCACCCGATATTCCTCACCCTGCGCGGTGCTGAGCCGCCAACGGCTTGACAGCCGGCAGAGGGCATGGAGGGCGGCCGGGCTAAGTGCCCTGTCCTTCTGTCCACTCGTCCTTCAGGCAAGCCCGCTCGATGTGTTTCATGCCACTGCACCACTGCTGACGTACATGCAGGGTATGCTTCCCGAAGTGTGGTTCGACTCGAAGCAGAACGTACTTCGACTCGAAGCAGAACGTGGTTCGACTCGAAGCAGAACGTGGTTCGACTCGAAGCAGAACGTGGTTCGACTCGAAGCATGACAGCCCGACAGTCATCCCTTTGTGGCATCACAATGCTCTGGAGGCTAAAGAACTGTCTTGCGGCTGCCTGAAAGCGGGCGGATGACACGCCAGGACTAACCATTTACGGAATCTATTCCAACAAACTTTTCCGACCAGCTCTCATTGGCACAGGAATAAAATGATACTAATCAACAAGACTTTTGGTACAGTATGATAAAAGACATCTCCCGGGAGCTTCATCTCAAACATGATGTTTCGTTTGACTAAAACATTCTCCTTCTATTCTAAAAACCACAAGCAAAACGAAACAAACAGGTGATTGATACCCCCAATACACCCGAAAAAGCAAACGCAACCAACCAGCACACCCTCAGTTTTGGTACACTCACCAGCCAAACAACTGTAAATAAACACAATACAACAACCTATCCTCCCATACCAATATCCGAGATCATAGACCACCAAACCTAAACGAAAGCCATTCGGAACCAAACCCCACTTCTCTTCAACACTCCCACAATTTAAGGTTTTCCATATTTTTTGCCTAATTTAAAGTGTACTTTTAATTTTTTATGACCATATTTCGCCAAAAACAAGCTCATTATTCTAAATAATGTTAATTTATGGGCAGATTATTTTGTTGGTATGAAAAAACCTATTATTATTGCAATCGAAATCTATAACATTTCGTTATAAAACTATAATGTAACTTTCCAAGTCGAGTAAAAGACGACTAACCAGATAAAAAATATTGTAAACTGACAAGACGATATGAACAAAAAGATCAAAGACACTTACGATGCAATCATCATTGGCGGAGGCATCACGGGCGCAGGAACAGCTCGCGACTGTGCGATGAGGGGCTTGGATGTGCTCCTCGTAGAGAAGTACGACCTGGCCAATGGAGCAACGGGAAGGAATCATGGCTTGATGCATAGCGGAGCACGCTATGCCGTCACCGACCAGGAGTCTGCCTCGGAATGTATCAAAGAGAACATGATTCTTCGCAAGATTGCCGCGCACTGTGTGGAAGAGACAGACGGATTGTTCATCACACTTCCTGAGGATGACCTTGCCTTTCAGGGTACATTTGTTGAGGCTTGTACCAAGGTTGGTATCAGTGCCCAAATCATATCTCCCGAAGAAGCACGCCGCATTGAGCCGGCCGTCAACCCCACCCTCTTGGGTGCCGTGAGAGTGCCGGATGCTTCTATCGATCCTTTCCACCTCACCACATCCAACATCATTGATGCAAGGCGCCATGGTGCCGATGTGCTGACCTACCATGAGGTGACCCATCTCATTATCAACAATGGTCGGGTAGACGGCGTAACATTGCGCGACAACCTCACCGGCGAAAAGCGAGAGGTGCATGCACAGGTGGTGGTGAATGCCGCCGGCATCTGGGGTATGTCCATCTTGCGCATGGCAGACATCACACTCAATATGTTTCCAGCCAAGGGAACGCTCTTGGTTTTCGGCCATAGGGTAAACAACATGGTCATCAACCGTTGCCGCAAACCTGCCAATGCCGACATTCTCGTGCCCGACGATGCCGTGTGTGTGATTGGCACCACAAGCGACCGCGTGCCCATCGAAACCATCGACGACCTGAAAGTGACTCCCGAAGAGGTAGACATCCTGATCAAGGAGGGTGAGAAGCTGGCACCAGACTTGGCCACAACGCGTATCCTGCGCGCCTATGCCGGCGTCCGCCCACTCGTGGCAGCCGACAACGACCCCTCTGGCCGAAACATCAGCCGCGGTATCATCACCCTCGACCACGAGCAGCGCGATGGACTGGCCGGACTGGTGACCATTACGGGTGGCAAGATGATGACCTACCGCCTGATGGCAGAGCAGGCTACAGACCTGGTTTGCAAGAAACTGGGCATTGAGAAGAAATGCGAGACCGCAGAACTTGCACTTCCAGGGTCTGAAGGGCTCGACAAAGCGTTGAAAGAGCCTTACCGTACCAAGGCCTACAATGCAGCCAAAGGCCGTCAGGGCATGAGAGTAGAAGAAATAGACGATTCCACCTCCACCAACCGCGCCTTGGTGTGCGAGTGTGAGGAGGTGAGCGTTGGCGAGGTGAAATACGCCATCAACAATCTCCACATCAACAACCTGATAGACCTTCGTCGCCGCACTCGCGTGGGTATGGGTACGTGCCAAAGCGAGCTATGTGCCTGCAGGGCTGCTTCAGTGATGTGCTCTGTCACCAAGAATGCCAAGCAATCTCTCGGCGACCTGGCCGACTTTGTCAACGAGCGCTGGAAAGGCATGCGCTCTGTGGGATGGGGCAGCACGCTGGACGAGGCCCATCTGGCAGCAACGATTTATCAGGGACTCTATGGTATCAACCAATTCATGAAAGCAAAGGGGGAGGCAAAATGAAATACGATATAGTTATCATTGGTGGCGGATTGAGCGGACTGACCGCCGGCATAGCGCTCTCGAAGCGCGGAAAGCGCGTCTGCATCGTTTCTGCAGGACAGAACAGTCTTCATTTCGGTTCTGGGTCGTTCGACCTGTTGGGCTACGACACAGCTGGCAAAGCCGTTGCCAGTCCTCTCGCAGCCATCGCTGCCCTGCCCGAAAACCATCCCTACCATCTCGTCGGGGATGACCGGATAGCAGATCTGGCCGCCAACGCCAAGCAGCTCCTTGCCGATGCAGGCATAGTGACAGTGGGCGACGCACAAGAAAACCACTACCGCATCACGCCCATTGGCGCCATCAAACCCACCTGGCTCACCATCGACGGCATGGCTACAGCCCGGTCGCTGACAGAGACGAAATGGAAACAGGCCGACCTGGTCAACATCACAGGATTCCTCGACTTCCCATTACAGTTCCTGCTAGAGAACCTTCAGAATGCCGGAACCCATTGCACGGTGCGCAACATCAGCACCAAGGCCATGGAGCAGGCCCGGAAGAGTCCTACCGAGATGCGTGCCGTGAACGTAGCCAAATATCTCGACTCCGACGACGACCTTGAGGCATTTGCCCAGGCCATCAACGCCTATCAGTCGGATGCAGAGATCGTTCTCATTCCTGCCGTCCTCGGCTTCAACAATGCCTCGCGAGCAGACATGATCAAGTCTTTGGTCCGCAAGCCTGTAGCCTTCGTTGCCACCATGCCCCCTTCGGTGACGGGCATGCGCGCTTCCAACCTGCTCAAGCAGCGTTTCCAACAGTTGGGCGGCACCATTCTGGTGAGCGATAGCGTGGTGGCGGGCCATCTGGAAAACCATCGTGTGAAGTATGTCGTCACCAACCAGCTTCCCGACGAAACACTGTCGGCCGACCATTTCATCCTGGCCTCAGGCTCATTTCTCAGCCACGGCTTGAAGTCGGACTATGAGAAAGTCTACGAACCCGTCTTCGGGGTAGACGTTGAGGCAGCAGAAGACCGTTCGGCCTGGACCAGCGAAAATGTGTACGACGTTCAGCCCTATATGAGCTATGGCGTGAAGACCGACAACGAATTACATGCCCTGAAGAATGGCGAGAAGTTTGACAATCTCTATGCCATCGGCTCCATTCTTTGCGGGAACAATGATATAAAATTGGCAAGCAATGCTGGCGTTGCCATGCTGACAGCGCTTCGGGTTGCCGAGATCATAAAATAGGAAACAATCAAGATGAAAGAACAAGGAATACAACTCAAGAACATCAGCGGCAACAACCTGGAACAATGCCTGAAATGTTCCATCTGCACCGCCTATTGCCCGGTTTCGGCTGTCTCGCCTGAGTATCCTGGCCCCAAGCATTCTGGTCCCGACCAAGAGCGGTACAGAATGAAGGATACCAAGTTTTTCGACGAGATGCTGAAAATGTGCCTGAACTGCAAGCGCTGCGAGGTGGCATGTCCGTCGGGTGTCCGCATAGCCGATATCATCCAGCGTGCACGCATCGACCACAGCCAGAAACGTCCGGCATTGAGAGACATCATGCTGGCCAACACAGACTTTGTCGGTACCATGGCCAACATGGTTGCTCCGATTGTCAACATGACCCTTGGCCTCAAGCCTGTGAAATATGTGCTGCACGGAGTGATGGGCGTTGACAAGCATCGCACCTTCCCGGCTTACAGCAGCAAGAAGTTTGAGACATGGTACAAACAGAACGCCATGAGTTACCAGGATAAGTTCAAGCATCATGTGAGTTACTTCCACGGTTGCTACGTGAACTACAACTTCCCCAAACTGGGCCAAGACCTCGTGAAGGTGATGAACGCCGTGGGATATGGTGTGCATCTGCTTGACAAGGAGCAATGTTGCGGTGTGGCTCTGATTGCCAACGGCCTCAGCAAGCAGGCTACAAGACAGGGCAACAACAACATGCGCGCCATACGCAAGTCGTATCTCGACGAGGGCAGAATGGTGCTGACGACGAGTTCTACCTGCACCTTTACGATGCGTGACGAATACAAGCATGTGCTGAAGATCGACAACGACGACACCCGTGAAGGCATCACCCTGGCCACACGCTACCTCTACCGCCTCATCGAATCGGGCGAGGTGAAACTGGCTTTCCGCAAGGATTTCAAGATGCGTGCAGCCTATCACACCGCCTGCCACATGGAAAAGATGGGCTGGGCCGTATACAGCATAGAACTGATGAAGATGATTCCGGGTATGGACCTGACCGTTCTCAACTCCAACTGCTGCGGCATCGCCGGCACTTACGGTTTCAAGAAAGAGAACTATGAGCGGTCTCAGAAGATCGGTTCCGGCCTGTTCGACCAAATCAACAGCCTTAAACCCGATAGTGTCATCACCGACTGCGAAACCTGCAAATGGCAGATCGAGATGTCCACCGGTTATCCGGTCATCAACCCCGTCTCCATCCTGGCAGAGGCCATCGACGTGGAGGCAACCAAGAAGCTCAACAATCTATAAGGAAAACAATATTTATAAATAACCTAAGGTATAACTAAAAACTTAAACAACTATGGGAAAATTTATTTTAGCACTCGACCAGGGTACAACCAGTTCACGAGCCATCGTCTTCGACCATGACGGTAAGATTTGTTCTGTTGCACAGAAAGAGTTTCCACAGTATTTCCCCCAGCCGGGTTGGGTAGAGCACAATCCGCATGAGATTTGGTCTTCTCAGGCTTCAGTCATTGCAGAGGCCATCTCGGCTATCGACATCACCGGCCTCGACATCGCAGGTATAGGTATCACCAACCAGCGTGAGACCACGATCGTATGGGACGTAGAGACCGAAGAGCCCATTTACAACGCCATCGTATGGCAAGACCGCCGCACTTCCGAGTTTTGTGATACCCTGAAGGAGAAAGGCCTCACCGATAAGATTCGCCAGAAGACCGGTCTTATCGTCGACGCTTACTTCAGCAGCACCAAGATCAAATGGATCCTCGACAATGTGCCCGGTGCACGTCAGCGCGCCGAGGCAGGCAAGCTCCGCTTTGGTAACGTAGACTCTTGGCTCGTATGGCGGCTCACAAGGGGTGAGGTACACGTGACCGATGTTACCAATGCTTCTCGCACGATGTTGTTCAACATCAACACCCTGGAGTGGGATCAGGAACTGCTCGACATCCTCGGCATTCCTAAGTCGATGATGCCGACAGTGAAGTCGAGCTCAGAGATCTACGGACACACCAAGACCACCATCTTCGCACACGAAGTGCCCATCTCGGGTATTGCCGGTGACCAGCAGGCTGCCTTGTTCGGTCAGATGTGCATCAAGCCGGGAGCCATCAAGAACACCTACGGCACAGGTTGCTTCGTCATGCTCAACACCGGCAACAAGCCTGTGATCTCTAAGAACAACCTTCTGACCACCATCGCATGGAAGATCGGCAACGAGACGACCTACGCCCTCGAAGGCTCTATCTATGTCGGCGGATCGGTCGTACAGTGGCTGCGCGACGGTCTGGGTGTCATCAAGTCATCGGCTGAGGTAGAAGACCTTGCATCTACCGTTCCCGACAGCGGCGGCGTTTACTTCGTACCGGCACTCACCGGCTTGGCAGCTCCCTACTGGGACCAGTATGCCCGCGGCACCATGGTAGGCATCACCCGTGGCACCACGGCAGCCCACATCGCACGCGCTGCCTTGGACGGCATTGCCTTCCAGACCTACGACATCGCACTGGCCATGGCCAAAGACATGAATGCTCCGCTCGTAGAGTTGAAGGTCGACGGTGGCGCCTCACGCAACAACCTGTTGATGCAGTATCAGGCCGACCTGCTTGGCATCAACGTAGTACGTCCTCGCGTGACAGAGACTACAGCTCTTGGCGCAGCCTATCTGGCCGGTCTGGCTGTCGGCTTCTGGAAGAACATCGATGAGATCAAGAGCCAGTGGCAGGAAGAGCGCACATTCGTGCCCACCACCGACACCGAGTCGATCGAGAAGGCGAAGGAACTGTGGGCAGATGCTGTTCGCAGAACCCTGACAAGCCCCAAGAAATAACTAGCTTGCCTTATCATTAAAATCACATCTTACTAACCAACATTGTTAACGATTTATGGAATACTCAATGACAACACAGTTCTTGATGGAACTGATTGGTACCTTAGTACTGGTACTTTTTGGAGACGGTGTCTGCGCTTGTGTTACTCTGAACAAGAGTAAGGGTCAGAATTCTGGCTGGATCGTCATCACCATCGCATGGGGTCTGGCAGTGTGTATGGGCGTTCTCGTCGCCGGTCCTTATACCGGTGCCCACCTCAACCCCGCCGTGTCTATTGGTCTGGCTTGCGCCGGCATGTTCCCTTGGTCTTCTGTACCTGCCTACATTGCCGGACAGATGATTGGTGGTGTGCTCGGAGGCGTGCTCGTATGGCTGTTCTACAAAAACCACTACGATGCTACTGACGACGAAGCTGCTAAGCTCGGTACTTTCTGCACCGCACCTGCCATTCGCAACTATGGCATGAATTTCCTGAGCGAGTTTATCGCTACCTTCGCCCTGGTGTTCATCATCATCAGCTTCAGCACGAAGGGTAACGGTTGCGACATGTCACACTACAAGTTCGGTCTTGCCGCACTCGGTCCAATCCCCGTCACGCTGTTGATCATTGCCCTCGGTATGTCGCTGGGTGGCACCACAGGATACGCCATGAATCCTGCCCGTGACCTCTCACCCCGTATCGCACACGCCATCTGCCTGGGTGGCAAGAACGATTGGGCATACGCTTGGGTTCCTGTTCTCGGTCCGATCATCGGCGGTGCTGTCGCAGGTGTTTGCGGAGCTTGGTTACTCACACTCTAATGAAGTTGTTATTGATAAATTGAAGACGTCAGCAAAGGAGTCAAGTCTGACTATGTCGGCAGCTGCTGCGCGGCACACTGACATCAGTCTTGACTCCCGACTGACAATATAAGTAGAAACCCTTTGTTTTGACTGAGCACAAAACAATTAAAAGACACATCACAACTATGAAAAGAATCGTTTTATTTGCCTGTGGAATCATGGCAGCCCTCGCATTTCATGTAAATGCCAACGCCCAGAAACTTCATGTCGTTTCGGGCCTGGAGTCTACTCACCTTTGGCGTGGCCTTGAGGTATCCAAGGGCCTCACTCTCGACAACGAGTTTGCCATCTCTGACAACAACAACCACTTCCGCGTAGGTTTCTGGGGCGGTATGCAAGTTTCCGGCGACTACAAAGAGTTCGACTATTATGTGTCCTATACCTATGGCGGCTTCACGGCTGCTGTGTGGGATATCTACAATTTCTCCGACGGTATCTACGCCAACAACAAGGCTTACAGAGCCTTCAACTACAGTGCGCGCAGCACGGGCCACTTCATCGATGCCAGCGTGGCCTACAACTTTGGCGAGTCGTTCCCACTCAACCTGTCATGGGCAACGATCATTGCCGGACGTGACCGCGGCGCCACCAACGAGAAAAACCTCTACTCCACATTCATTCAGGCCTCCTACAAGGTTTATGAGGACGACAACTTCATCGTCACTCCGTCTGTAGCCGGCAACTTCGCTTTCGATCCCGAAACCGACAGCCATGCTACTTTCTATGGAAAGACGGGCGGTATCAATGACGTAAGGTTGAACCTGACCTATAAGCTGAAGATTGGCAAACATCCCATGCCCGTCACTTCTACGATGATGTGGAACCCACAAGCTAACAAAGCATACTTCTGCGCATCAATCAATTTATTGAATATCTAGACATTACTCACACGCTATCCTACGCTCAGTAGGTATCACTGTTCATTACTTTTTATTTGATGCTGCTTCATCCCGATAGGTTGTGTAACCTGTCGGGATGGCTTTTTTATGGCTACAGCACAAAAGGATAGATATACAATCAGCCACTATTATTGAGATAACAAAAAGAATATGCTATAAACTTTGTTGATATTATTTGCATTTTGTTATCACAAACCCACCAATGATTTAACTTTCAATAAACCAATATGGAAGTTTTTTGCCGTACTTTTGTCGCGATTTTTTTGAGGATAATATTCGCTCCAACGACATGAACAAAAAAGTACTATGGGTAGCTGTCGGCGTACTGCTGGCGACTGCCGGATGCAAATCGAACAAGGAAGGCAAGGATGTGGCAGCCGTCTATACCGTCACTACCCCTGATGTGACCACGACCTCCATCACCAAAGACTATGTGGGCAACATACAGTCGCAGAAAAATGTGGAGATCCGTGCCCAGGAAAGTGGTATCCTGCAAGACATCTATGTAGACGAAGGGCAGACGGTCAAAGCCGGCCAGCCCCTGTTCCGCATTGCCATCGTCGGTGCCGACGAGGCTGTGGCCAAATCGCTGGCCGAGACCGAGCAGGCGCGTCTTGACCTGCAAAACACGTCGACCCTTGCCGACAACAACATCGTATCGAAAAACGCCCGCAAGATGGCCAAGGCCAAGCTGGGCGAAGCCCTTGCCGACTACAGGCTGGCCCGACTGCATCGTCAGTTGGAACTCATTCGGGCACCTTTCACTGGCCTGCTCGGAAAGATACCCAACAAGCGGGGCAGTCTCATTCAAGAGGGCGACCTGCTGTCGAGCCTGTCTGACAACACCAACATGTATGTATATTTTAATGTGTCGGAACCCGAATACCTCGACTATCAGATGCACGCCGCCGAGCGCAGCAAACTACCGCTCAAGCTGATCTTGGTGAACGGTGAGACCTTTCCGTCACAGGGCTACATCCAAAATATCGAAGGTGAGTTTGACAGTGCTACGGGCAACATTCCCTTCCGTGCCCGCTTTGCCAATACCAACCACCTGCTCAGGAATGGTGAGACCGGCACCGTCCGCATGTGCATCCCACGCCCCCATGCCATCATCATCCCACAGCAGGCCACCTATGAGTTGCAAGACCAGCGCTACGTCTTTGTCGTCGACGACAAAGGCTACGTACATGCCCGCGAGATCAAAGTGGCCGATGAACAACCCAACATCTATGTGGTGGCCTCCGGACTGCGCCCCAACGACCGTATTCTTGTTGACGGCGTACAAAAGGTGAACGACGGCCAGCATGTACAGACCCATTACCGCTCACCCAAGGCCGTGATGCAGTCGCTGTCGCTCAAGGCCAGTTGACATAGCCACCCGGCAGATTTACTATTCCTTATACCCATTACAATATGTTCAAGATGTTTATCCGACGACCGGTGCTTGCCATCGTCGTCTCACTGATCATTGTCATGGTGGGCGTGCTCTCCCTGCTGTCATTACCCGTCACCCAGTACCCTTCGATCTCACCGCCCAAGGTCAATGTGGTGGCCGACTACCCTGGTGCCAACAACGAACTGATGATCAAGTCGGTGGTCATCCCCCTGGAGCAGGCCCTGAACGGTGTGCCCGGCATGAAATATATCGAGTCGGATGCCGGCAACGATGGTGAGGGCGAGATCAACGTGGTGTTTAAGCTGGGCACCGACCCCAACGTAGATGCCATCAACGTGCAGAACCGTGTGTCGGCGGCAACCAACAAGCTGCCTGCTGCCGTGGTGCGCGAGGGTGTGAAGATCTCGCGCGAGGAACCCAACATCCTCATGTATATCAATCTCTACAGCGACGACCCGAAGGCTGACCAGAAATTCTTGTTCAACTATGCCGACATCAACATCACGCCTGAGCTGAAGCGCGTAGAGGGCGTGGGCGACATCGACATCCTGGGCACGCGCAACTATGCCATGCGCGTATGGCTCAAGCCCGACAAGCTCACCGCCTACAACCTCTCGGCCACCGAGGTCATTCAGGCCCTCGAAGACCAGAGCATCGAAGCCTCACCGGGCAAGCTTGGCGAGAGTTCGGGGCGCCGCCCACAGGCCTTCGAGTACGTGCTCAAATATCCCGGACGTTACACCACGGTCAAGGAGTATGGCAACGTCATCCTCAAGGCCAATGGCAACGGTCAGTTTGTCAGACTGAAGGATGTCGCCGACATCGACCTGGGCAGTGAGATGTACGACGTCTACTCCACGCTCAACGGTCACCCCTCGGCAGCCATCACCCTGAAACAATCGTATGGCTCCAATGCCAGCGATGTCATCAAGAACGTGAAGACTACCATGACGGCGCTGCAGAAGACCATGCCCAAGGGCATGCACTATGAGATCAGCTACGACGTGAGTCGCTTCCTCGATGCCTCCATGCAGAAGGTGATCCACACGCTCTTCGAGGCCTTCGTCCTCGTGGCCCTTGTGGTGTTCATCTTCCTGGGCGACTGGCGGTCGGCCCTCATCCCCACCCTGGCCGTCCCCGTCTCGCTCGTGGGTACCTTCGCCGTGATGATGGCCTTCGGCATCACGCTCAACATGATCTCGCTCTTCGCCCTTGTCATGGCCATCGGCATTGTGGTCGATAACGCCATCGTGGTCATCGAGGCGGTCAACGTCAAGATGGTGGATGAGCACCTCTCTCCCCTCGACGCCACCTATGCCGCCATGAACGAGATCACGGGTGCCATCATAGCCATCACGCTGGTCATGGCTGCCGTGTTTATCCCCGTGGCCTTCATGAATGGTCCCGAAGGTGTGTTCTACCGTCAGTTCTCCATCACCATGTCGTCGGCCATCATCCTGTCGGGCTTTGTGGCACTCACGCTCACGCCATCGCTCTGCGCCCTCATCCTGACCAAGGAACAGGAGGGACACTACAAGAAGTCATGGCTGCACCGACTGCTCGACAAGTTTAATGCCGGTTTCAACAAGGGTATCGGCGGCTACCACACTACCCTGTCGAAGACGGTGACGCGAAAGGCCATCACCCTGCCCCTGTTGCTCGGCTGCTGCCTGGTGGCCTACTTCCTGAACAACAGCCTGCCGTCGGGCTTCATCCCCGAGGAAGACCAGGGCATGATCTATGCCGTGGTGGAGACCCCTCCAGGCTCGACCATCGAGCGCACCAACGCCATCGCCCACCAGCTGACCGGCATCATCCAAAAAGAGGAGGGTGTGGAGAGTGTATCATCCTTGGCCGGATACGAGATCCTTACCGAGGGCACCAGCGCCAACTCCGGCTCGTGCCTCATCAACCTCAAAGACTGGAGCAAGCGTAAGCTGTCAGCCAAGGAGCTCATCGCCGATATGGAAGAGAAGTGCAGGAGCATCAATGGTGCCAACATCGAGTTTTTCCAACCACCATCGATACCGGGCTATGGCGCTGCCTCGGGATTTGAGCTGCGGTTGCTCGACAAGACCGGCAACAACGACTACCACCAGATGGAGAAAGTGAGCAAAGACTTCGTCGCGGCCCTCAACAAACGACCGGAACTTGGCTCGGCCTTCAGCTTCTATTCGGCCAGCTTCCCGCAGTACATGTTGCGCGTAGACAACGACATTGCCGAACAGAAAGGGGTGACACTGGGCGAGGCCATGGACAACCTCTCGGCACTGGTGGGGTCGGACTACGAGACAGGCTTCATCAAGTTTGGCAAGCCCTACAAGGTCATCGTACAGGCCGAGCCACAATACCGGGCCTTCCCCAACGACCTGATGAAGCTGTCGGTGAAGAACGACCAAGGCCAGATGGTGCCTTATGCCGACTTCATGCAACTGGAGAAGGTCTACGGCATGAGCGAGATCACACGCCACAACCTCTACAACTCTGCCGAGGTGAGCGGCTCACCGGCCCCCGGCTACAGCAGCGGACAGGCCATCAAGGCGGTGGAGGAGGTAGCCCAGGAGAACCTGCCCCACGGCTTCGACTACGACTGGGCGGGCATCTCCAAGGACGAGGTCGACCAGGGCAACCGTGCCGTCGTCATCTTCGTGGTATGCCTCATCTTCGTCTACCTCATCCTCTCGGCCCAGTACGAGAACTTCCTGCTGCCCTTCCCCATCATCATCAGCCTGCCCGCCGGCTTGGCCGGTGCCTACCTGCTCCTGAAGATTACCGGCCTAGAGAACAACATCTATGCTCAGGTGGCCACCGTGATGCTCATCGGACTGCTCGGAAAGAATGCCGTGCTGATGGTGGAATATAGCGTGCAACGCCGCAACATGGGCCTGAGCATCCGCGAGGCGGCCATCGAGGGTGCCATCGCCCGGTTCAGGGCCATCCTCATGACGTCTATCGCCTTCGTCGCCGGACTGTTGCCCCTCGTGGTGGCCACCGGCCCGGGTGCCTTCGGCAACCGCACCATCGGCACCGCTGCTGTGGGGGGCATGGTGGTCGGCACATTGGTGGGACTCGTTCTCATCCCCGGCCTGTATTATATCTTCGGCTCCATGGCCGAAAAGGTGAAGATGGTGAAATACCAGCGCGGCAAACCATTGTCAGAACAAAAAGACCAGAAATACAAAGCGTATGAAGAATAAAGTGTTATGTCTGGGCATCCTGTCACTGTGCCTTTGGATGGCAGCATGCAAAACACCACAGGCAACGACTGCCACGGGCAGCGCCACGCTGCACCTGCCGAAGGCTTATCAGCCTGCCACCGACACGGTGGCCAGCGGCGCTGCACAGCACGGCAGCATCATTCCCTGGCGCAGATTTTTCACCGATGCCACCCTGGAGGCTCTCATCGATACAGCCCTCAACCGCAACCAAGACCTCAAGATTACGCTTCAGCAGATTGCCGTCGCCAAGAGCGGCGTGCTCTTCAGCCAAAGCCGGCTGCTACCCTCGCTGACCGCCGGAGTGGGCATCGGTGTGGGTAAGGTGGGGCGATATACCAGCGCAGGTGCCGGAGACGCCAGCACCGACATGGAACCCGGGAAGTCGGTGCCCGATGTCCTGGCCGACTTCGCCCCGATGCTCTCTGCCAACTGGGAGGCCGACCTCTGGCACAAACTCAGCACACAGAAGAAGGCTGCCGTAGAGCAATACCTGGCCAGCGTCGAGGGTCGCAATGCCGTGCTCTCGTCACTCATCGCGCAGGTGGCCTCCAATTACTATCAGCTGCTGGCGCTCGACAACAAACTCGACATGGTGTTGCAATATATCGACTTGCAGAAGCGGTCGCTCGAACTGGCCAAGATTCAGAAACAGGCCGATGCCGACACCGAACTCGCCGTCCAGAAGTTTGAGGCCGAGCTCGCCAAGGGGCAGTCAGACGAGTACGCCCTCCGACAAGAGATTGCCGAGACCGAGAGCGCCTTGAACCTGCTACTGGGACGCTACCCCACCCCCATCGCCCGCAACAAGGCCGAGCTCTATAGCGTCTCCCTGCTGCCGGTGAACGCCGGTGTGCCGTCCGACTTGCTGTTCAACCGCCCCGACATCCGTCAGGCCGAACACGAGCTGGCAGCCGCCAAGTGGAACGTGGCATCGGCCCAAAAAGAGTTTCTTCCTTCGCTCAACATCTCGGCCACTTTGGGGCTCGATGCCTTCAACCCCACCTATCTCACCCGTCTGCCACAGTCGCTAGCCTTCAGCGTGCTGGGGGGACTCACCGCGCCACTGATCAACAGGAAGGCCATAGAGGCCAACTTCCACACGGCCGACGCCCAGCAGCTTGAGGCACTGTATGCTTACGACAAAGCCCTACTCACGGCCTATGCCGAGGTCTACACGCTGATACAGAAGAACAAGAATCTGGAACAATATTTTGAACTCAAGAAACATGAGTCTGAAACCCTCGACCACTCGGTCGGCATTGCGCACCAGCTGTATATGAACAACCGTTCCACCTACCTCGACGTGCTGCAAGATGAGCGCGATGCCTTGCAGGCCAAGATAGAACTCATCGATGCAAGGCAGCAGCAGCTCACCAATGAGGTGAACCTCTTCAGGGCCGTGGGTGGCGGATCAGACCAGTGATGGTATCCTGCTTTACCCTAACCCTCAAAAAACTACTGCACCGTCGGCTGGATAAACATCCTGCCGATGGTGCAGTAGGGTAGATAGGGTATATTCGTATTGCTTGTGCCTTTCTATACCTTGGAAGACCAAGAGTGCATAGCGTATGACGCTTTCAATACAGAATAGAACGTTTGCTGTATTCTCTTATTGAACGCGTCACGCTCACCTCCCCAGCCAGGCTTCCGGATTGAGCTTGGTGCGCTCCTTGCGCAACTGGAACTGGAGGATGTTGTCGGCTCCCACCGTGCCCAATGCCTGTCGGGTGCTAACCTTCTGTCCGCGACTCACGTTCACCGACTTGAGGTTACAATACACCGAGATGTAGACGCCGTGGCGCACCATCACCACCATGCTTCCGGCATAGCCGATGACGGCACTCACCTCGCCGTCGTAGACGGCACGAGCCTGCGCCCCGGGCGAACCCATGATGTTGATGCCCTTGTTGTCGAGTGTCACCCCTCTAAGTCCTTCCACATTATACTGTCCGAAGTGGCTCACGATCTTGTAACCACCGGTAATGGGCATGGGCAGACGGCCGCGGTTGGCCTCAAAGCCACTGTTCATCATCCTGTCGACGGTCGACACCTTGGCCACCTCCTCAGCCTCTTCCTTGGCCTCAGCAATCTCCTTGCGGGCCCTGGCGGCATCGGCCACCTCCTTGCGTTCGGCGGCCTGACGCTGGGCCTCGGCCTCTCGTGCAGCCTGCGCCGCAGCCTCTTTCTTTGCCTCGGCAGCCTTGGCAACGGCCTCGGCCTCAGCGGCCTTCTGGGCCAGCGCCTTCTGCTCGGCCTGACGCTGGGCGGCAGCGGCAGCCTCCTCACGCGCCCGGCGGGCGGCGGCCTCGGCGGCAGCGGCCTGGCGGGCCTCCTCCTTCAGTCTGGCCTCACGTGCCTTGGCCTCGGCAATGCGCCGCGCGTTCTCGCGGGCGGCGGCCTCGGCCTCAGCCTTCTTACGGGCCAGCTCGGCGGCCCTACGCTTGGCAGCCTCAGCGGCGGCGGCCTGGCGCTTGGCCTCGGCAGCGGCGCGGGCACGGGCCTTCTGCACCTCGATCTCCACCAGTCGGTCGATCTGCGCGTTTAGCGCGGCATCCTTCTTCTGCTGGTCGGCGATGATGTTCTGTATGGTCTTCTGCTGCTTCTGCAGGCCTTGCACAATCTGTTGCTGCTCGTTCTTGTTGCCTTCGAGCTTCGACTTCTCTTGCTGTCCCTGGTACAGCAGGTTGTTTTTCTGTCCCTTGACGTGCTCCAGCTGCTTGTGCTTGTTGGTCACCTCGTTCTGCTTGGCTCTCACCGCCTCGCCCTGGGCACGCTGATACTGAGCATACTCGCGCACGAAGCGCAGCCTGCGGTACATCTGGTAGAGGTTGTCGGCCGAGAAGATGAACATGAGCTTGTCTTGCACCGAGCGGTGGCGGGCCATGTAACGCATCGACTTCACATATTTGTTCTGTCTGTCCTTGAGCTGTTTCTCCAGCGTCTCAAGTTGCGAATGCAGCATCCCGATGTTGCCCTCTATGTGCTTGATGTCGCGCTGTATACCCTCGATATTCTTCTGTCGCTGGTCTATCTCTCCGTTGATCACCAGCAGGTTTCGCAGCCGCTGCTCCACATCGGCACGATTGGCCTTGAGTGCCTGCTCTTGTTCCCTGATCTTCTTTTGTATGGCAGCGCGCTGGCTCTGCAGTCCGCGAATGGAGGCGTTACTGTAAGTCACGCTTTTCTTGCCCGTCTTGGCCGTGGCCTTGCGGGTGGTGGTGCGTGTGCTCTTGCCCGCCTGCCTGCTCTTGGTAGTCTGTGTGGTACGGCTACGGGTGGTGGTTTTCTTCTGCGTCTGCGCGCCAGAAGACATCACCATTGTTGCCGCCACCAGTATAAGGAATAGTCGTCTCATTTACATGCTCAGTAATTTTCCCAGTACATCCCTGGCATCCATCTGCTTGTATTTGCCCGATACGGTGGTCTGCTCTTCCCAGTCGTCTGAGGTCTTCAGCTCATCCATCTCGATCTTCACCGTGGTGGGCTTCACCTTGTTGGTGGCCGTGGTAGAGAAGGTAAACTCCTGTGTGGCGGGGAAGCTCTTGGCCCCAAGTGCCTTGAAGTCGGCATATTTCCATACCAGGCTCGACTTGCCCTTGGCCTGTGTGCTGTAGGTGACGTCGGCCTCGCCTATGCGTCCGCTCTCGCGGTTGGCCTTCCACAGGTAGGTCATGTTGCCGTTTTGCAGCACCACGGGTATATTTTGCCCCATTTCATCGAGCTTCACGTCAAACTTTCGCAGGTCTCCCTCGCTCACCTTCGTGGCACCGGGCAGCAGCAGCTGGTTCCAGAAGAGCGACTGTAGGGTATAGAAGTTGAGCCCGTTGTCTTTCAAGAAGTCGAGCTGGTTGTAGTCGCCCTTGATATACTGCTTGTGCATCCTGTCGACCACCAGCACATAGTCGGGGGTAAACTCCAGCCTTCCCACCTCGGTGCCGAGCAGGGGGATGAAGAGCTGCAGGCGTATCACCTTGTCGCGCCGCATGCGCAGGGCCCCGGGCACCGTGATGTCTTTGTCGCCCATCTTGGCATTGAAGGTCATGCTGCCCACGATGTTCTGGGCATATACTTTCTGGTCGCTGACCTTCTGCACAAAGGCCAGTTTCTGCGCCTCGGCCGTGCTGGCGGTGGCCGGGGCGGCGGTAGTGGGCACCACCTTCTCGCTCACGGCAGCCTTCTTGGCACCGCACGATGCCAACAGCAAGGGTGTGGTAAGGAGCAGAAGTTTGATTGCTATTTTCATTTCTCTTTCTTATAAAGTGTTATTTTCCGTGTCAGTGCGGCCTTGTCGCCACCGTTGTCGAGTGCCCGCTGCCACAGTCTGACAGCCTCGGCGTACTCGTCGGCCTTGAGGTATATGTCGCCGGCATGGTCGAGGATATCGGCACTCGTCACCGAGTCGGTGTCGTTCTTCAGGGCTTGGTCGATATAGATCTTGGCCTCGGCATACCGTTCCTGCTTATAGAGCACCCAAGCGTAGGTGTCGAGGAAGGTGGCGTTCTTGGGCTCGGCCTTCACAGCCTTGGCGCTCATCTGCTCGGCGCGCTTGAGGTCTCCACCCTCAATGCTGAGGTAGTAGGCATAGTTGTTGAGCGTCATCACCTGGTCGGGCTTCCATTGCAGACAGCTGTCGTAGGCGGCGTAGGCCTTCTCTTTCTCGCCTTTGTTGTGGTAGATCTCGCCCATGATGGCATAGAAGTCGCTCACGATGTCGGGGTCGCTCTGCGAGTTGATCTCGGCGGTGCCACGCTGGAAGGCATCGAGGGCACCGTCATCGTCTTTCTGATAGTAGCGGGCCAGTCCGGTGAAGTAGTAGAACGCCATCTCCTCGGGGTTGTAGAGCATACCCGGCTCCGAGAGCTGGGCTATCTCCTTCCAGTTGCGCTGCGGCCACTTGGCCTGTATGAGCTGAAAGCGGGCTCCGCCATTGTCGGGTGCGATGGTCAGCAGCTCTTCGAGCGACTTGTTGATTTCCTCCTGAGGCATCTTCTTGGCCGTATAGTAGGCGGCCTTGATGCCTGCAATGTTGGCATCGTTGGGCACCACGGCCTTGATTTGAGCGATGAGATCGATGATTTTCGTCGAATCGCCACCCGTCTGCTCACTCTCCTGAATGGCCTGCCTGAGAAACTGCATGCGGTTGTCAGAAGGAGTGTTCTTGCCGAGCAAGATGCGTTCCATCATCTGCCGTGCCAGCGAGTCGCTGCCCGAGGTGCGGTAGTAGTCGTACATCGAACTCAGGGCATAGGTATTGTCGGGCTCGTCGTGCAAGGCCTTGCTGAAGATTTTGTAGGCATCCTTCTGCTTCTTGTTCTGCATGAGCCAGTTGCCTAGCATGATGCTGAAGTTGAGGTCGTTGGGATGGCTGTCGGCCAGGCGCTTGAGGGTGAGGTAGGCATTCTTCGAGTCGCCCATCATCTCGTAGATGTTCATCCGCGTGAGGGTGAGCTGGTCGCTCTCGCCTTCCTGCTGTTCCATCCGGCGCACCACGTCGAGCATCCGTCCATAGTTTTTCTGTTGTTTGTAGAGCTGCAGCAGCACGGCCAGCACGTCGCTCCGACCCTTGTTGGCCGCATAGAAACGCTCGAAGGCATCGATGGCATTGGCATAGTTGCCCATGCCGATATACATCTCGGCCAGCTTTTCCTGGTAGGTGCCGTTGTCGGGGCGCAGGGTGGCCGCCTTCTCCATGTTCTGTAAGGCCAGCGTGTCTTGCTTGAGCTGGCTGTAATAGAGCCCTTGGCGGAAGTAGGCCTCGGCGGCATGAGGGTTGATGCGCAGACAGTGGGCCAGCAGGTCGAAGGCCGCATCGTGATGGTCGGCATTCTGCTGGCGCACGGCCTCCAGGAAGAAATAGCTGTAACGTCGCTGGTCGTTATAACTCAGCGTGTCGGCAGTCGTCACGGTGGGCGCCACCACCTTGGCCTTTTGTCGGGCCAGGGCCGACCGTGCCGTGCCGAGCGTCAGCAACACGGCGGCACCAGTCAGGACGATATGGGTGAGCGGTTTGTTCATTGTTTCATTTGTTGTACGGTAAGACGACTACGACTGCGGCCTGCGGGGCTTCTTGGCCCCCCATGGGCATCGTCACTTTACGCCGGTATGGCCGTAGCCTCCCGTGCCGCGCTCGGTCTCGTCGAGCACCTCCACGGGCTCAAAGGCGGCCTGCTCATAGCGCGCGACAATCATCTGGGCGATGCGTTCGCCGTCGCGGATGACAAAGTCGTCGGTCGAGAAGTTGACGAGCAGCACCATGATCTCGCCACGGTAGTCGGCATCTACGGTGCCCGGGGTGTTGAGCACGGTGATGCCGTGCTTGAGTGCCAGACCGCTGCGGGGGCGTATCTGGGCCTCATACCCCTCGGGCAGGGCGATGTGCAGACCGGTGGGCACAAGACGACGCTCCATGGGGTGGAGCACGATGCTTTCGTCGATATTGGCGCGCAGGTCGAGGCCCGCGCTCTGTGGCGTGGCATAAGCCGGGAGTGGCTGATGGCCGGTATTGACAACTTGAATCTTAACCATAGATTGTGCAAAAGTAATCAATTCTGCCCACATTACTTAATTTTAATTATTAAAAAGAAGAAAAATGGGGATTTAAGCGTACCTTTGCATGATAACACTTCACCACGACCATGGACTGGAAAAGACTCGTATCAAACAAACGACTGGGCCAAGAGGTGCGCCATCCGCTACGCCACGACGACCGCTCGGAGTTTAAGCGCGACAGCGACCGGCTGATCTACTCGGCCCCCTTCCGCCGCCTGCAAAACAAGACGCAGGTATTTCCGCTGCCCGGCAGCATCTTCGTTCACAACCGGCTCACCCACTCGCTCGAGGTGTCGTCGCTCGGCAAGTCGCTCGGCGACGACGTGGCGCGTCTCATCATCGACAAGCGACCCGAGCTGCGGGGCACGCTCTTCGAAGAGATCGGCACCATTGTGCAGACGGCCGGATTGGCCCACGACATGGGCAACCCACCCTTCGGGCACTCGGGCGAGAAGGCCATCCAGACCTACTTCTCAGAAGACCAAGGCAGCTTTCTGCGCGAGCGGGTGAGCGAGGCGTTCTGGAACGACATCACCCACTTCGAGGGCAACGCCAATGCCTTCCGCCTGCTCACCCATCGCTTTCTCGGCAGGCGGGCCGGTGGCTATGCCATGACCTATTCGGCCTTGGCCTCCATCGTCAAATATCCTTACGCCAGCGCCCTGGCCGGCAGTCACGGCAAGTTCGGTTTTTTCTCATCAGAGACCGACACATACCAGAAAATTGCCGATGAATTGGGCATTATTTGCCTCTCAGCACCGGGTGAGCCCTTGCGCTACGCCCGCCATCCGCTGGCATATCTCATGGAGGCGGCCGACGACATCTGCTACGAGATCATGGACATCGAAGACTCACACAAACTGAAGATCCTGACCTACGACGAGACGGCCGACCTGCTGCTGGGCTTCTTCGAAGACGATGAAAAGGCCGAAATTAGGCTCCGGCTCGAAGAGGAGCAGGTCACCGACCGCAACGAGCAGGTGGTGTATATGCGCGCCAGCGCCGTGGGCAAGCTCGAGAGCGAGTGTGTGAAAGCCTTTGTGGCCCACGAGGAAGAGATCCTCAACGGCACCTTCAAGGGCAGCCTCATCGACAACATCTCACCCTTGCAGCGCGATGCCTACAAGCGTTGTGCCAAGGTGTCGTACCAGAAGATCTACCGCAGCAAGCCTGTGCTCGACGTGGAACTCAGCGGTTACAAGATCATGGAGACACTCATGCAGACACTCATCGGTGCTGCCATACACCCGGAGAAGTACCACAGCCAGCAGCTCATCGGCCGCTTCAGCAGCCAGTACGACATCCAGAGCCCCGACCTAGAGACACGCATCCAGGCCGTGCTCGACTATATCAGCGGCATGACCGACGTGTATGCACTCGACGTCTACCAAAAGATCAACGGCATCTCGCTGCCCATCATCTGACGGCTGAAGCAAGGACATCAGCTAACGGCTGAAGCAAGGCCATCACCCATATCATACGATGAAATCGGCGGTTTTAAGCATTCAAGCCCTTTATCTAGTGTCTTAAAACCGCCATTTTCTTACATCCCTTTCATCACTTCTCCTCATTCCAGCAGCCGCCTTCTCACCCTGCCGGGGCTCTCCCACCCCAATTCTCTTTCCGCTGTTTCACCACTTCCCTTCCCTACACTCTCTACCGCCCTACGCCTTTCCTTACCTCTTCCCTCCCATTACACACCCTCACCAGCATGTTTCCACGTGCCAGTTCGCCCCCTACCACAGCCAACCTCCACTCGAACCACACTCTCTTTCCACTCGAACCACACTCTCTTTCCACTCGAAGTACATCCTGTTTCGACTCGAAGTACATTCTGATTCGACTCGAACCACACTCTCATTCGACTTGAAGCACAAAACAATTTACCACCCATTACCCGTTGACACCTGCCCTTTCATCGCATGCCAAGGCCCATATATCGCGATGAAACCGGTTATTTTTATCCCATCATTGTATCTCCACCCCTGGTCCGCCCTACCTTCTGAGGTTTGATACATCGACACATGCAATCGGTCTTACCGATTGTATGTCCACTTCCACCTTTGTTCTGATATTACCATGCCATTGAAAAGCCCTCCTTTGTTATTCTGTTACTATGTCTAAAAACAAAGATAGAGCCACCTTTGTTATTCTGTTACTATGTCTATAAGACCCGGAACCCGGGATGCCCTTCTGGCGATAGATACCAGAAAAGCCATGTCCACGCACTCTGACGAGCGCGTGGACATGGCTGAGGATTGTAATTGTTGACCTATGAAAAGAACGTCAGAGAATGACGTTGTTGGGCCTTCCGGGCAACTTGAGGGCATCGGGATGCTCCTTGACGAAGCTGTTGATGTGACGGATGCGCTTCTCCTCGAAAATCTCGTCGAAGGCAATGAAGATGCCACTCTCCTCGACCTCACCAAACTCGTGGTTGACGGCCGTACCGAAGAACTTCATCGTAGGACTGAGGTTCATGTAGGCGTTGATGAGCGGAGGGATGTTGAAGCCCAGCTCGCGGATATTGTAGTTCAGGATTTTATAGTCTTTCTTAAACTCCTCTTCCTTGAGAATGGCCTTGAGTTCTTCTTCCGAGGTCTCCATTTTTATCGATTCCATCGGAGTGACCAGACCCTCGCGGTCGCCGAAATGCTTCTTGAGGAAATAGAGTATCAGGTCGCGGCCACAGCGCACAAACGACGGGTACATGGTCATCTTACCCAGAAAATACTTGCACTTGGGGTTGATGACGATGAGTGCGCCCAGCCCGTCCCACAGGTTGTCGAGGGCAAAGATCGACTTGGAGTTCTTCCTCACGTTCTGATATTCGAGCGAGACGAACGAGCGGCCCAGCTCTACGGTGTGTTGCGCGTAGTCGCGCATGAACGTATCTGAGAAGTGGAACATGTGGCTCATAGCCAGCTTGGGCTGTCCGTTGGCATCGAGCTGCCAGTCCTCGCCGAAGAGGTAGCGGTAGCCGCCGATGATCTCCTCGGCCTCAGGATTCCACACGATGAGTTGCTTGCAGCCACACTCCATGAGGTCGAACTCATCAATGTCCATCGCCTTGCCGGTACCGCCGCCGGCGGTGCGGAACGCAATTTCGCGCAGACGGCCAATCTCCTTCATCACGTTGGGGGCATTCTGGGCCGTGACGACGTAAATTTCGTTATGACTCTTGTTGGTCGACCGCAGCTGTCGCTCGGGCGTCAGCTCGCTTTTCAACAGAGCCTTACTGATGGGTTGGATAATTTCTTCTTCCATAAATCCTTATTGGTTGAGGTCACTCCGCACGGAGGCCTGCAGGTCCAGCTTGTTCATATACCTTGTCTTCGACGAATTTGGCCCATTCCATCGATGTCTTACTCTTGTCGAATGTCTGCCAGGGAATAGGTTTGCCAATGACAACGCGAAAGTTCTTGTGTGTGTTCTTGTACATCTCGTCGACCAAGAAGAGCATGGCAAAGTTGACCTTTGAATGGAGCATCTTGCACAAATTGGCAATGCGGTAGAACCGGTTGGAATTGCGCCCGCTGAAATAGATGGGCACCACATCGCGCTGATACTCTACGCTCTTGGCGATAAAGGTTTTCTTCCAAGGCAGGTCGTGGATGACGCCATCGATCTTGCGTGAGTTGAGCCCGGCTGGGAACATGAGGATATGGTTATCGCTCTGGAATCCGGCCTCCACCATGCGGGGGAAGTCGCGGCCTTGCTTGCCGGTCTTGTTGATGCCGATGCTCACCGGCTTGAGACCGGGCAGAAACAGCAACAGGTCGTTGACCAGATAGCGAAACCGACCATCAAAATGCCTGCCGATGATGGCACCCAGGCACACGCCGTCTTGTCCGCCCAGCGGATGGTTGGACACAAATGTGTAGAGCTTGCCGTCGTTCTTGTCGGGCAGGTTCTCCCTGCCCTCCACGGTGACGTGCATGTCAAGATACCTGACACACTCCTCCAACCAATCTGTACCTGTAAGATGCCGGCTCTCCCACAAGAAAGCATTCACCTCATCTTCATGGACAAGACGTTTCAACAATTTAACGACAAAGCCTGGCACATACCTGACCTTGTATCCCAATTTACTTTGCAACACCTTGTCAATGTCAATGGTCTTCTCTATGCTCTCGCTCATTTTACCTATGATACTAACCACATGCAAAAATACGACAACTTTTTTAAAAACATAAACATTTAACACGAAAATGTTGATATATTCATAAAAATGAGACCACTGCCCAGCAGCGGCATGCAAAGAGAAATAAACAATCCGCCCACCCACCAACCAACCCTTCAACCCACCAACCCACCACCCCATCAACAAACCATCCACATGACGAAGGACAGAAAAAAGCGTTAAAAAACAAAATTTGTGGAGCAAAGTGGTGAGGAGTGGGGAATTTTGTGTATCTTTGAAGGCAAATTCAGCTAATAAAGATGTACGCATGAGATTTCTAGGCAACATAGAGGCCAAGACTGACGCCAAGGGACGGGCCTTCCTCCCGGCGCAGTTTCGCAAGGTGCTTTCGGCATCGGGCGAGGAGAGCCTGGTATTGCGCCAAGACGTCTTTGAGAAGATACTCGTCATCTATCCCGAGTCGGTGTGGTGTGCGATGATGGACGAGATGCGTGCCAAGCTCTCGCGCTGGGACCGCCAGCAGCAGATGGTGTATCGCACATTTGTCAGCAGCGTCATCAACCTTGCCGTCGACGGCAACGGCCGCATACTCATCCCCAAGCCTTTCCTGCAGCAGGCAGGCATCAGGCAGGCCATACGATTCGTGGGGATGGGCGACACCATCGAGATATGGCCCAACGAGCCCGACGACCAGCAGCCCTTCATGGAAACGACGGCCTTCGGGCAGGCCCTGGAACAGCTGATGAGCACCGACACACCGCCCACGCTGAACGACGACTGAGCACTATCGGACATTGCACGACTGAGAACATCATTCCATATACCATATACCATCCGCCCAGCAGCTGGGCACATCCATTAGCTATTGCCATCTATGGTGAAGACTGCAGACCATTATCATGTACCCGTACTATTGAGAGAAAGTGTCGACGGACTAGACATCAAGCCCGGCGGCATCTACGTGGACGTCACCTTCGGCGGCGGCGGACACTCGCGCGAGATCCTCGCGCGACTGGGTGCCGATGGACATCTCTACAGCTTTGACCAGGATGCCGACGCCGAACGTAACATCGATGAAGCACGTGCCGCCTCGCCAGACAGCAGCCACGCCACAGCGCCCGGCAACTTCACCTTCGTGCGCTCCAACTTCCGCTATCTGCGCAACTGGATGCGCTACTATGGCGTGGACCACATCGACGGCCTGCTGGGCGACCTTGGCGTATCGAGCCATCACTTTGACGACGAGACCCGCGGGTTCTCGTTCCGCTTCGACGCGCCCCTCGACATGCGCATGAACAAACGTGCCGGCAAGACGGCCGCCGACCTGGTGAACAACGAGGATGAGGAGCGGCTGGCCGACATCTTCTACCTCTACGGCGAGCTGAAGAACGCACGCCGCATAGCCGCCGCACTGGTGAAGGCACGCCAGCAGGCACCCATCGTCACCACGCACGACTTTGTGCGGGCCGTGGAGCGTTTCTTCAAGCGCGAGCGCGAGAAGAAAGACATGGCCAAACTCTTCCAGGCGCTGCGCATCGAGGTGAACCACGAGATGGCGGCACTGAAGGAGATGCTTGCCGCAGCCACCGACCTGCTGGCTCCCGGCGGCAGGCTCAGCATCATCACCTACCACTCGCTCGAAGACCGCATCGTGAAAAACATGATGAAGGCAGGGAACGCTGAGGGAAAAGTGCAGCAGGATTTCTTCGGCCGGATAGAGAGTCCGTTCAGGCTGGTCAACAACAAGGTCATCGTACCCGATGCCGAGGAGCAAGGGCGCAACCCCAGAAGCCGGAGCGCCAAGCTGAGGATTGCCGAGAAGAAAGAACAGGAATGAAAGGACGAGAAAAAGACATTGACATGGAAGAAACAAAAGAAGAAATCAAGGATAGGAAGCCCGGCAAGCCAAAAGAAAAGGTAGACGCCGAGGCGAAGGAGCAGAAAGCGCCGAAGCCGACAGCCAAACCGGAGGAGGAGGAGAAGATGGACAAGGCGAGCCCTGCCAGCGACGACCATGAGGGCATGTCACTCAAGGAGGTCATACAGGAGCAGGCCACCGAAGACGAGATGCCCCAGTCGAGCAAGCTCTCACTGCGCAAGATCCTGGGTGGCGACATCCTCAACACGGCGGCCATCAGAAGGCAGATATGGCTGTTTGTGCTCATCACCTTCTTCTTCATCATCTATATCTCCAACCGCTACAGCTGCCAGCAGGACATCATAGAGATTGACCGCCTGCAGAAGGAACTGCTCGATGCCAAATACAAAGCCTTGTCGAGCAACAGCCAGCTGACAGAGAAAAGCCGCGAGAGCAATGTGCTGGAACTGCTGAAGAACAACAAGGACAGCACGCTGAAGATTGCCAGCCAACCACCTTATATCATTAATGTGCCCGAAGAGAAATAGTATGAGCAAGTTTGATTACAACAAGATTATGCCACGCTACAGCGTCATCGCCATCCTGATGACGCTCGTATCGCTCATGGTGCTGGGCAAGGCTGCCTATATCATGACAGCCAAGCGCGACTATTGGATGAAGGTGGCCGACAGGGTGAAGAAAGACAGCGTGCGCGTGGAGCCCGCCCGTGGCAACATCCTGAGCTGCGACGGACAGCTGCTGGCCTCGTCGTTGCCAGAGTTTAAGATCTACATGGACTTCAAGCAGCTGCACGACGCGGGCAACGACTCGTTGTGGACGGCCAAGCTCGACAGCATTACGAAAGGACTGAACGAGATATTCCCCGAACAGAGCAGTACAGAGTTCAAGGCGCATCTGGAGCAGGGACGCAAGGAGATGAAGCGCCACTGGCCCATCTGGGCCCGCCGCATAGACTATAACACCTACTCGGAGGTGAAACAGCTGCCGGTGTTTCGGCTGTCGAAACTACAGAGCGGTTTCCACGTGGATGAGCTCAACGCCCGTGAACGCCCCTACGGCTCGCTGGCCGGGCGCACCGTGGGCGACATGTTTGCAGCCAAGGACGAGGGTCGCACGCCGCGGTGCGGTCTGGAGCTGTCGTACGACTCGCTGCTGCGCGGCACCAACGGCATCGTACACCGCCGTAAGGTGCTCAACAAGTTTCTCGACATCATGGACACGCCGCCCATCGACGGCTGCGACATCGTGACTACCATCGACGTGGGTATGCAAGACCTGGCCGAAAGGGCGGTCATCGACGAGCTGCAGGAGATCAACGGCAACGTGGGCGTGGCTATCGTCATGGAGGTGGGCACGGGCGACGTCAAGGCCATCGTGAACATGGAGAAGTGTGTGGACGGCAAATACCGTGAGATCAAGAACCACGCCGTGAGCGACCTGCTGGAACCCGGCTCGGTGTTCAAGGCGGTATCGATCATGACCGCACTGGAAGACGGCATGTGCGACACCAACAAGGTGGTGGACACCGGTTGCGGTGTATGGCCGATGTACGGGCGCGACATGAAAGACCACAACTGGCGGCGTGGCGGATATGGTGTGATGACCCTGCCCAAGACGCTGAAGGTGAGCTCGAACATCGGCGTGAGCCGCATCATCGACGAATACTATCACAACGACCCTGAGAAGTTTGTGCGCGGCGTCTACCGCTCGGGCATCACCGCCGACTTGCATATCCCCATCGTGGGTGCCAGTCCGGCCAAGGTACGCATGCCCAAAAAGAACAAACGCGGCGAGTGGGTGAACTGGAGCAACACGGCCCTGCCCTGGATGAGCATCGGCTACGAGACGCAGGTGCCGCCCATCTCTACGCTGGCCTTCTACAACGCCATAGCCAACGGCGGCCGCATGATGCAGCCCCGCTTTGTGAAGGCAGCCATCAAGAATGGTGAGGTGGTGGAGGAGTTTCCGCCGCAGGTGGTAAAGGGACACGAACAGATCGCCTCGCCCAAGGTCATCAAGGACATGCAGGAGATGCTGGTCAAGGTGGTGAGCGAGGGACTCGGCAAAAAGGCCGGCTCCACCTCGTTCCAGGTGGCCGGCAAAACGGGTACGGCACAGATCTCGCAGGGTGCCTCGGGCTACAAGAGCGGACAGGTGAACTACCTGCTGTCGTTTGCAGGCTACTTCCCTGCCGACGCTCCCCGATACAGTTGCATCGTGTGTATCCAGAAGTCGGGCCTGCCAGCCTCGGGCGGTGGCATGAGCGGCGTGGTGTTCCACAACATTGCCGAAGGCATCATGGCCCAGGACATACGCCTTGACGTGCGCGATGCCCGCGACTCTACATCGGTGCTCATTCCCGATGTGAAAGAGGGTAACATCCTCTCGGCCGACTTCGTGCTCACCAGCCTGGGCATCAAGACAAAGACCAATTTCGCCACCAACGGCAAGACCATTGGGCAGGTGTGGGGACTGGCTCAACGTCAGGCCAACGCCGTGTCGCTATACAAGCGCAACAACCTGGCCGACCGCTACGTGCCCGACGTGCATGGCATGGGGGCCCGCGACGCGGTGTACCTCATCGAGAAGCGCGGTGTGAAGTGTCGGCTGGCAGGACGCGGAAAGGTGGTCAAGCAGAGTCTGGAGCCGGGGCACCTCATCCGCAAGGGCGATGTCTGCACACTCACCCTGGAGTGACCCAAAAAACAAGAGACAAACAACGATTTAAAAAACATAAGACAAGATATGAAACTACAAGAGCTGCTGAAGAATGTCAAGCCGCTGACCATCACTGGCAACGCTGACGCAGACATCACGGGCGTAAACATCGACTCGCGCAAAATTGAACAGGGACACCTCTTTGTGGCCCAGAAAGGCACACAGGTAGACGGACATAAGTTTATTCCCAAAGCCATAGAACTGGGAGCAAGGGCCATACTCTGCGAGGAGCTGCCCGAAGAGAAGACTGAGGGCGTGACCTACGTACAGGTGGAATCGACCGAGGATGCCGTGGGCAAAGTGGCCACCGTGTTCTACGGCGAGCCGTCGAAGAAGCTGCAACTGGTGGGCGTGACGGGCACCAACGGCAAGACCACCATCGCCACCTTATTATATAATATGTTTCGTGAGATGGGTCATAAGTGTGGCCTGCTCTCTACGGTGTGCAACTATATCGAAGACGAGGCCATTCCGGCCGACCACACCACCCCCGACCCCATCGAGCTCAACATGCTGCTGGCACGTATGGTGGAGGCCGGCTGCGAGTATGCCTTCATGGAGTGTTCGAGCCACGCCATTGCCCAGAAGCGTATCGGCGGACTGAAGTTTGCAGGCGGCATCTTCACCAACCTCACACGCGACCACCTCGACTACCACAAGACCTTCGAGAACTATCGCAATGCCAAGAAGGCGTTCTTCGATGGGCTGCCCAAGACGGCCTTTACCGTAACCAACGCCGATGACAAGAACGGCATGGTGATGGTGCAAAACACCAAGGCCACCGTCAAGACCTACTCGGTGCGCCAGATGGCCGACTTCCGTGCCCGCGTCATCGAGATGCACTTTGCAGGCATGTACCTCGACATCGACGGTCATGAGGTGGGCGTGCAGTTCATCGGCAAGTTCAACGTGAGCAACCTGCTGGCTGTGTATGGCGCAGCCCGCATGCTGGGCAAACAGCCCGAAGAGATACTGGTGGCCCTGAGCACGCTGCACAGCGTGAGCGGACGACTGGAGCCCATACAGTCGCCCGAGGGCTTCACGGCCATTGTCGACTATGCCCACACGCCCGATGCCCTGGAGAACGTGCTCAATGCCATCCACGAGGTGCTCGACGGCAAGGGACACGTCATCACCGTGTGCGGCGCAGGCGGCAACCGCGACAAGGGCAAGCGCCCGCTGATGGCACAAGAGGCTGTGAGGCAGAGCGACCAGGTGATCATCACCAGCGACAACCCTCGATTCGAGGAGCCTCAGGACATCATCAACGACATGCTGGCCGGACTCAACGAGCAGCAGCGCAAGAAGGTCATCAGCATTGCCGACCGCAGGGAGGCCATCAAGACAGCCTGCACGCTGGCCCGCAAGGGCGACGTGATTCTCATTGCCGGAAAGGGCCATGAGGACTACCAGGAGATCAAGGGCGTAAAGCATCACTTCGACGACAGGGAGGTGGTGCGCGACATCTTCGGCATCTAACAAGACCAACCCAAAACATAAAGAAATTATGCTGTACTATCTTTTCAGGTTCCTCGAACAGTTTGGCATCTCAGGGGCCCGCGTGTGGGGATATATCTCATTCCGTGCCCTGCTGGCCCTCATCCTGTCGCTGGTCATCTCAGCCTGGTTTGGCGAGAAGTTCATCAAGTATCTCAAGCGAAAGCAAATCACCGAGACACAACGCGACGAGAAGATCGACCCGTTCGGCGTGAAGAAGATCGGCGTGCCCTCGATGGGCGGCGTCATCATCATTGCCTCGATACTCATTCCCGTGCTGCTGCTCGGCAGGCTGCGCAACATCTATCTCATCCTGATGATCATCACCACGGTGTGGCTGGGATTTCTCGGTGGAATGGACGATTTCATCAAGATCTTCCACCGCAACAAGGAGGGTCTGAAAGGCAAATACAAGATTGTGGGACAGATCGGCATAGGCCTCATCGTGGGTCTGGTGCTCTGGGCCTCGCCCGATGTGAAGTCGAACGAGAACATCGTGCTTGAGCGTCAAGGACAGGAGGTGGTCATCAAGCACCGGGCAGATGCCCGAAAGACGCTGAAGACGACCATCCCCTTCGTCAAGGGCCATAACCTCGACTACTCGCAGATCATGTCGATATTCGGCAAGCATAAGACGGCGGCGGGATGGATTCTCTTTGTCGTCATGACCATCCTGGTGGTGACGGCCGTGAGCAATGGGGCCAACCTCAACGATGGCATGGACGGCATGGCGGCGGGCAACTCGGCCATCATTGGCGTAGCCCTGGGTATACTGGCGTATGTGAGCTCGCACATGGAGTTTGCGGCCTACCTCAACATCATGTATATACCGGGGTCGCAAGAGTTGGTGGTGTTTATGTGTGCCTTTGTGGGGGCGCTCATCGGATTCCTGTGGTACAACGCCTATCCGGCGCAGGTGTTCATGGGCGATACCGGTTCGCTCACTATCGGAGGCATCATCGGCGTGTGCGCCGTCATCATCCACAAGGAACTGCTGCTGCCCATCCTCTGCGGCATATTCTTTGTAGAGAGCCTCAGCGTGATCTGCCAGGTGTGGTATTACAAGCTTGGCAAGCGCAAGGGCATCAAGCAGCGTATCTTCAAGCGCACGCCCATCCACGACAACTTCCGCGTGACCGACGAGCAGCTCGAGCCCGACTGCACCTACCTCATCAAGAGCCCGCACTCGCCTAAGCACGAGGCCAAGATTACCATCCGTTTCTGGATCATCACCATCATACTGGCGGCTCTGACGATCATCACCCTGAAGATCAGATAACAGTCAGACGAGGGTGACTGTGGGAAGAATGATAATAGAATAATGTAGACAAGATGAAAAGAATAGTTGTTTTAGGAGCAGCCGAGAGTGGCGCAGGAGCCGCCGTGCTGGCCAAGAAAAAAGGTTTCGACGTGTTTGTATCAGACATGTCGCAGATCAAGGACAAATATAAGAAGATACTGGACGACCACGACATCGAATGGGAAGAAGGCCAACATACCGAGGAGAAGATCCTCAACGCCGATGAGGTCATCAAGAGCCCGGGTATACCCAAGGAGGCACCCATGGTGGCCAAGCTGATGGAGCAAGGCACACACATCATCAGCGAGATTGAGTTTGCGGGACGCTACACCCACTCGAAGATGATCTGCATCACCGGCAGCAACGGCAAGACGACGACGACGTCGCTCATCTACCACATCTTCAAGTCGGCAGGCTACGACGTGGGACTGGCCGGCAACATCGGCCGCAGCCTGGCCCTGCAGGTGGCCGAGGACCCGCACGAATACTACATCATCGAGCTCAGTTCTTTCCAGCTCGACAACATGTACGACTTCCGTGCCGACATTGCCATCCTGCTGAACATCACGCCCGACCATCTCGACCGCTACGACTACGACTTCCAGAACTATGTCGACGCCAAGATGCGCATCATACAGAACCAGACGAAGGACGACAGCTTTATCTACTGGAACGACGACCCCGTGATCAAGCGCGAGCTCGACAAGTATGACATCAAGGCCGTGCAATGCCCCTTCTCGGAACTCAAGGAGAAAGGCAGCATCGGCTACATGGAGGAGGGACAGTACAAACTAGAGTACCCCACCCCGTTCAATATGGAACAGGAGGAGCTGTCGCTCACCGGCAAGCACAACATCTACAACTCGCTGGCCGCAGGACTGGCATCAGACATCAGCGGCATCAAGAATGAGATCATCCGCAAGAGCCTGAGCGACTTCCCTGGCGTGGAGCACCGACTGGAGAAGGTGTGCGAGGTGCGGGGCGTACACTACATCAACGACTCGAAGGCCACCAACGTCGATGCCTGCTGGTATGCGCTGGAGAGCATGCGCACCCCAACCATCCTTATCATCGGCGGCAAGGACAAGGGCAACGACTACAGTGCCATCCTTGACCTGGTGAGACAGAAGTGTGTGGGACTGGTGTACCTCGGTGCCGACAACCAGAAGCTGCACGACAACTTCGATGGTCTGGGCATCCCGGTGCGCGACACCCACTCGATGAAAGACTGTGTGGCCGCCTGCTACGAGATGGCCAAGCCTGGCGACACCGTGCTGCTCTCGCCATGCTGTGCCAGCTTCGACCTCTTCAAGAACATGGAGGACCGTGGCGAGCAGTTCAAGACGCTGGTGCGCAACCTATGAGACGACATGCGTCGGCAGCCAACCGCTACACGACATGGGCGGCTGCCGACTGACAACCAAGTGAGAAATCATTGAATGGACAAGAAACTAGGAAATATCTTCAAAGGCGACAAGGTCATCTGGATGGTGTTCTTCTTCCTCTGCATCATCAGTGTGGTGGAGGTGTTCTCTGCATCGTCGGGACTGACTTACAAGAGCGGCAGTTATCTGACGCCCATCATCAAGCATATCTTTATCCTCAGCATAGGTGTCTTCCTGATGGTGGTCACGCTGAACATCAAGTGCAAATACTTCAAGATAGCCACGCCCATCCTGCTGGTCGTGTCTGTGCTGACCTTGGTGTGGGTCTATTTTGCCGGGCAGGCCACCAACGACGCCCAGCGCTGGATCTCGCTTCTGGGCATGCAGTTCCAGCCTTCTGAGATTGCCAAAGGTACGATGATCCTGGCCACGGCACAGATCCTGAGTGCCATGCAGACCGACAATGGTGCCGACAAGCACGCCATGAAGTATATCCTCATTGTATGCCTGTTCATCATACCGCTCATCATGGCCGAGAACCTCTCGACGGCGGCACTGCTCTGTGCGGTGATCTTCTTCATGATGGTGATCGGCCGGGTGCCGGCCCGACAGCTGGGAAAACTCATCGGCGGAGTGGTGATGGCGGTAGTGGTGGTGGTCTCCATGGTGATGATTTTCGGCAAAGACACTGAGGAAGCCAACCCCAACAAGAACCTCACCGAGCAGCTGGCCCAGGAACAAACCAAGGACAAGGATGGCGGCGGCATATTCCACAGGTTCGACACCTGGAAGTCGCGCATCGACAAATTCCTCAACAGCAAGGAGGTGCCACCGGAGAAATTCGACCTCGACAAAGACGGACAGGTGGGACATGCCAACATCGCCATAGCCTCATCAAACATCGTGGGCAAGGGCCCAGGCAACTCGGTGGAGCGTGACTTCCTGTCGCAGGCATTCTCCGACTTCATCTATGCCATCATCATCGAAGAGACGGGCATACTGGGGGCATTCTTCGTGGCGATGCTTTATATCATCCTGCTCTTCCGCACGGGACGTATCGCAAACCGCTGCGAGAACAACTTCCCGGCATTCCTTGCTATGGGACTGGCCCTGCTCTTGGTCACCCAGGCCTTGTTCAACATGTGTGTGGCCGTGGGGCTGGCACCTGTCACCGGACAACCACTGCCGCTTGTCAGCAAGGGTGGCACATCGAGCATTCTCAACTGTATCTATATCGGGGTGATACTCAGCGTGAGCAGGTCGGCCAAGAAAAATGCGGTAACAGACGGCGAGAGCGGCAAGCCCGCCACGGCAACCGCATGAGCGACAGACACCAGCCATAGCCGTCGGTAGAGAAGGCCACCTTAAAAGCAAGGTTGCAACGGTACCGACTTATCGCCCTAGAAATAAAGAAAATAGCGCGAAAATGATCAAAAGATATTTTTTTTAATTACTTTTGCCAAATATATTAAGGTGAATCAACAAGGTCGCCCACACGAGGCGACAAAACAAGATGACATGGATAAAGAATTGAGAATCGTCATCAGCGGAGGCGGTACCGGCGGGCACATCTTTCCCGCCGTGTCCATCGCTAACGCCATCAAAGCCAAACACCCGGAAGCAAAAATCCTGTTTGTGGGCGCACTTGGTCGTATGGAGATGCAACGCGTGCCGGCTGCTGGCTACGAAATCAAAGGACTGCCCATCAGTGGCTTCGACCGCAAGCATCTGCTGAAGAACATCGCCGTGCTCTTCAAGATATGGAAAAGCCAGCGCATGGCCAAGAGAATCATCCGCGACTTCAAGCCTATGGTGGCCGTGGGTGTGGGGGGATATGCCAGTGGACCCACGCTGAACGTATGCGCCGATAAAGGTATTCCCTGTCTGATACAGGAGCAAAACAGCTATGCCGGAGTGACCAATAAGCTGCTGGCCAAAAAGGCGGCCAAGATCTGTGTGGCCTACGAAGGGATGGACCGGTTCTTCCCGGCCGAGAAAATCATCATGACCGGCAACCCCGTGCGCCAGAATGTGCTCGAGGCAACAGTCTCAAAGGAAGAAGCGCGCAAGGCTTTCGGACTCGATCCCAACAAGAAGACCATCCTGCTGGTGGGCGGCAGCCTCGGCGCACGTACCATCAACGAGAGCATGAGCAAGCACCTCAAAGAGGTAAAGGCGGCCGAGGTACAGTTTATCTGGCAGACCGGCAAATACTATAACGAAGAGATGAACAAGGCTGTGGCCGACTTCGGCGAGATTCCCAACCTCAAGGTACTCGACTTCATCAGCGACATGGGGGCCGCCTATCAGGCTGCCGACCTGGTGATCAGCCGGGCCGGAGCCAGCTCGATCAGCGAGTTCTGTCTCATCGGCAAACCTGTGATTCTCGTACCCAGTCCCAACGTGGCTGAGGATCACCAGACGAAGAATGCCATGGCCCTGGTCAACAAAGACGCGGCGGTCTATGTCAAGGATGCTGATGCCCCCGATGCACTGCTGTCGACAGCCCTGGGCACCATCCACGACGATGCCAAGTTGGCCTCTCTGAGCGAGAACATCGAGAAGCTGGGACTCAAAAATTCGGCCGACATCATTGCCGACGAGGTGGTGAAACTGGCCTGGGGAAAGAAGTGAATAATGAAGAGAGAAATGGAACTGAAAGATATCAAAGCTGTTTATTTCGTTGGAGCCGGCGGCATCGGCATGAGTGCCATCGCCAGATATTTCATCCACAAAGGTCTGGTGGTGGCCGGATATGACCGCACACCGAGCGACCTCACACGCCAACTGGAAAAGGAAGGTATGGTGATACATTATGAGGAGAATGTGGATGAGATTCCTCATGCCTGCCGCGACAAGGCATCATGCCTCGTCATCTATACCCCGGCCATACCTGCTGACCACAAGGAACTGCAATATTTCCGCGACGGCGGTTTCGTCATCGAGAAGCGGGCACAGGTGCTGGGCACCCTCACCCGCACACATAAGGGACTCTGCGTGGCCGGCACCCATGGCAAGACCACCACGTCGACCATGTGCGCCCATATCATGCACCAGAGCCATGTAGACTGCAACGCCTTCCTTGGCGGCATCTCCAAGAACTATGGCACCAACTATATCCTCTCGGACGACAGCGACTATGTGGTCATCGAAGCCGATGAGTTCGACCGTTCGTTCCACTGGCTGCGCCCGTGGATGAGCGTCATCACGGCCACCGACCCCGACCACCTCGACATCTACGGCACCAAGGAGGCCTATCTGGAGAGTTTCCGCCACTACACCGAGCTCATCCAACCCAGTGGCGCCCTTATCATGCGCAAGGGACTCGAGATGGAAGCCAACGTGCAGCCTGGCGTCAAGATCTACGACTACAGCCGCGACGAGGGTGACTTCCATGCCGAGAACATCAACATCGCCAACGGCGAGATTACTTTCGACTTCGTCTCGCCTGTGGAGAATGTCAAGAACGTAGTGCTGGGACAGCCTGTGCCCATCAACATCGAGAACGGTGTGGCTGCCATGGCCCTTGCCCAGCTCAACGGATGCACAGCCGATGAGCTGCGCTATGGCATGAAGACCTACCACGGCGTAGACCGTCGCTTCGACTTCAAGATCCGCAACGACAGGCACGTGTTCCTCTCCGATTATGCCCACCATCCCAAGGAGATCCTGCAGAGTGCCAAGAGCCTCAAGGAGCTCTACAAAGACCGCAAGATTACGGCTATCTTCCAGCCTCACCTCTACACCCGTACCCGCGACTTCTACAAGGAGTTCGCCGATGCGCTGAGCCACTTCGATGAGGTGATCCTCACCGAGATCTATCCTGCCCGCGAAGCCCCTATCCCGGGCATCACGTCGCAAATCATCTACGACAACCTCCGCCCGGAAGTGGAAAAGAGTATCATTCTCAAGAGCGATGTACTGAAACTGGTGAAGGAGCGCGACTTCGACGTGCTCATCGTGCTGGGTGCCGGAGACCTCGACAACGACGTGCCACAGATTGCCAAGATATTGGAGGCTAAGCAATAAAGATAAACAAGGAGCCGGGCAGACCGTTTTAGGCCTCTGGCCCGGATAAGAGTATATGATGCGCATCAACTGGAAAAAGACACTTCTCGTTACACTCGATGTAGTGCTGGCCGCTTACATTGTCGTTGCCTTCATGGCTTTCAACAAGCCCAATGAGGTATCGCATGTGTGTACCCAGGTGAACATCAATATCCAAGACGAGGCCACCAATGGCTTTATCACGGCACCGGAGATCAAGGCGCGCCTAGAGAAAAGCAAACTCTATCCGCTGGCCAAGCCCTTGAAAGAGGTCAATGTCAGGAGGATCGAGGAGACGTTGAAGTTGAGTTCGTTTGTCAAGACAGCCGAGTGCTACAAGACCGAGGATGGGCACGTGTGCATCAACCTCACCCAGCGAATGCCCACCGTGCGCATCAAGGCTGTCAACGGCGACGACTATTACCTGGACGACAACAACAGCATCATGCCCAACTCGCACTACACGAGCGACCTGATCATAGCCACGGGCTATATCAACAAATGGTATGCCCACAACTACGTGTCGCATCTGGCCAAGGCTTTGATGAACGACGAGTTCTGGAAAAACCAGGTGGTGCAGATCAACGTGCTGCGCGACCGCGGTGTGGAACTGGTGCCGCGCGTGGGCAACCACATCATCTATATCGGACAGCTGCCCGAGACCAAGTATGTGAACGAAAGAAAGAAACTCGTCACCGACTATGTGAACAAGAAGATGGACCGTCTCAAGAAGTTCTATATCTATGGGCTTTCGCAAGCTGGATGGAACAAATATTCATATATCAACGTTGAATTTGACAACCAGATCATTTGTAAGAAACGAAACTTGAATTGATAATTATCATACACCTATGGCAGAATTTATAGTAGCAATCGAGCTAGGCTCATCCAAGATGACCGGCATTGCAGGCAAGAAGAACCTTGACGGCAGCATCTCCGTGCTTTCTGTCGTGAGAGAAGACGCTACCTCCTGCATTCGCAAAGGGGTGGTCTATAACATCGACAAGACCGTGCAGACGCTCACCAACATCGTGAAGAAACTGGAGACAACGCTCAAATCGAAGATTGCGCACGTCTACGTGGGCGTAGGCGGACAGTCTATCCGCAGTGTCATGAACACCATTGTCAAAGATCTGCCTGGGGACACCATCGTGACACAAGACATGATCAACGAGCTCATGGATGCCAACCGTAGCATGCAATATCCTGAGCTGGAAATCCTGGACGCTGCCACCCAGGAGTACCGGGTTGACAATCAGTTCCAGCTCGACCCCGTGGGCATCCAATGCTCGCGCCTGGAGGGCAACTTCCTCAATATTCTCTGGCGCAAGACCTTCTATCGCAACATCAACAAATGCTTCGACAATGCCGGCATCGCCATCGCAGAGATGTACCTCTCGCCCTTGGCTCTGGCCGACAACGTGCTGACCGATGCCGAGCGCCGTGGCGGCTGCGTGCTCGTCGACATGGGTGCCGACACCACTACGGTATCGGTCTACCATAAGAACATCCTACGTCATCTGGCGGTCATCCCCTTGGGTGGCAACAACATCACCAAAGACATCGCTTCACTCCAGATCGAGGAGCGCGACGCCGAGGAGTTGAAGCTACAATATGCCAGTGCCTACACCGACACCAATGAACTGGATGCCGACAAGACCTATCCCATCGACGGCGACCGTTCGGTGGAGATGCGCAAGTTTGTAGACATCGTCGAAGGCCGCGTGCAGGAGATCATCGAGAACGTATGGTGCCAGGTGCCTTCTGAATTTTACGATAAGCTCATCGGAGGCATCATCCTTACGGGAGGTGCCTCAAACCTGAAGAATATCGACCGTGCTTTCCGCAACCATACACACGTAGAGAAGATTAGGATTGCCAAGTTTGTCTCGCAGACCATCAACTCCAACAATCCTGTCATTACAGCCAAAGACGGCACCATGTGTACCATCCTGGGCCTACTGGCCAAGGGCGACATGAACTGTGCCGGCGAGGAGATCAGCAACAACCTCTTCGGCACCGAAAAGCCCACGCCCATCACGGCAGAGCCCCCCAAGGAACCTCGCCCCCTGAGCGAGATCACAGGTAAGGGCATCGTACAAACCGAGGCTGAAAAGGCTGCCGACGAGGAGGCACGCCGCAAGAAACAGATCGAAGACGAAGCACGCCGCAAAGCCGAGGAGGCCGAGGAGGAGCGTCGGCGACTGGAGAAACGCCAGAACTCATGGCTGCATAAGACCATCAACAGCCTCAAGAACTTCGGCAAGAAGATTGTAGAAGACGACGAGTAAACAGGAATCAACCATTTAAGACAGACCATTATGGCAGACAACAATATGACAGAAAACAAGAAGCCGTCTATTCTTGATTTCGGCGATCCAGAAAAAAAGAACAGCATCATCAAGGTCATCGGTGTTGGTGGCGGCGGTGGCAATGCGGTAAACCACATGTATCGTGAGGGTATTCACGATGTGACCTTTGTGCTCTGCAACACCGATGCCCAGGCACTCAACGACTCACCCGTACCCGTGCATCTGCAGCTCGGCAAGGAAGGTCTGGGAGCCGGAAACCGACCCACACGTGCCCGTGAGGCCGCCATGGAGAGTATCAACGAGATACGCCACATGCTAGATGACGGCACCAAGATGACCTTCATCACCGCAGGCATGGGTGGTGGCACCGGCACCGGTGCGGCACCGGTCATCGCCGAGGTGAGCAAGGACATGGGTATCCTCACGGTGGGCATTGTCACCATCCCCTTCCGTTTTGAGGGCCCCAGGAAAATCGACCAGGCTCTCGACGGCGTTGAGGAGATGGCCAAGCACGTCGATGCCCTGCTGGTCATCAACAACGAGCGTCTTCGCGAGATCTATCCCGAGCTCACCGTGCTCGATGCTTTCGGCAAGGCCGACGACACGCTGAGCGTGGCCGCCAAGAGCATCGCAGAGATCATCACCATCCACGGACTCATCAACCTCGACTTCAACGATGTGAAGACCGTGCTCAAAGACGGTGGCGTAGCCATCATGAGTACAGGCTACGGCGAAGGCGAGGGACGTGTGAAGAAGGCTATTGAAGACGCCCTCAACTCACCGCTGCTCAACGATAACAACGTCTTCAACTCCAAGAAGATCCTGCTCTCCATCACCTTCTCCAGCGAGAAGAAAGAGCAGCAGGGCCTCATGATGGAAGAGATGAACGATGTGAACGACTTCATGGCCAAGTTTGGCGAAGACTTTGAGATCAAATGGGGACTGGCCATCGACCCCGACCTGGAGAAGAAGGTCAAGGTCACCATCCTGGCCACAGGTTTCGGCATCGAGGATGTGGAACCCAAAGACCGGCTCAGCCGCCGCTCACAGGAGGAGGCCAACCGCATTGCCGAGGAAGAGGAGAAGGCTGCCGAGCGCCAAGACCGCCGCAACCGCTACTATGCCACCGATGCCAAGAATACCAAGTACAAGCGTCGTCCACACATCTACATCTTCAATCAGGATGACCTCGACAACGAGGATGTTATCCTGGCCGTAGAGAACACGCCGACCTACAAGCGCACTCGCCAGATGCTCGATGAGATACGCAACCAGGCCAACGGCAACAAACGCGATAACGATAACGATGACAAGGCTGACACCGTGCAAGGGGTGATCAGTTTTGCATGAGAATCAAAGTAAACATACGCTATGTCAACATTATTCGATCAGGTCAGCAGCGACATCCGCTCGGCCATGAAAGCCCGCGACAAAGTGCGTCTGGAGGCACTTCGCAACATTAAGAAATACTTCATCGAGGCCAAGACGGCTCCCGGCGCCAACGACACCCTGGAGGACGACGCAGCCATGAAAATCCTGCAGAAACTCGCCAAACAAGGCGAGGAGAGTGCCGACACCTATACTAAGGCCGGCCGTCAGGAGCTCGCCGATGCCGAGTTGGCCCAGGTGGCCGTCATCAAAGAATATCTGCCCCAGCCCCTCACCGAGGAGGAAATTGAGGCGCAGGTCAAAGACATCATCGCCCAGACCGGTGCCACCGATATGAAGGCTATGGGCCAGGTCATGGGTCTAGCCACCAAACAGATGGCCGGCAAGGCCGACGGCAAGGTTCTCTCTGCCATCGTCCGCAAGCTCCTGGCCTAAGGTCCCGGCACCGAGGACTGGCATCCAGACCTCACCCCATTGTCCACACAACGCCCGGATTCACCCGCAACCATCAAGATGGCCGGGCGAGTCTGGGCGTTTTCTGTAAGACCCACAAACAAAAATGCTACACCGACGCCCCACGCGCCAGTGTAGCCATCTCATAAAACAGACCTGAAGAAAACAGGTCTAATGCGTCGCCATGGTTGAGCGACGCCACGTTTTAAAGAGATTTATTTGTTCGCCGGATGGTCATACGTCGAGGTACGCACATCCCAGTACATCTTGCTGTAGTAGTTGTTGGTACCGTCAGTGAGTTTGGCTACGGCAGCCTCCCAGTTGGTGCCGTTGAGCGTACTTTCATTGGTGGGGTACTTCACACGCGAGATGATATCGCCCTTGGTATCGCTCAACGGCGTAAAAGCATACGTCGTCGTGCCCAGTTTAGCACAATATTCTCGCGGACGTACAATCTGGTTGGGATAGCCCGTGCGGCGTATCTCGGTCCAAGCCTCCGTGCCGTTGGTAAAGAGGTCTATGTATTTCTGTATGGCGCAGGTCTCTGCATCCACCGTCTGGCTCACCGCAGCCACATAGGCATCCTCTACCGACTTTGCGAGGCTCGCTCCCGCAATGTCGTACCAGTATTCCAACGACGCGCGTACACCGGCCTCGTAGTCGGCGGCATCGTAGCCGTTATATTCACACTCTATGAACTTCTGCTCAGCGTAGGTCATCAAGGGCACGGCATAAGTCTTCGACAGACACACCGGAGGGTTGTAATACCAGTTGGGCACATTGTCCTGAACATAAATCTTGGCCTGTACACCCGTGCTTGTGGCTACGCACATGCCGTTATACACGCTGTCCTCGCTGTTCACCGTGGTGTAAACCTGCAGGCGTGGGTCTACTACCCCCTCCCAAGGATGCGACTTGCTGTTCAGCGTGTCGCGCTGGCCTTTCATCAGGTCTACCAGTGTCTTGTTGATGCTGAAGTCGTTACGACGATCTACATAATAGCCCTCATAGAACTTACAATAGTCGGTGCCCGAGGCGGCATAGGTAAACTTCGCCGCATCGTCGTTGCTCGTCATCACACCACTGGCCAATGCCTCCTTGATATACGACTTCCAGTTGGGGTCCACCTTCGACACGTGAATGGCCAGACGGCATTTGAGCGAGTTGCCAAACTTCTTCCACTTCGTAGCATCGCCCCCGTAGATGACGTCGCCCGAGGTGAAGGCGGGCTGGCTCTCGTCGATCATCTCCACAGCCTTGGTCAGGTCGCTGATCATGCCGGCATAGATATCCTTCTGGTCATCATATTTGGCATACAGCACTCCCTTGTCCTCCAGCTGAGCTATCTCCGAATAGGGCACGCTGCCCCACGTATCGGTGATGACATCCATGAGCCACACCTTCATGATCATGGCCGCGGCAATCTGGTTGCTGTTGGCACCATAGGCCGAGTTGGTGGCCGCCGTGGCCTCATCCTGGTTGGCCTTGATCACTTTGTCGAAGTTGGCCATGCCCATATAGAGGTAATTGAAATAGTTGTTGTTCACCGACTCACGGATCTGGTAACGGTCCTCCTCGGTATAGTTGCGCTGACTCCACTGCTGCGCATAGACCAGACACTGTCGGCCGCTGAACCATACGTCATAGATATTGTCCATGGTCCACTTCTGTGCACCCTCCATCAGCATGTGCGAGGGCACTGCCGATGGTCTGTTGGGGTTGTTGTTCATGTCTTCCAGGTCTTCGCACGCGGCGAGCGAGCACACGGCGACACCCATCATGATATATTTCAGAAACTTGTTCATCATATTTGTTCCTCCCTTGATTTAGAATTTAACATTTGCGGTAACACCGAATGTAGCCACCATCGGGGTGGCACCACCCTCAATACCCTGCACGTTGCCTGAGCTGGTGACAATCATCTCGGGGTCGAAGTGCTTCACGTCGGGCCCCCAGATGGCCAGGTTGCGACCGTAGGCCGAGAGGCGCAGCGACTTGACGATGCTCGTGGGTTTGAAGTTGAAGGTATAGCCCACATTGATCTCGCGCAGCTTGACGTAGTCGGAGCTCAGCACGCTCTGTGCGCCTGGACCGCTGTAGTAGTTCTCGTAGTAGTCGCGTGCCGACACCGTCATGGTGTTCTTGCCGCTGCTCTGGTAGGTACCGTCTGCATTCTGGATGAGGTTTCCGCTGGCGTCCACGGCGGCCACATACCCGTCGGTCACGATGCCGTTCTCACGCACGCCGTTGGCAGCGGTCTCCTCAAACATACCGCAATACATACCCCACATATAAGTGGTGGAGAAATAGTGTCCGCCGCGCGAGAAGTCAAACTGGATGCTGGCATCGAAGTTCTTATACCTGAAGGTGTTGACCCATCCACCCGTCACGTCGGGGTAGATGCTGGCCACGCTCTCATAAGAGTCGGTGGCGAGGTAGAGACCCGTATTGGGATCCACCAGCTTATGGCCCTCAGCGTCGTAGAGGTAGTTGGTGGTACGGATGACACCGTACTCCTCACCCACCACGGCACCAATCTCTGCACTGAACGGCGCGGTGGTGATACGGTAGTAGTCCACGCCTTCGCTCAGGCTCTTCACCTTGTTCTTGTTGTGCGACAGGGTGATGTTGGTGTTCCACTCAAAGTCGCGGGTCTTCACCGGTGTGGCGTGGAAGGCAAACTCCAGACCCTTGTTCTGTATCTCACCCGAGTTGACCATCTTATAGAGGTAACCCGTGGTACCCGACACCGACAGCGGCAGGATCTCGTCCTTGGTGGTGGTGGTGTAGAACGTCAGTTCGAAACCCAGTCGGTTGTTGAGGAAGGCTGCCTCCAGACCAAACTCCCACGAGCGTGTCGACTCAGGCTTGAGGTTGGCATTGCTGAGCGTGTTCGACAGCACATAACCCGGCGTCGAGCTGTCAATATTGGTGTACTGCGCATAGGTCGACAGCAGCTGATAGGGGTCGGTGTCGTTACCCACTCGCGAGTAACCTGCCCTCACCTTACCATAGCTGAGCCATGGCAGTTTGTTCTTAAGTATCTCTGAGAACACCCAGCTGGCCGAGATAGACGGATAAACGTAGGTGTTGTTGCCCGAGGGCAGCGTCGACGACTTGTCACCGCGCAGCGTGCCTTCAAGGTAGAGCATGTTCTTCCAGCCCACGGTCACATCACCGAAGAGCGAGTTGATACCCTTCTCACTTTTATAATTGTAGGCCGTTGGAGTAGACACCGAGTTGGCCAGGTTGTAGTACAGGGGTATGGCGATGCCACCCTGTGTCACACCGTAAACATACTCATAGTGGCGCTTCATGATGTTAGCACCCACGTTGGCCGAGAGACTGTAGTCGCCAAATGCCTGCTGGTACATCAGCATGAACTCGTGGTTCATCTCATACTGCTGTCTCGATACCTCCCTGTAGCGCGACTGCTCCTGCGAGCCCACGGCGTTGCGCTCATACTGCTTGTCCACATAGAAGTCGAGGTTGGCCTTATACTGGGCCTTGAGCTGCGGCAGGATCTGGTAGCTCACACCCACATTACCATAGATACGGTTGCGTGAGTCGTTCTCGTAGTTCATATAGCGGCTCCAATACACGTTGTTGTGATACTCAGGCGTGGGGTCGTCGACGCCGGCGCGGTTCCACGAGGCCTGCGTGCCGTCGGGATACTGGTAAAGGTCCTTCTGCTCATCGATGTTGAGCTGGCGCTGTCCCCACTGGGTAAACTTCACCATGATGTTGTTGTCACCATAGCCGGTGTCCTGACGGCCTTTGGTGCGGTTGTTGAAGAAGTTGACAGCCGTGAAGACGTTAAACTTCTTGTCCTTGCTCATCATGTTGCCCGTCACGCTGAAGGTATTCTTATACTGACTGCTGTTGGGCAGGTAACCGTTAAGCGAGGTGTTGGTGTAAGAGATGCGGAAGGCACTGTTCTCGTGGGCTTGCGACACGGCCACGTTGTTAGTGTACGACACACCGGTCTCGAAGAAGTCGCGGAAGTCGGACGTGGCGGGGCTCCAGGCCGAGGTGGTGGGGTTGCCCACCTTGCCGCCGGCCTCCCATTTGGCCAGGTCGTACCACGAGAGCACCTGTCGGCCATCGAGCTTCGGTCCCCAGCTCTCGTCCATGCCATAGTCGGGCACGGTATACTCCACACCATTGATGGTGGTGGTGCCGAAGTCATCGCCCTCGTAGCCATAAACGTATTCGCCGGCGTAACCGTAGCCACCACCATACTGACTCTGCAGCTTGGGCAGCTTGGTCACCTTCTCGAAACCGAGCGTCGAGGTAAACTCCACATTGAGGCCCGAGCCGGCCTTGGCCCGCTTGGTGGTGATCATGATGACACCGTTGGAGGCGCGACTGCCATAGAGTGCCGTGGCGGCCGATCCCTTGAGCACCGATATGTTGTCGATATCGTCGGGGTTGATATCCTGAATGAGGTTACCGTAGTCGTAACCGCCACCGCCGCGTGCCGTCTCGGTGGAGTTGTAGTCGGCACCCTCGATGGGCACACCGTCGACCACAAAGAGAGGCTGGTTGTTACCCGAGAGCGAGCTCACGCCACGGATGAGGATCTTCGACGAACCGCCCATGCTTCCCGCACCCGACGAGATCTGCAAGCCGGCCACCTTACCCGTCAGCGCGTTGACGGGGTTGTTCAGTCCGCCGCGCGACTTGATCAGGTCGCTGCCCTTCACCTCGCTCACGGCGTAGCCCAGGGCCTTCTTCTCACGCGACACGCCCAAGGCGGTCACCACCACATCGTTCAGGGTATTGTCTTCAGGCATCAGCTTTACCATCATGTTGTTCTTGGCTGTCACCTGCTGGGTCTGCATGCCTAGATAAGAAATTTGCAACTTGCCGTTGGCGGGCACCGACAGGGTAAAATTACCCTCAGAGTCAGAAATGGTACCCATCTTGGTACCTGCCACCAGGACCGACGCACCCACGATAGGCTCACCGTCCTCAGAAGAGACAACGGTTCCGCGAACCTGGGTCTGGGCCAGAACCACGCCACATTACATCGTGGCTCCGACCATCATCATCATAAGTCTTTTCATCATCTTTCTCTCTCTCTTTAAAATAATAATACAATAATAAATACCACTATATATATCCTGTTCTGTTCTTGTCGTCAAGAACCCAAAATCTATGTCGGCAGCGAAAGGCATCTGTCGGCGCACACACCAGGCTGCAAAACGTTAACCTTTCTGCCGCAAAGTTAAAAAGAATTTATATATTGTGCAAATATTTTGGATAATATTTTTCAATATTCATTAAAATAATGTTCATTATGACACATTTTATCCATCATTTAAAGCATAATGACTAATATTTCAAAATAAAGAGTTAATTATTGATTTCACGTATCATGAATGTACAGAATATATGTCAAATGTATAAATCGGGACCAGGAAGGCCCTATTCTGTATATTCTTTGCATACCGCACGCACATAGTTATCCGTCCCCACGGCCTGGCCAGGCATGTCTTAGAACAGTGTCTTCAGCACATCGAGCGAGCGCAGCTCGGGAAAATTGGGCAC
>CAZBQA010000013.1:0-55397 GCA_964493905.1 uncultured Prevotella sp.
ACAAAATTCCCTTTTCATTCCCTTTGGCGAAAGCCGATCATGTACGTTTCATAAGGTAAACAGGGTTAGAATTGAACTTTTGCACTGAATCCGAGACTGCGCTGGCTGGGCTGGCCGAAGTAGTCGCTGCCATAGCCGTAGGTGCCGGTAGAGACTGCGATCTCGGGGTCGAACGGTGCCTTGTTGTAGAGCATAAACAGGTTGCGTCCGATGAGCGACAGTGTGATCTTCGGGAAGGTAGTTCCAAACATGCGGGTGGGCAGCTGGTAGCTGATGTTGGCCTCCTGCAGTCGGATGTTGGTGGCGCTGTAGTAATAGTAGGCTGTCAGCTGCTCACCACCCACGACGCTGTAATATTTCTCTGGGTCGATGATCTGTCCGTCGGCCACCCGCACGCCGCCTGCCTCGCGGGCCAGCGCCGATGCCTTCGACACCCCATACTGGTCGAGAACGGCCTGTGTGCCCGAGGTGACGATACCGCCGAAGCGTGCGTTGATGAGGAACGAGAACGAGAGGTTCTTCCATGTGAAGCTGTTGCGCCAGCCCATAGTGAAATCGGGCGTGGTGTGCCCTATCTTGAGGTGGTAGCCTTCGGGCAGCTCCATCGAGGCGATGTTGCCGTTCTCGTCGACGGCGATGCGGCCCTGCTCATCGCGCTTGAGCACTTTGGTGACATAGACGTCGCCCATCGAGTCGCCCTCACGGATATAACCGCCGCCGGCCGAGGTCTCGGTGAAGTCGACCACCGTGCCCATGCCCGTGTCGTAGTTGTGTACCAGCCTCTTCACCTTGTTGACGTTGCGGCCATACACCAGGCTGGTGCTGTAGCCGAAGTCGCCCCACTGGTCGTTGTAGCCCAGCGACATCTCTATGCCTTGGTTCTGGATGTCACCCGCCTGGATATACATGCTCGAATAGGGTGCTGTAGCCGAGAGGGTGGCATTGAAGGTCTGGTTGTAGGTGTTGGAGTGGTACCAGGTAAGGTCGAAGTTAAGCTTGCTTTCAAACATGCGCAGGTTCATACCCAGCTCCCACGAGCGTGTGCGCTCAGCCTTAAAGTCGTAGAAGGGCATCACGGTGCGTGTCGACGGCACGCCATTTGACAGGCCGTAGGTGATGGTGCCGCGGGTGACGCCACGATAGCGGTCGGGAATGGGCGAGCCCACCTCGGTGTACGAGGCGCGCACCTTGGCAAAGGAGATGACCTCCGGCAGCTTGAGCATCTTGGTGAGTACGCCCGAGAGACCCACTGAGGGATAGAAGAACGACTCTTCCTTGGCGTTGACGAGCAGCGAGCTCCAGTCGTTGCGACCGGTGAGGGTGAGATAGAGCATGTCGCGCCAGCTGGTCTCCACACTGCCGAAGACGGCGGTGCCGCGCTTGCGGAACTGCGAGTCGGAGCCGCGGTTGTTGGCAGGGTCGAGGGTGGCCGACGAGAACACGTTGGGCACCTTGAGGATGTTGCCGCCAAAGCCCGTAGAGCTCGAGTAGTTGTCTTCGAGGCTGGTACCGAGGTTAGCCGTGACGTGCCAGTCGGTGCCCAGGCTCTTGTCGATGTTCAACATCAGGTCGAGGTAGGTCTGCTGAGCCTGTGCCAGCGAGTGGCTGTACATACCGTTGCTATAGATGTCGTTGGCATAGAGCATACCGAAGCCCGAGGCATGGAAACGGCTCTCCGACTCGGTGTTGGTATTGTCCACGCGCACGCGGCCCGTGACATTCATCCAAAGCAGGATGTCGTATTTCAGGCTAGCAGCAAACATATAGCGCTTGCGCTTGCTGGGCTGCATCATGTCGTTGACCACAAAGTAGGGGTTCTGCAGCTGCATGCCCTGGTCGCCGTATGGCCAGTATTGCACGGGGAAACGGCGCACGGGGTCGTAGCGTTTGTAGAGCTCCACCTCGTTCCAGTTCTCGCCGCGTGGAAAGAGGTAAACGGCCAGCAGGGGGTTATAGTACTCGCCGGGACGATACATATTCTGAGTTTTCTGGATGATGTAGCTTCCGCTGACATCCAGGTGTAGCTTGTCTTTCAGGAAGTCGGCTATGTTTCTCACCGTGAAGTTGTAACGGTCGTACTCGTTGTTGGTCAGGATGCCGTCGGCATTGGTGGCGGCCACCGACACGAAGGTGCGGTTGGTCTTGGTGCCTGTGGTGAGCGTCACGGCGTTCACATAGTTGTGACCGGTCTTGAAGAAGTCTTCAGGATTGACGTTGCTGGGGGTATCGAGTTTGTCGCCCCAGCTCTTGAACGAGTTTTGCTGGTTGCCATAGGTGTTCTGAAACTCGGGCAGGATAAACGGGCGCGAAAACTCGGCACTGGTCGAATAGGTGATGCTCACCTTGCCCTCCTGTCCCTGCTTGGTGTTGATCATGATGACACCGTTGGCTGCGGCCGAGCCATCAAGGGCGGCAGCCGACGGACCGGTGAGCACACTGATGCTCTCGATGTCTTCGGGGTTGATGTCGGCAATACCTTCGCCACTGGGCTGACTGGAGTATTTTCCGCCGCCGATGTCACCACCATTGGGGTTGACCATGGGAATACCATCAATCACATAGAGCACGCCGTTGCCGCCCGTGATCGACTTCGTGCCACGCATCACCACGCGCGTCGGTCCTCCCACACCGGTGGTAGAGGCATTGATGTTGACGCCGGCCACGGTGCCATTGAGGCTGTTCACAAAGTTGACCTCCTTGACGGTCGTGAGCTTGTCGCTGCTCACCTTTTGCACATTATAGCTCAGGGCACGCTCAGAGCGCTTGATACCCAGGGCCGTGACCACCACCTCGGCGAGCACCTTCTCGTCGGGGGTGAGCTTTACGGTCACCTCGCCGGCAGCAGCCACCACCTTGGTGCCATAGCCCAGATATGTCACCTCGAGCTGACTGCCCTCGGGGGCCTCAAGCTGGAAGTTGCCATCGAGGTCGGTCACGGCGGCTACATTGGTGCCCTTGATCTTGACGGTGGCACCGATGACGGGCGAACCGGTCTCGTCAAGCACCACCCTTGACGGCTTTCTTCGCACCGTTAGACGGCGACGCAGAAGGAGTGGGGGCAGAAACAGGGGTGGGAGCACTCTCGTGCTTGAGGTAGATGACGTTGTCTTCCATCTTATAACTGATACCCTTGTCTTTCAGCACCTTCTTCAACACATCGTTCACCGAGGCGTTCTTCACCTTCACCCCGTTCACAGGAGTGCGGCTGATGGCACTGTCATAGAAGAACTTGTACTTGGTCTGCTGTTGGATTTTCTCGATGACAGACCCTACCGTGGTTTTCCCGGTATTCATCGAGACCTGTGCGTAGGTCCACTGTAGCGGTAACAGGAAGAAGAACAGCAACAGGGCTGTAGTCTTCGGGTTTCCATGTCGATTTAGGACTAACATTCTTTTCTTTTTCATTCCATTTATTAGTTAGTAAATTTAGGATAACTTTATCATCATAACAACTGAGTTACAAAAATCACGTCATGAGTTTCGGCTCTTTTACATATTTTAACACGCGACTTCCCTTATCCATGCATGCCAACTGCTCATAGCCAGGGTTATAAGAGGTTGAGAATTAAGAAACTTCCCCTTTTTACAACCATCGCTTTAATAAAGTCCCTGCGTAATATATATAATAAGGTGGGAAATATGCCACCACTCAATAAAAGATGACTGGCGATATACGAGTCATAGGCGCAGACTAGGGTTTGTATGATGTCGCACAACGCACAAGGCGATGTTCAAAGGACATGACAAATGTCTCCACAAAATCATCCACCTGTCAGTTTTCCCCGAAGGGATAGGGAATTTCAGCAGAGACAGATGGCAAGGAGGCGAAATCTGCCCATGCGGTGACAGTACGAGCCGAATGACCTTGTTGCTGTATCCGTTTCATCCGGCCGTCGCGCAGCGATGTCCGTGCGATCGTTAGGTGCCGATCTCGGCTTCCGCGCAATCCGCGTCATCCGTGTTCCTAAAAACAGTCGGCGATACACCAGCCAGCGGCTGGCAAGGAGGGCCTGACGCATAAAACTCCTGCCCCCACCATATTTTCTACAGAGCCGAAAGCACCGCCAAAACCAGCCCGCTACTGCTCGCGGCACCCCCCTAACACGAGAGAGCGGCCGGCATGATGCCGGCCGCTCTCCTATTTCAGAAATACGGTGTGTCTCTGATTTACTTTACCTTGTCTACGATGGCCTTGAAAGCCTCGGGGTTGTTCACGGCGAGGTCGGCGAGCACCTTGCGGTTGATCTCGATACCTGCCTTGTGAAGGGCACCCATCAGCTGGCTGTAGCTCATGTCCTGCAGACGTGCGGCAGCGTTGATACGCTGGATCCACAGTGCGCGGAACGTGCGCTTCTTGTTACGACGATCGCGGTAAGCGTAGGTAAGACCCTTCTCCCAAGTGTTCTTAGCTACTGTCCAGACGTTCTTGCGAGCTCCATAGTAACCCTTAGTGAGCTTCAGAATGCGTGTTCTCTTTGCTTTTGATGCAACGTGATTTACTGATCTTGGCATAATTTTCTTCTTTAAAAGTTCGACTAAGTGATTGAATTAACGGAGACACAGCAAGTCGCGCACCTGCTTGAGGTTCGTGCCGTCTACCAGGGTAGAGTGAACGAGGTTTCTCTTCTGCTTCTTGGTTTTCTTAGTCAGAATGTGACTGTGGTAAGCGTGTTGACGCTTGATCTTACCTGTTCCGGTGAAACGGAATCTCTTCTTTGCGCCGGAATTAGTCTTTACTTTTGGCATTTTTTTTGTTTTTAAAATTGTTATTAATAAAAGGTGGCAACGCATATACCTGGCGGTACCACTCAGTCTTTTCGGTTTAGTCGGCCTGCTCCTCCACGAGTTTCTTCAGCGCGTCGCCGCCCTTGGCGTTGGCCAGCAGCCCGGTATTCTCCACCTGCTCGGCCTTCTCGGCCTTCTCGGCCTTGGCAGCTTTCTTGGCGGCCCCTTCGGCGGCCAGACGGTCGCGCTTCTGCTGACTCTGCTTCACCACGCCCACCTTCTTGGGTGCGAGGTAGAGGAACATCTTCTTGCCTTCGAGCTTGGGCAGCTGCTCCACCTTGCCATATTCTTCCAGGTCGTTGGCAAAACGCAGCAACAGCACCTCACCCTGCTCCTTGAAGAGAATGGAACGGCCTCGGAAGAACACATAGGCACGCACCTTGTTGCCCTCCTCGAGGAACTCCTGGGCGTGCTTGAGCTTGAACTGATAGTCGTGCTCGTCGGTCTGAGGTCCGAAACGAATCTCCTTCACTTCCACCTTCACCTGCTTCTGCTTCATCTCCTTCTGACGCTTCTTCTGCTGGTAAAGGAACTTGCTATAGTCAATGAGACGACAAACGGGTGGCTGAGCATTCGGCGAAATCTCCACAAGGTCTACACCCTGCTGGCGAGCCAGGTCCAATGCCTGACGCACGGGCATCACCTCGGAGCCGTCGTCGCTGATGACACGAACTTCTCGCACATGTATTTGACCATTCACTCGGTACTGATTCTTAGGATTGTCTTTCTTCATTCAACTATTTTAAAAGTCCTTTTGATATTCGTTTGGACACAGCATGCCCAATTCAGCGTGCAAAATTACGAAATAGTTTTTAACCAGCCAAATATATCCAACAAAATTACGTATCGACCACCATTCTTTTTTCACGTCGCCTCCAGCAGCTGCCCATAGGGCCTCCACGGCCTCCGGCCAGTGCCCGGGCACAGGTAACGCAGGGCGCGACGACAGAGGGGGCGTCATGCTTCGACTCGAAGCAGATCCTGATTCAACTCGAAGTACACGCTGTTTCGACTCGAAGCACGCGCTGATTCGACTCGAAGCACCCCACCGCCCGCCCCCACCCTGCATACCAAAGGCCCGTGCAGGCCATGCCACAAGGCCGCGCAGGGGGCACCACACCTCTGCCACGGCCACACGCACACCGGGCTGAGCCACAGACCAAAATAAAATGAGAAATGCAGCGAGGGATGTCCCGGTCTCATATTTTTGTTGTACCTTTGCACCAAAATTAAAATACAATTCAATTAGGTACACTTTTTAGATGATAACACTGACGAACCTTGCCATTCAGTTTGGCAAAAGAGTGCTGTACAAAGACGTAAACATCAAGTTTACTCGTGGAAATATTTACGGTGTGATAGGTGCCAACGGTGCCGGCAAGTCGACACTGCTGCGCGCCATCGACGGCGAACTCGAGCCCAACAAGGGCACTGTGGAGTTTGGTCCGGGAGAGCGCCTGTCGGTATTGGAACAAGACCACTTCAAATACGACGCGTACAGCGTGATGGACACGGTGCTCATGGGATATGAGGCCCTGTGGGAGAACATGAAAGAGCGCAACGCGCTCTACGCCAAGCCCGAGATGACCGAGGAGGACGGCAACCGTGCCGCCGAGCTCGAGGAGCGCTTCGCCGAGATGAACGGCTGGGAGGCCGAGAGCGATGCCGCACAGCTGCTGCAAAACCTGGGCGTGAACGATGCCCTGCACCAGAAACAGATGTCGGAGCTGTCGAACAACGAGAAGGTGCGCGTGATGCTGGCCAAGGCGCTCTTTGGCAAGCCCGACAACCTGTTGCTCGACGAGCCCACCAACGACCTCGACCTGGAGACCGTGGAGTGGCTGGAAGACTATCTGGGCGAGATCGACGAGACGCAGACGGTGCTCGTGGTGAGCCACGACCGTCACTTCCTCGACGCCGTGAGCACGCAGACCATCGACATCGACTTTGGCAAGGTGACCGTCTTCGCCGGCAACTACAGCTTCTGGTACGAGAGCTCGCAGCTCGCCCTGCGCCAGGCACAGAACCAGAAGATGAAGGCCGAGGAGAAGAAGAAGCAGTTGGAGGAGTTCATCCGCCGATTCTCTGCCAATGTGGCAAAGAGCCGTCAGACCACCTCGCGCAAGAAGATGCTCGAGAAACTCAACGTGGAGGAGATACGTCCCTCCAGCCGCAAATACCCCGGCATCATCTTCCAGATGGAGCGCGAGCCGGGCAACCAGATCCTCGAGGTGGAGGACCTCAAGGCTGTCGACACCGACGGCACCGTGCTCTTCGACCACGTGAACTTCAACGTGGAGAAGGGCGAGAACGTGGTGTTCCTCAGCCGCACGCCCAAGGCCATGACGGCCCTCTTCGAGATCATCAACAACAACCGCCCGGCCGACGCCGGCACCTTCAAGTGGGGCGTGACCATCACCACGGCCTACCTGCCCCTCGACAACTCGGCGTTCTTCGACAGCGACAAGAACCTCGTGGAGTGGCTCTCACAGTATGGTCCCGGCAACGAGGTGGCCATGAAGGCTTATCTGGGCCGCATGCTCTTCCGCCAGGAAGACGTGGAGAAGAAGGTCAACGTGCTCTCGGGTGGCGAGAAGATGCGCTGTATGATCGCCAGGATGCAGCTGCAGAACGCCAACTGCCTCATCCTCGACACGCCCACCAACCACCTCGACCTGGAGAGCATCCAGGCCTTCAACAACAACCTGCTGACCTTCAAGGGCAACATCCTCTTTGCCAGCCACGACCATGAGTTCATACAGACCGTGGCCACGCGCATCATCGAGCTCACACCCAACGGCATCATCGACAAGCTCATGCCCTACGATGAGTATATACACGATGAGCAGATCAAGGAGCAGCGCAGCAAGATGTATGAATAATTCAAAATTCAAAATTCAAGATTCAAAATTAAAAATTCAAGATTGAGAAACAAGACCCAAAAGCCAAGGCTTAAAAATAAGGGGCAATAATCAAGTTTAAAGATTAAAGTTTAATCATTATTCAAGAATGGCTTGAACCGTGTTTTCGCCTCATTGGGGAGGCTGTAAAAAGACATAGGTGGCACAACCTGCCAAAGCCCCAGGCATGGTATTTCCATCCCCCCTTTGTCTGGAACATCATGCGCTTACGCCCTGCACCCAACGCGTCAGCCAATTTTGAATTTTGAATTTTGAATTTTGAATTAAAAAACTGGCACATTATTTGTCATACCGACAACAGACAAACTTAATCAAGGATTATGGCAAAACAAGATTCTAAAGAAAGAAAGATAAACGTGGAAGACGAGTCCACCGAGAAAGACAATGCGACATGCGACAACCAGGACGCATGCACCGATGACAGCCCCAAGGCCGACGACACCAGCGCGAACGCAGGTGAGGAGCAGGCTGAGGCTGCCGACGCCGAGACCAAAGACGAGCCAATAGACCCGCTGGCCGAGGCTCAGCAGCAACTGGCCGAGCTCAAAGACCGTTTCCTGCGCACCGTGGCCGAGTTTGAGAACTACAAGAAGCGCACCATGAAGGAGAAGGCCGAGCTCATCCTCAATGGTGGCGAGAAGACCGTGAGTGCCATCCTGCCCGTGCTCGACGACTTCGAGCGCGCCATGGCCGACAACAGCGACGACCCCAAGGCCATCAAGGAAGGTGTGCAGATGATCTTCAACAAGTTTGTGAAGACACTCGAAGGACTGGGGGTCAAGAAAATCGAGACCGAGGGAGCCGAGTTCAACACCGACTACCACGAGGCCATCGCCCTGGTGCCCGGCATGGGCGACGACAAGAAGGGCAAGGTCATCGACTGCGTGCAGACGGGCTACACCATCAACGACAAGGTCATACGCCACGCCAAGGTTGCCGTGGGTCAGTAATCATTTGAACAAGACACAATGGCAGAGAAAAGGGACTACTACGAGGTACTCGGCGTGAGCAAGGGTGCCTCGGAAGACGAGATCAAGAAGGCCTACCGCAAACTGGCCATCAAATACCATCCTGACCGCAACCCCGGCGACAAGGAGGCGGAAGAGAAGTTCAAGGAGGCCGCCGAGGCCTACGAGGTGTTGCACGACCCGCAGAAGCGGCAGCAGTACGACCAGTTTGGCTTCAGCGGACCGCAGAGCGGATTCGGTGGTGGCGGTGGCATGGATATGGACGACATCTTCTCGATGTTCGGCGACATCTTCGGCGGCCGTGGCGGATTCGGCGGATTTGGCGGATTTGGTGGCGACAGCCGCGGCGACCAGCGCCGCGTGTACCGCGGCAGCGACCTGAGACTGAAGGTGAGGCTGTCGCTGCAAGACATTGCCAGCGGCGTGACCAAGAAGTTCAAGGTGCGCAAAGACATCGTATGCACCCACTGCAACGGCACGGGAGCCGAGGGCAACAGCAAGCCCGAGACCTGTCCCACCTGCAACGGCGCAGGCGTGGTGAGCCGCACCGTGCGCTCGATGTTCGGCATGATGCAGACACAGTCGGAGTGCCCCACCTGTCACGGCGAGGGTACCATCATCAAAGACAAGTGTAGGGCGTGCGGCGGCAGCGGCGTGGTGAAGGGCGAGGAGGTCGTAGAGATCAGCATCCCCGCCGGCGTGGAAGAAGGCATGGTCATCAACGTACACGGCAAGGGTAACGCCGGACCGCACAACGGCATAAACGGCGACATACAGGTGCTGGTGGAAGAAGAAGAGAACAACACCTTCGTGCGCGACAAGCAGGACGTGATCTACAACCTGCTGCTCGACTTCCCCACGGCGGCCCTCGGCGGCGACATGGAGGTGCCTACCATCGACGGCAAGAAGCTCAAGCTCAAGATCGAACCGGGCACACAGCCCGGCAAGAGCGTGCGCCTGCGCGGCAAGGGACTGCCCGCCGTGCAGGGCTATGGCTCGGGATTGGGCGACCTCATCGTCAACATGAGTGTGTTTGTGCCCAAGACGCTCTCGAAAGACGAGCGCCACGCCATTGAGAAGCTGCGCGAGAGCGAGAACTTCAAGGGCGACAGCTCTACCAAGAAGAGTATCTTCGACAAATTTATGAACTATTTCAACTAAGCCGCCACAGGGAGGAGGCGACCAAAGCTGGTGCAACAAGCGAGAAACCATGACCTATCAGGAGACTGTAGCGTATCTGTTTGATGTGACGCCCGTTTTCGAGCATGTGGGGGCCTCGGCCTACAAAGAGGGACTGTCCAACACGCGCGCCCTCGACGCACATTTCGGGCATCCGCACCGGGCCTACAAGACCATCCACGTGGCCGGCACCAACGGCAAGGGGTCGTGCTCGCACGCGCTGGCGGCCATCCTGCAGCAGGCGGGCTACCGCGTGGGGCTCTACACTTCGCCCCACCTGGTCGACTTCCGCGAGCGCATCCGCGTCAACGGCGAGCCCATCAGCGAGGAGCGCGTCGTCGACTTCGTAGCTACCGAGCGGGCGTTCTTCGAGCCCCTGCACCCCTCGTTCTTCGAGTTCACCACGGCCCTTGCACTGCTTTATTTCAAGGAGCAGCGGGTCGACGTGGCGGTCATCGAGGTGGGTCTGGGCGGACGACTCGACTGCACCAACATCATCACGCCCGAGCTGTCGGTCATCACCAACATCAGCATGGACCACACGCAGTTTCTGGGCGACACGCTGGCGAAGATCGCCGGCGAGAAGGCGGGCATAATAAAGAAAGGTGTGCCCGTGGTCATCGGCGAGACCCATCCCGAGACGCGACCGGTGTTCGAGGCCAAGGCCCGCGAGATGGGCGCACCCATCGTCTTTGCCGACGACCGCCCCGAGGTATTATCGTTCGGCACGTGTGTCACAGGCGGCTGCAACTACCTCACCCGCAGCCACGGCCCGCTGCACGGCGAGTTGGGCGGCACCTATCAGGCCAAGAACACCAACACCGTGCTCTGGGCCATCGACCTGCTGCGGGGCACGGCCACCATCGGCAACCCGGCCTCATCCCCACAACCCTGCCCCTACCCCGCTGCGCCATTTGTCGTCAGCGAGGATAACATCCATCAGGCATTCGCCCACATCACCGATACCACCGGCCTCTGCGGACGGTGGCAGACGCTGCGCACACAGCCCCTCGTGGTCTGCGACACCGGACACAACGTGGGCGGATGGCAGTATCTGGCCCCGCAGATCAAGGCACAGCCCTGCCACACCTGCCGCATGGTGTTCGGCATGGTCGACGACAAAGACATCGACACCGTGATGCAGCTGCTTCCCAAAGACGCCACCTACTACTGGGCACAGGCCTCGAGCAAGCGCGCCATCCCCACGGCAGTGGTGGCTGCCAAAGGCGCCCGCCACCAGCTGCACGGGCGCGACTGCGGCACCGTGGCCGAGGCCTACCAAGCGGCCATGGCCGATGCCCGGCCCGATGATTTCGTCTTTGTAGGCGGTTCGAGCTACATCGTTTCAGATTTGCTCTCGTTAAACGATTTTTAACACCATTCGTCATATAATTTTCTCCTTTTAGTTTGCAGTTATCGTTTATTTTTCTTTACTTTGCAGATATAATAAGATAACTAAAAACTTATTTTTATGACGAACACAGCAGAGACACAAAACTGTTGTGGTCTGAAAAGAGAGGACTTTCAGACCACGATAGATGGGAAGAAAACAGATCTTTTTATTCTCAGGAACAGTGATGGCAATGAGGTGGCAATAACAAACTATGGTGGTGCGCTGGTGGCCCTCATGGTCCCCGACAAGAACGGGGTGAAAGCCAACGTCATACAAGGTCATGATAATATCCAGGATGTCATCAATTCGCCGGAGCCTTACCTCTCGACGCTCATCGGCCGGTTCGGAAACCGCATCGCCAAGGGGCGCTTCACGCTGCACGGCAAAGAGTATTTCGTGCCGGTGAACAACGGCCCCAACGCCCTGCACGGCGGCAAACGCGGATTCAACGCCCGCGTGTGGGACCCGGAGGTGATGAACGACCATACCCTGGTGCTCCACTATGTGGCCGCCTACGGTGAGGAGGGCTACTCGGGTGAGCTCAAGACTACGGTGGTATATACCTGGACCGACGACAACGAACTGGTGATCGACTATCTGGCCTGCACCAACAAGAAGACCATCATCAACCTCACCCACCACGCATTCTTCTCGCTCACGGGTATCGCCAACCCCACACCTACCATCGACAGCCTGGTCTGCGAGATCAATGCCGACTACTACCTCCCCATCGACAACACTTCTATCCCCACCGGCGAGATACGCTTCGTGGCGGGCACGCCGTTCGACTTCCGCACACCCAAGGAGGTGGGCCGCGACATCAATGCCGACGATGAGCAGATCAAGAACGGGGCTGGCTACGACCACTGCTATGTGCTCAACAAGAAAGAGGAGGGCGAGCTGAGCTTCGCCGCACGGATCAAGGAGCCTGTCAGCGGACGAACGATGGAGGTGTTCACCACCGAGCCCGGCGTGCAACTCTACACCGACAACTGGGCTGACGGCTACAAGGGACAGAACGGGGCCACGTTCCCCCGACGCTCGGGCATCTGCTTCGAATGCCAGCACTTCCCCGACTCGCCCAATCACCCCTACTTCCCCTCGGTGGTGCTCAACCAGGGCGAGCAGTACAAGCAAAAGACAATCTACCGCTTCGGCGTAGAGAAATAAAAATATTCGGATGAAGGCCTGTCTGGCATAGGTCTTCATCCGTTTTATCAACCCAACAACAAGAAATGAATCAATAGCAACAATGGAACAAACACAAAACAAACAAGGAAACCTCATTGCCATCATCACGATGATGTTTATCTATGCAATGATTTCTTTCGTCACCAACCTCGCCGCTCCTATCGGAGTGATTTGGAAGAATGTCTTTGCCGACAGCGGCAGTGCCAACATGATCGGTATGCTGGGCAACGCCATGAACTTCCTGGCCTATCTCTTCATGGGCATCCCCGCCGGCAAGCTGCTGACCAAGATCGGGTACAAGAAGACTGCGCTCACGGGTATTGCCACGGGCTTCATCGGCGTGCTGATCCAGTTTCTCTCGGGTAAGTTTGGGGCCGACATCAGCGGTTTCGCCGTGTATCTCTTCGGTGCCTTCATCTCCGGTTTTGCGGTCTGCATCCTCAACACCGTGGTGAACCCCATGCTCAACCTCCTTGGTGGCGGCGGCAACCGCGGTAACCAGCTCAACATGATCGGCGGTACGCTCAACTCGTTGTCTGGAACACTCACCCCCATGCTCGTGGGTGCACTCATCGGCACCGTGACGGCCAACACCAAGATGGTGGACGTCAACTTCGTGATGTACATCGCCCTGGCGGTGTTTGCCTGTGCCTTCATCGTGCTCAACTTCATCCCCATCAAAGACCCCGAGATGGGCAAGACCACCGACAAGACCACCTTCGAGCACTCCCCCTGGGCTTTCCGCCACTTCACCCTCGGCGTGGCCGCCATCTTCGTTTATGTGGGCGTTGAGGTGGGCATCCCCGGAACCCTCAACTTCTACATCTCCGACACCACTGCCAACGGTGCGTGGGTCAATCCCGCCGCCATCGCCAACGCTGCCACCATCGGCGGCTTCGTGGCAGGCACCTATTGGTTCCTCATGCTCGTGGGCCGCTTTGTGGCCAGCTTCATCGGTGGCAAGGTGTCGTCACGACAGATGATGATGTTTGCCAACTCGCTGGGCATGCTGCTCATCCTGCTGGCCATCTTTATCCCGAAGTCGGTGACTACCAGCATGCCGCTGTTCACTGGAGCATCGTTCCAGATGACCACCGTGCCCCTGGGGGCTCTGCTGCTGGTGCTCTGCGGAATCTGCACCTCGGTAATGTGGCCGTGCATCTTCAACCTCGCCACTGAGGGACTGGGCAAATACACTGCACAGGCCTCGGGCATCTTCATGATGATGGTGGTAGGCGGCGGTCTGATGCCTCTGCTCCAGAACTTCATCGCCGACAACGGCGGCTACATGCTGAGCTATATCGTGCCGCTGCTCTCGATGGCCTATATGTTCGCTTACGCTGTGATAGGCTGCAAGAATGTCAACCGCGACATCCCTGTGGATTAACCAAGCAATTATATTATTAACCTTCAAACTTATCGACTTATGGATATAGAAAGAGTAAGAAGCCGCTTCATCAAGCATTTCGACGGAAAGACTGGCAACATATACGCATCGCCCGGACGTATCAACCTCATTGGCGAACATACCGACTATAACGGGGGCTTTGTGTTCCCTGGTGCTGTGGACAAGGGCATCATGGCCGAGATCCGCCCCAACGGACAGAAGACCATCAACGTCTATGCCATCGACCTCAAGGACATGGTACACTTCTCCATCGACGACCCCGTGGGTCCCAAGGCCACATGGGCACGCTATATCTATGGCATCGTGCAGGAGATGAAGGCACTGGGCGTAGACGTCAAGCCATTCAACGCCGCCTTCGCCGGTGACGTGCCCCTGGGCGCCGGCATGTCGTCGAGCGCAGCGCTGGAGAGCTGCTTCGCCTTCGCACTCAACGACCTCTTCGGCGACGGCAAGGTGTCGAAATGGGACCTCGCCCTGGCAGGACAGGCCACGGAGCACAAGTATGTGGGTGTGAACTGCGGCATCATGGACCAGTTTGCATCGGTGTTCGGACAGGAGGGTAAGCTCATGCGTCTCGACTGCCGCAGCCGTGAGTTCGAATACTTCCCCTTCGAGCCCAAGGACTATAAGCTCGTGCTGCTCAACTCTAAGGTGAAGCACGAACTCAAGGGTTCGCCCTACAACGACCGCCGCAACTCATGCGAGAATGTGGTCAAGGCACTGGGCGAGCAGTTCCCCGACAGGAAGTTCGAGACACTGCGCGATGCCACGTGGGATGACCTCGAGGCTGTGAAGGCTAAGGTTTCAGAGGAAGACTACACCCGTGCACACTTTGTGCTGGGCGAGGTAGACCGTGTGCTGGCCGTGAGTGCCGCTCTCGAGAAGGGCGACTACGAGACCGTGGGCCAGAAGATGTACGAGACCCACTACGGCCTGAGCAAGGAGTATGAGGTATCGTGCGAGGAGCTCGACTATCTCAACGACCTGGCCAAGGAGAACGGTGTGACGGGCAGTCGCATCATGGGCGGTGGCTTCGGCGGCTGCACCATCAACCTCGTGAAGAGCGACCTCTACGACAAGTTCATTGCCGATGCCAAGACTAAGTTCAACGCCAAGTACGGCCACGAGCCCGAGGTGATTGACGTGGTGATCAGCGACGGTGCCCGCAGAATCAGCTGAGGGCGCCTGACACCAGTTAGCATGTCCACCGGCTGCTACTAGGCTAAGACGGTAGACAGCAATAGAAGAGAAGAAGGAGACCAGTATCATTCCGATGTCTAGTCTCCTTCTTGCTTTCCACTCAATATCAATTATCCATCTTGCTTTCCCGCAATAACAGGGATCTTTCTTACTTTCCCTCCATATCAGGTTTCTTTCTTTGTCCACTCCCCATCAGGTCGATCTGCGCTCCTTTCCACGCCTCGGCTGCGATAGTCGCCGGGGGTCATGCCCGTCATGCGCCTGAAGTATTTGCAAAAGAAACTCGTATTGGGAAACTTCAGGTCGTCGGCTATCTGCTTCAATGCCTTTTGACTGTGGATAAGCTCCACCTTGATGGCTGTAACGATGGCTTCGTCTATCCATTCCTTGGCGCTGCGCCCGCTCTGTCGCTTGATCATGGTACCCATATAACGGGGCGAGAGATAGAGGTGGTTGGCATAGAACTCCAGGTTGTGCTCGGTACGTGCGTGCTCGTTGACCAGACTGATAAACTTGGCGAAGAGCCGTTGCTCCCGACTCTGCTCCCTGTGACCATCGTCCTGCCGACGGGTCCACAATGCATCGACATACCACCAGAAAGTGGCAGCAAGACTCAGGAACACGTGCGAGCTATAATCGTCCGTTCGGATGATATCATAAAGCATGGTGATGAGCTGCGAGGTAAAAGCCATCTCTTCGGGCTCAAGGTGCAGCTTGAAGTCGCGCACATGCCCGTCGAGCGACGAGGGCACCACACCACCCATGGCCAGGTTGAACAGCTCATCGCTCATCGAGACACCCTCGGCCTGCGCATCGGGCGAAAAGTCTTGTAAGAAAACCGTGGAATTCTTGCTGATGAACACCAGGTCGCCAACCTCAGCCTCCACGGGCAGCAGGTTGATGACGGGGCAGGTATGTCCATTCTTGACCAGCATCACCCGCATCTCGTCCATGACAAACGGTTGTTCAGAAATATGTTGGGCCAGTGACGGCACCACACGTTTCATGACAGCCACATTGCGGTTGATGTGTACCTTGATGTCGGGCTCATTGAATTCCTGAAGCAGGTTCTGCATCTGCATCAATGAGATGTTACGAAGTTCTTTTTGTGCCATAATCCTTATAGATATGACGCAAAGATAATAAAAATTGGAATACAAAAGGCATCTCTCTCATATAATCGTACGTTTAGAACATATAATAAGATAAGAAGGTAACGGTATTCCGTAAAACACGCCGTACCTTTGCACCGACAAACAGAAGCAACAGAATATGAACAGAATCATTCTCTCGGCCATTGCAGCATGGATGGCACTCGGGGCCGTGGCACAGACCCTCGACGAGTGCCAGCAGGCCGCCGCCGACAACTATCCGCTCATCCGCAGGTACGACCTCATCCGGTCGACGACCGACCTGAGCATCGACAACATCAACAAGGGATGGCTGCCGCAGGTGTCGGCCTATGCCCAAGCCACCATACAAAATAAGGTGGTGGAACTGCCCGGAGCCCTCACCAACATGATGACCGCACAGGGCTACGACTTCAAAGGCCTCACCAAGGAACAGTATAAGGCGGGCTTAGACATCACCCAGCCCATCTACGACGGCGGCCGCATCAAGTCGCAGAAGACCATCGCCCGCGAACAGGGCGTGGCAGAGCAGACCGAGAACGAAGTGAACCTCTACGGTGTACGCCGCCGTGTGAACGAACTCTACTTCGGACTGCTGTTGCTCGACGACAAGATTGCCCTCAACCACGACATGCAAGAACTGCTGCTGTCGAGCGAGAGGCAGCTTGCCGCCATGGTCAAGGCCGGCACGGCAGCCACCAGCGACCTCGACGCCGTGAAGGCCCAGCGGCTGAGCGTGCGACAGACGGAGGTGGAACTCGTGAGCCAGAAGACAGCCCTCACCCAGATGCTCGCCCTATTCACCGGCAAGCCGGTAACCGCACTCAGCCGCCCGGCCGTCGACAGTCCCGCCGACGCGGTGAACCTGCGGCCCGAGCTGCGGCTCATCGATGCCCAGCTGCGACTGGCCGATGCCCGCGAGCAGGCTCTCGATGCCGCCCTCAAGCCCACCCTCGCGGCCTTTGCCCAGGGCTACTACGGCTACCCGGGGTTCAATATGTATAAGGATATGATGAGTCGCACGCCCTCGTTCAACGCACTCCTCGGCGTGCGCCTGAGCTGGAACATCGGCGCGCTCTACACCCGCGCCAACGACAAGGCCAAGTTGCAGGTGCAGCGGCGGCAGGCCGAGAACCAGCGCGAGGTGTTCCTCTTCAACAACCAACTGGAGACCACCCAGCAACGGGAGCGCATCGCCAAATACACCAAGCTCAAAGCACAGGACAGCGAGATCATCGCCCTACGGTCGTCGGTGCGCAAGGCCGCCGAGTCGAAGCTGGCTCACGGCATCATCGATGTCAACGGCCTCATCCAGGAGATTACCAACGAGAACAGCGCCAAGATCCAACTTTCGACCCACGAGATCGAGATGCTCAAGGAAATCTACGACCTGAAATATACATTGAACCAACCATAAACAGCAAACATCACAGCAATGAAGAAGCAATATCTCATCACCGCCCTCACACTGGTCCTCGTGTGTAGCTGCGGCAGCAAAGACAAATCAGAAGTGGCCACCGGCGTGTTCGAGGCCACCGAGACCACCGTGTCGGCCGAGCAGAGCGGCAAGCTCGTGCGCCTTGACATCACCGAGGGACAGCTCCTGACCCAGGGACAGGAGGTGGGACTCGTCGACACCGTGCCCTACCAGCTCAAGCTGGCCCAGCTGCGCGCCACACGCGCCGTCTACGGCGCCCAGCGCCCCGACATCAACACCCAGGTGGCCGCCACGCAGCAGCAGCTGGCCAAGGCACAGCTGGAGCTCCGACGCTACACCGAACTGGTGAACGACGGTGCGGCACCGCGCAAGACGCTTGACGATGCCCGCAGTCAGGTGCTCGTCTTGCAACGCCAGCTCGCGGCCCAGCGCTCGGCGCTCGGCGTGCAGACCTCGACCATCGACAGCCAGCAGTCGGCCACCGACACTGAGCGCCTGCAGCTCCTCGACCTCATCAGCAAGTGCCACATCAAGGCACCCGCCCGGGGCACCGTGCTCGAGAAATATGCCGAGCAGGGCGAGGTCACGGCCGCCGGCAAGCCGCTGTTCAAGCTGGCCGACACCGAGAACATGTACCTGCGGGCCTACGTCACCTCAGCCCAGCTGGCCGACGTGCGCCTGGGACAACGTGTCAAGGTGAGCACCGACTTCGGCGACGGTATCGGCAAGACCTACGACGGCACCGTGACGTGGATAGCCAGCAAGAGCGAGTTTACCCCCAAGTCAATCCCCACCGACGACGAGCGCGCCGACCTCGTCTATGCCGTGAAGGTCGGCGTCAAGAACGACGGCTACATCAAGATTGGCATGTATGGTAAGGTAGTCATCAAGCCCTGACGACATGGAGACAAACGCCATAGAGATCTGTCATGTCAGCAAGGCCTATGCCGACGTGCAGGCCCTCGACGACGTGTCGTTGAGCATCGGCCGCGGCGAGGTCTTCGGACTCATCGGCCCCGACGGGTCGGGCAAGACCTCGCTCTTTCGCATCCTCGCCACGCTGCTGCTGCCCGACAAGGGCAACGTGACCGTCGAAGGCTTCGACACCCGCCGTGAGATGACCCACATCCGCCGCATCACCGGCTACATGCCCGGCAAGTTCTCGCTCTACGAAGACCTCACCGTGGAAGAGAACCTCCATTTCTTCGCCACCCTCTTCGGCACCACCGTCGAGGCGGGCTACGACAGCATCAAGGCCATCTATTCGCAGATCGAGCGGTTCAAGGACCGCAAGGCAGGTGCTCTCTCGGGCGGCATGAAGCAGAAGCTGGCCCTGAGCTGCGCCCTGGTACACCAGCCCAAGATCCTGCTGCTCGACGAGCCCACCACGGGTGTCGACCCCATCAGCCGCAAGGAGCTGTGGGACATGCTCGGCATGCTCAAGCAACAGCACATCACCATCGTGGCCGCCACTCCCTACCTCGACGAGATACGGCGCTGCGAGCGCGTGGCCTTTCTCAACAAGGGCCGTGTGGCCGGCATCGGCACCGCCGACGACATCCTCACGCAGTTCAAGGAGGTCTTCAACCCTGCGCCCCTGCCGTCCAACCCCCATCCCGAGACCGACGAGCCGATGATCGAGGTCGACCATCTGGTCAAAGCCTTCGGCTCCTTCCACGCCGTCGACGACATCTCGTTCAGCGTGCGCAAGGGCGAGATCTTCGGGTTCCTGGGAGCCAATGGCGCCGGCAAGACCACGGCCATGCACATGCTCACCGGCCTCAACCAGCCCACCTCGGGGCACGGCAGGGTGATGGGGTACGACATCTCCACCCAGTACGAGCTCATCAAGCAGCACATCGGCTACATGAGTCAGCGCTTCTCGCTCTACGAAGACATGACCGTAGCCGAGAACATCCGCCTCTTCGGCGGCATCTATGGCATGACCGACAGCGAGATCAGCCGCAAGACCGACCAGGTGCTTCGCGACCTCGACATGGAGGCCCTGCGCCACACGATGGTCAAGTCGATACCCCTGGGCTGGAAGCAGAAGCTGGCCTTCTCGGTGAGCATCTTCCATGAGCCGGGCATCGTGTTCCTCGACGAGCCCACCGGCGGTGTCGACGCCGCCACGCGCAAGCAGTTCTGGAAGCTCATCTACCAGGCCGCCGGGCGCGGCATCACCGTCTTCGTCACCACCCACTACATGGACGAGGCCGAATACTGCGACCGCATCTCGATCATGGTCGACGGCAAGATCAGCGCCATCGGCTCTCCGGCAGAACTCAAGGAGCGCTTCGCCCAGCCCGACATGGATGGTGTCTTCACCTATCTGGCGCGCAGGGCCACCCGCACCTGACCACCCCATTCCTCACCCATCACTCATCCCTCTTCACCCACAATATGAAGCAGTTCTTTGCATTTATAGCCAAGGAGATGAAGCACATCCTCCGCGACCGGCGCACCATACTGATCCTCTTCGGCATGCCCGTGGTCATGATGCTGCTCTTCGGCTTCGCCATCCGCACCGACGTCAAAGACGTGCGCACGCTGGTCGTCACCTCGTCGACCGACAGCCAGACGCAGCGGATCGTCGAGGCCCTCAATGCCTCCGACTATTTCACCATCGTCGGCACGGTGCCCTCCCCAGCCCTTGCCGAGCAGGCCATACGCCGCCAGCAGGCCGACATCGCCATCGTCTTCTCGCCGCAGTTTGCCGACCGCCAGTATGACGATGCCACCCTGCAGGTGCTCACCGACGCCGTCGACCCCAACATGGGACAGCAGTATGCAGTCTATGCCCAGAGCATCATCCTGCCGATGGTGGCTGCCGCCAAGAACAAAGGCTACACGCCCGACATGCCGTCGGCCGTGAGCATTAAGATGCTGTACAACCCTCAGATGCTCTCGGCCTACAACTTCGTGCCGGGCATCATGGGCATGCTCCTGCTGCTCATCTGTGCCATGATGACCTCGGTGAGCATCGCCCGCGAAAAGGAGAAAGGCACTATGGAGGTGCTCCTCGTCTCGCCCGTGCGCCCCATCGTCATCATCGTGGCCAAGGCCGTGCCTTATATGTTCCTGGCCATCCTCATCCTGGCGGCCATTCTCTCCATGAGCTATTTCGTGCTCGACGTGCCGCTGGCCGGCTCGCTCTTCTGGATTGCCGTCATCTCGCTCATCTACATCCTCCTCTCGCTGTCGCTCGGACTGCTCATCAGCAATGTGGCCAAGTCGCAGCTCGTGGCCCTGCTCTTCTCGGCCATGATCCTGCTCATGCCCACCATCATGCTCTCGGGCCTGCTCTTCCCCATCGAGAGCATGCCCACCATCCTGCAGGTCATCTCCAACATCATACCTGCCCGATGGTATATCGCCGCCATGCGCAAGCTCATGATCATGGGCATCAGCTTCCCCTATGTCGTGAAAGAGACGGCCGTGCTCGTAGGCATGACCGTGGTGCTGCTGGCTTTCTCCTTGTTGAAATTCAAAAACCGACTCGAATGATCATCAAACACCTCATCCAGAAAGAGTTCATCCAGATCCGCCACAACGCGTTTCTGCCGCGCCTCATCCTCATCTTCCCCATCGTCATCATCTGTGTGATGCCGTGGGTCATGAGCATGGAGGTGAAGAACATCAAGGTCGACGTGGTCGACAACGACCGGTCAACGACGAGTCAGCGGCTCATCCACCGCATCGAGGCCAGCAGCTATTTCCTCTTCCAAGGGCAGACGGCATCGTATGCCGAGGCCCTCGGCCACATCGAGAAAGGCGATGCCGACATCATCCTGGAGGTGCCGCAGGGCTACGAGCGCGACCTGGTGAACGGTCGCCACCCGCAGGTCCTCATCGCCGCCAATGCCGGCAACGCCACCAAGGGGGCCATGGGCACCAACTACCTCACGCAGATTGTCACCGCCAGCGTCGGCTCGCCCACCACCGCCGCGCAGCTCCGGGTGTCGGTGGTCGACCTCTACAACAGTCACCTCAACTACAAGGTCTTCATGATCCCCGCCCTCATGGGCATCCTCATGATGATGCTCTGCGGCTTCCTGCCCACGCTCAACATCGTGGGCGAGAAAGAGTCGGGCACCATCGAGCAGATCAACGTCACCCCTGTGAAGAAGTGGCAGTTTATCCTGGCCAAGCTCATCCCCTACTGGCTCATCGGCATGGTGGTCATGACGCTGTGCATCATCCTGGCGTGGCTCGTCTACGGCATCACCTGCCAGGGCAACCTGCTGTGGGCCTATCTGCTGGCCCTGCTGCTGGCCTTCTTCTTCAGCGGCTTCGGGCTCTGCGTGAGCAACTATAGCTCCACCATGCAGCAGGCAGTGTTTGTCATGTGGTTCTTCGTGGTGGTGCTCATGCTCATGAGCGGCATGTTCACCCCCGTGGCCTCCATGCCCGACTGGGCACAACTCCTCGTCAAAGCCAACCCCATGCACTATTTCATGGATGCTATCCGCACCGTCTTCGTGCGCGGCGGCGGCTTCGGCAGCATCTGGCGGCAGGTGGCCGTCCTCGGCGCCTTAGCCCTGGCCATGGACCTCTGGGCCGTCGCCAGCTATCGCAAGAACTCGTAAGCCGTCTACCTCGCGCCACCCCTGCCTGCAACAACAGAGACAGCAGGCAGAGCGCGTGGGCAAAATCCCAAAAGATGTTAAATGGCCGACGAATTATGTGTGTCGGTTTCCTTGTTCGGCATTTAATTACTGCCTTTGCACCCGCAAAGGCAGCTCTGTCATAAGCGTTACCAGCCCATATGGGAGATGATGCACAAGCTTCGCTCCGTCATGGGCACCCGCGATGACGAGTACAAGCTCAAGCATATGGTGGAGCTTGACGAGGGATTCTTCACTTGCAATGATGAGATGAAGAGCGATGCCGGCAGGTGTGGCGACAGGCACCGGGAAGATGGCAGGTTGTCGTCTGGCCTGGGCAGCGAAAGAAAGGCCAAGGTTGAGGTTATGGCAGAAAGCAAGGAGACAAAGCCTATGAAAAGAGGTCAGAAGTCCAGAGCGGCAGGCCATATAAAGATGAAAGCCATGAAAGACTTGAAAGCTTCCACCATAAATGGCATAGTGGGAAAGGGCATTGACCCGTCCGCCGGCATCATAGCTGACGCATATCCCTCACATTCCCAGTTGGACAAGGTCGCTGACAAGGTGGACATCAAGGTCGTGAAACCGAAAGACGCGCCGAAAGTTCTGCCATGGGTCCATGTAGCCATTGCCAACGCAAAGAGCCTGTTCTGGGATATGTACCATGGCATAAAGGAAGAATTCCTGCAAGAATACTTGAACAGGTTCTGCTATAAGTTCAACCGGCGATTCTTTGGAGACAGGGTATTCGACAGGCTCATCATTGCGGCAGCCTCCTACAGGCCTACGTTTGAGCACCGACGGTATGGAAGTAAGGATTCCGTCGAAGGCGGATAATCATTTTGACGTATATACATATAGTCGTATTGTTATATATACAACGATACAAGTTCATGTCTATACAAGCATACAGATAGGATTGGCAGACCCTAATTATCCGCGGCAAAGATACGGTACAAGGTATGCCAAAAAAGTGTATAGGTAAAAGAAATTTTCCACCGTGGGCAGGATCGTCTCCGCCGAAAATGAGCGAGCGTAAGCATATACTCGCGCTTGTCTGCATCAGGATAACCGCTCACCCACCCTCCCCCCAAAAAAAATGTTAGAAGCCTTGACCATAGCGTCATACCCCCCCCCTGCCACGGCATTTGACATTCTCGGGGGACAGTGATTCTCTCTGGCATGAGTCCTGTCAGCAGCGGCCTTTTGCGCCCTTACTTGACTGAAAATGAGCGCAAACGATTGCATAAAAAAACAGCAGAAAGTATACCTCGCGAGAATAACGAACAATAAAGTATCTTTATTTTTGCTACCGAATAAGTCATTGGGACAGAGAACTAAACCTTCCACCAAAGGGGTGGAGGATAATGAAACGAAGTTATTTCTATATATAAACCTTAAAAAAGAACCATCCTATGGACAAAGCAATCTTGAAAAGAGCCGCGCTACTAACCGTCGGTGTCTTATGTACAATGCCCAGTCTGGCACAAACAGATGTGAAGGGCACAGTGAAAGACAAATCGGGTGAGCCACTTATTGGTGCCACCATCCAAGTCAAGGGCCAGCAAGGAGGTACCGTCACCGACTTTGACGGTATTTGGAAACTCAGCAACGCCAAACCCGGAGAGGTACTCGTCATCTCTTACGTGGGCTATGCCAGCAAGGAAATCACCTTGGGCGCACAAAGCAATCTCAACGTTATACTTGAAACCGACAACCAGAATCTTGATGAGGTCGTGGTGGTGGGTTATGCCATCGGTTCGAAGCGCACGGTATCAGGTGCCGTAGAACGCGTGGGCCGCAAAGACATGAACAAAGGTGCGGTTACCAGTGCTGCCGATGCCCTCAAGGGCAAGGTGAGCGGCGTGGTCATCTCGCAGAGTGGCGGCGACCCGATGGGAACCACCAACATCCGCGTGCGCGGCACCTCCTCACTCTCAGGCGGCAATGACCCACTGGTCATCATCGACGGCGTGTATGGCGACATGACCATGTTCAACGCACTCCAGCCCGGTGACATCGAGAGCATGACCATACTCAAAGATGCCTCGGAAACGGCCCAGTACGGTTCGCGCGGCGCCGCCGGTGTCATCGTCGTGACCACCACCAAGGGCAAGAACGGCATCAGCTCGATCACCTACAACGGTACGATAGGCATGAACCAGGTGTTTAAGAACATCAAGATGCTCAGTGCCGATGCCTATCGGGCCACGGCCAAGCAGATGGGACTGTCCCCCACAGACTTAGGCGGCAACACCAATTGGCTCGACGAGATAGAGCGCTCTACGGGTGTCACACAGAATCATAACGTGGCTTTCGCCGGAGGCAACGACACGGGCAACTACCGCGCCTCATTAGGTTTCGTACAGAAGCAGGGTGCCCTGCGCAACTCCGACATGCGCAACTACACTGCCAAGCTCGACGCGCAGCAGCTCGCCTTCAACAAGAAACTAAAACTGGAGTTCGGCATCATGGGCTCGGAGAACAACGGCAAGCGTCAGTATGATATGCAGAAAATATTCTACTCGGCCGCCGCTTACAATCCCACCTATCCCAATGTCAAGAATGCCACCACAGGCAAATGGGACGAGGATATGCTGGCCAACGAGATCTACAACCCTTTGGGGCAGCTCGAAATAGACAACCGATACAATGTGGGTACCGTCGTCACTCACGGAAAAGCCACATGGACCATTGTCGACGGACTCTTCCTCTCGGCTTTCGGCTCTTACACCAAAACCAATATCGAGCTGAAGCGCTATGTACCCAACGACATACGACAGGGTGAGCTCAACGGCAACGGATGGGCCTTTATACAAAACTGGCAGCGCCAGGACTACATGGGCAACATACAGCTGACTTATACCAAAGACTTTGGCAAGCATCACATCGACGCACTCGCCGTTATGGAGGGACAGAAATACAATACCTTCACCCACTCTGAGCAGGCCAAAGGCTTTGAGACCAACTACTTCAAGTACAACAACCTCAAGGCCGGTGCCAATATCTCTTGGGGCGACGTGCAGTCTGACTCGAAGGAATACACGCTGAGTTCTTACATGGCCCGTGTGAATTATATGTTCGCCGACAAATACATCGTCACAGCCAATCTACGTGCCGATGGTTCGTCAAAGCTCGGTAGCGGACACAAGTGGGGCTGGTTTCCATCGGCATCTGCCGCATGGGTACTCTCACAGGAGAAGTTCCTCAAAAACGTGAAGTGGATTGACAACCTCAAGCTCCGCGCCGGATACGGCGTAACGGGTAACCAAGATGCCATCGACCCCTACACCTCGCTGGCTCTCTACGGACCTAACGGCGTGACACCGGTCAACGGCACCAACACCACTACCTTTGCCATACAGAGCAACGACAACCCCGACCTGAAATGGGAAACCAAGCATACCTTCGACGTAGGACTGGACTTCGCAGCCTTCAACGGCCGACTCAACGTCACCCTTGACTGGTACACCTCAAAGACCAAAGACCTGCTCTACACCTACACCGTGCCCGTGCCGCCGTTCACCTATGAGAACCTGCTGGCCAACATGGGCGAGATGACAAACCATGGTTTAGAGATTGGCATTCGTGGAGACATCATCCGCACCAAAGACTTCACATGGAATACAGGGCTTAACCTGAGCTTCCAGAGCAACAAGCTCAACTCACTGTCGAGCACCTATAAGGGACAGCAGCTCACCACCTCTGAGCACATCATGGTGGCACGCATCAATGCCGCCGGACTGACCCAGAACTACGGTGTCACCTATCTTATGGAGGGACAGCCCATCGGCGTGTTCTATCTGCCTCACTGCGAGGGTATCGACAAAGATGGCAAATACATCATCACCGACCTCGACGAAAACGGTACCATCGATACCGGCGACTCCGGCGACCGTCAGGTCAGTGGACAGGCCATCCCGAAGACCTATCTCGGATGGGATTTCAACCTCACGTATAAGAACTGGAACCTCGCCATGCAGTTCAACGGTGCCTTCGGTCACAAGATCTACAACGGCACTTCGATGACCTATAGCGACCTCTCTAACTTCCCAACCTACAATGTCCTTGAAGACGCGCCAGCCAAAGGCATCAAGGATAAGGTCATCTCCGACTATTGGCTCGAGAAGGGCGACTATGTCAACTTCGAGTATGTGCAGCTCAGCTATAACTTCACCAAGAAGCAGCTCAAGACCAAGTACATCCAAGACATCAAGCTCGGTCTCGCTGTCAACAACGTGTGCACCTTCACCGGCTATAGCGGGCTAACACCTATGATCAACTCGGCATCGCTCATCCAGCAGGCTGAGGGCACCACACAGTATGGCACTCTCGGTGTTGACGATAAGCGTATCTACCCGCTCACCCGCACCTTCTCATTTAATGTTGGCATCACTTTCTAAACTTTTAAAAGACTATACTATCATGAAAAAATATATTTTCAGTGTCGTTCTGTTTTCCGCGGCTCTGCTGACAGGCTGCTCACTCGACGAGACCCCCAAGAGCCAGTTCAGTGAAGAAGAAGCTTTCAAAAATTCTACACTAACCTATGTCAACTCTGTGGCCAACGTCTACTCAGCCATTGGAGATGGCCTATACGGCGGAACCGATTGTGTACATACTTTGCAAGAGTTTATGTCAGACGCTACCATGCTGCCCGGACGCCAGGGCGACTGGGTAGACGGCGGCAAGTGGCAGAACATGTTTCTGCATAACTTCGAGTCGTCTGTCGATACCTACGCTACCGTGTGGAACCACCTCTTCAAGATCATAGGCCTGTGCAATACCAGCATCGACAAGCTCACTCCCTTCTTGGAAGAGCACCCCGACTACACGGCCTACGTCGCCGAGCTCCGTGCGCTGCGCGCCATATACTACTACTATGCCATGGACTTCTTTGCGCAAGTGCCTGTCATGACCAGCTCCAAACTATCTACCAGCGACGTGAAGCAGAGCAACCGCAGTGATGTTTTTAAGTTCGTCACCTCCGAGTTAGAGGCTGCCCTGCCCGACCTCGGCGAAGGCCACAGCCAGAACATTGGCGAATATTACGGTCGCGTGACCAAGGCGGTGGCCTATATGTGTCTTGCCAAATGCGCCATCAATGCACCCGTCTACACCATCGACAACACCTCGGCATCGAGCTATCAGGCCTTTGTGGGCACTGACCTCAGCAAGCAGGCAACGGCCAGCGAAGCCCTCGGACAAGCTGTATCAGACAAGGGAAAGACCATCACGATGACTGTCGACGGCACTCAGCGCAACTGCTGGGAAACGGTGAAATATTGTGTAGACAAGATTCAGGCCGCAGGATACAGCCTCTCAGCCAACTATACCGACAACTTTATCAAGGCCAACGAGAGCTCTGCAGAAAATATCTTCGTGCGCCCCAACGACGACAAGACCTATAAGATCACTGACTATAACCTCATGCGCTCGCTCCATTACAACCATGCCTCTGCCATAGGCTACTCGGGGTGGAACGGTGCCTGTGCCACAGTACGAGCCATGCAGGTCATGGGATATGGCACGGCCAACGAAGACCCGCGCCTGAGAATCAACTATTGGTGCGACCGTGACTTCGAAAATGAGCAGAAGACTGGTTCGCTCATCGACGGTGCCACCTCTACTCCGTTAGAGTATGAGCCGCTCAAGGCGATTGTCAATTTCAGCAACGATGCCAACCCACACGACGTGAAGTGTGCCGGTGCCCGCTTCAAGAAATATGAGTACGACGGCACTGCTTCATCACAAGGACAAAACAGCAACGACTTGGTTATCTGGCGCTACGGCGACGCTCTACTGCTCAAGGCTGAGGCAGAATACCGTCTGGGCGACAAGGTCGGCGCACTCGCCCTCATCAATGAGATACGCAACCGTGCCAAGGCAACGCCGCGCACAGCGCTCACCCTGAACGATATTCTCGACGAACGCATGATAGAGCTGGCATGGGAAGGCACGCGTCGTCAGGACCAGATACGCTTCTGTACCTTCACCGAGCCTACTGTAGACCGCTATCCGGGCGTGGCACACAGCACACTTGCCGGCGACTACAACGACGACAAGACTGGTTACACAGTTGTCTACCCAATCCCCTACTCTGTGCTCAATCTCAACCAGAACCTGAAACAGAATCCGGGATACAAGAAATAAGTAAGATCGTAAACCCTTATACGAAATCTACCTGCTATTTCGTTATCTATCCGTCCCCCTCCCCCATTGCGGGGATGTGGGGACGGAACTGTTTCTATACCTTGTTCCCAGCACGGCATGTACGGGCTCAGTAGAACAATGCTTTATTTTTCCAAAACATGATAGGCATTTCCTTGCACATTCAATAAAAAATGACGAATATTGCAAAGCTATCACGCAAGGCAGCCTGGATGGCCAGCTGTCGCAGAGCGCGGTTGGAAGATTCATTGCAAACAAACATACAAGATATGACAATCACTTATCAAGACACACACGAGTTTACGAAAGAAGAGTTGGAAGCACTGTTCCTCTCGGTGGAATGGTCATCGGGACACTATCCTGACAAACTCGTCGTGGCCATGCGCAACTACAAGACCGTGTATTCGGCATGGCACGGCGACAAGCTCGTTGCACTCGCCTGCGCCATGGACGATGGCATCATGACGGCCTACATCCATTACCTGCTGGTGCGACCCGAGTATCAGGGCATGGGTATCGGCAGGAAGCTCGTAGAGATGATGAAAGTGCAATACAAAGACTACCTACGAATCTCTCTTGTGGCTTACGACAAGGGCCTGAAGTTTTATGAGTCGTGCGGATTCAAGAAGGGAGTAGACGAAAGCCCTATGTTCATCACAAGTCTTTGGACATAATCTCCCAAAGACCCTTACAGAGAACTCTCCCTCCCCTCACGCTTCTCCGGGTGTCGGTGGTCGACCCCTACAACAGTCACCTCAACTACAAGATCTTCATGATTCCCGCCCTTATGGGCATCCTCATGATGATGCTCTGCGGCTTCCTGCCCACGCTCAACATCGTGGGCGAGAAAGAGTCGGGCACCATCGAGCAGATCAACGTCACCCCTGTGAAGAAGTGGCAGTTTATCCTGGCCAAGCTCATCCCCTACTGGCTCATCGGCATGGTGGTCATGACGCTGTGCATCATCCTGGCGTGGCTCGTCTACGGCATCACCTGCCAGGGCAACCTGCTGTGGGCCTATCTGCTGGCCCTGCTGCTGGCCTTCTTCTTCAGCGGCTTCGGGCTCTGCGTGAGCAACTATAGCTCCACCATGCAGCAGGCAGTGTTTGTCATGTGGTTCTTCGTGGTGGTGCTCATGCTCATGAGCGGCATGTTCACCCCCGTGGCCTCCATGCCCGACTGGGCACAACTCCTCGTCAAAGCCAACCCCATGCACTATTTCATGGATGCTATCCGCACCGTCTTCGTGCGCGGCGGCGGCTTCGGCAGCATCTGGCGGCAGGTGGCCGTCCTCGGCGCCTTAGCCCTGGCCATGGACCTCTGGGCCGTCGCCAGCTATCGCAAGAACTCGTAAGCCGTCTACCTCGCGCCACTCCTGCCTGCAACAACAGAGACAGCAGGCAGAGCGTATGGGCAAAATCCCAAAAGATGTTAAATGGCCGACGAATTATGTGTAACGGTTTCCTTGTTCGGCATTTAATTACTACCTTTGCACCCGCAAATGCAGCAATGCATGAGAAATGGGCAAGTCTCTTACGGCCAGCTCCCTCGGAATCCCCCAGGACGGGAACGTAGCAAGGGTACTTGGTTGTAGCGGCGCGATAAGAATCGCTTGCCCACCTTCGCCTCTTTAGCTCAGTTGGCCAGAGCACGTGATTTGTAATCTCGGGGTCGTTGGTTCGAATCCGACAAGAGGCTCTCCTTTTACAGGCTTGACAAAGTTTGGGTCAAGCCCACGATTATCAAATCATACATCGCTCAAAACTTCAAGGTGGTTATTTGAATTGGCTTTGTCCGATTTCGAGACAATCTAGGTCAGTCCGAAAAGTGGGCACATCATATTCTTGTGCTTTCAACATACTTATGGCTCACATCATACTCTTGTGTTTTTAACATACTTATCTCGTACAGTTTATGGCGGTGACAGGGGCAGTATGTCGGATTATTTCCGTATATTTGCAACCAAAACCATCTCATCATCCCAAAACATGAAAAGAACTTTGACCTTACTCATTGCCCTCGCCACCGCACTGTGCGGATGGTCGCAGCGCAGACAGCCGGCCTATCAGGTGCTGGGAAACGATACCACTTGTCAGATATTTATCTATTCGCCCGGCGAGAAAGACGGCCTGCACGTGGCCTACCTCAGCGACGACGAGACCTGGCACGACGTGGGGCAGCTCTGCGGCTCCGACTATGCCCAGTGGGGCAGCGAGAAACGCATGTACAACCCCTTTGTGCTCCATGCCAACGACGGCACCTGGCGACTGGTGTTCGGCGTGAACGACTATTCGCCATGCTTCGCCGCCGCCTACAGCGAAGACCTGGTGACCTGGCGACCGCAAGACTATCCGCGCATGAAACAGCGGGGTGTACACGAGCCCGTGATGTTCCAGATGGACGACGGCACCTTCGACATCTACTACAAGTCGAAGGCCGGCACACGCCACTACGTGCAAGCCACCGAGGACTTCAGGCACTTTGAGGAGTCGCCGGAACCCAGCACCATCGACGACGTGGCCTGGATACGCGACACAGCCACCGTAAACGGACACCTGCGCCAGGGCAACCTCTTTGACGTGCCCAAGATACACCTCGACTATATCAGACAGTATTTCCAGGCTGTGGCCCATGATGCCGAGCTCAGCAAGGAGACCATGCGCGACGACGCCACGCGCTTCGCACAAGTGGGCAGCAGCGTGGCGGCGAAGCTCACCGTCGACATGACCCAGGCCAAGCCCATCAGCGACAAGCTCATGGGTGTGTTCTTCGAAGACATCAGCAGGGCTGCCGACGGCGGACTCTATGCCGAACTGGTGCAAAACCGCGACTTCGAATACACGCCGGCCGACCACAAGGCATGGACGGCCACCACGGCATGGCAGTCGAACAAGCCCATCGTCATCAGCCGCGACATCCCCCTGAGTGCCAACAACAGCCACTATGCCGTACTGGCACAGAACGATACCTTATATAATATAGGCTGGGACGGCATCACGGCCGATGCCCTGCAGACCTTCGACTTCTCGGTTTATGTGCGCAGCACCGACGCCCGCAAGAACCAGCTGTTGGTGTCGCTCGTGGCCGACGACGGCACGGTGGTGGCCCACGAGCGCATCAAGGTCGAGGGGCAGGGCTGGAACCGCTATGCCCTCCCCCTCGTGGTCGACAAGAAGGCCGTCAAGGGCAACGTGCGCCTGGCACTCACCGTGGCCAAGGAGGGCAGCCTCTGCATCGACATGGTGAGCCTCTTTCCCCACGAGACCTTCAAGGGCCACGGCCTGCGCAAAGACCTGGCCGAGGCCATCGCCGCCCTGCACCCCCGCTTTGTGCGGTTCCCCGGCGGCTGCATGAGCCATGGCCAGGGGCTCGACAACATCTATCGCTGGAACGAGACCGTGGGGCCGTGGCACGACCGCAAGCCGGCCCCCAACATCTGGAACTATCACCAGACCCGCGGACTGGGCTTCTACGAGTATTTCCAGTTCTGCGAAGACATCGGTGCCGAGCCGCTGCCCGTGCTCGCCGCCGGCGTGCCCTGCCAGAACTCGCGTCCCGACAGCACCGGCATGGGCGGACAGCAGTGTGGCATTCCCATGGCCGACATGCCTGCCTACTGCCAGGAGATCCTCGACATGATCGAGTGGGCCAACGGCGACCCCGCCACCTCGAAGTGGGCCAAGATGCGCGCCGACGCCGGTCACCCCGCGCCCTTCAACCTCAAGTATATAGGCATCGGCAACGAAGACATCATCTCCACCGTCTTCGAAGAGCGCTTCAAGATGATTGCCGAGGCTGTAAAGAAGAAGTATCCCGACATGGTGCTTTGCGGCACGGTGGGGCCTTTCCACGACCCTTCGGCCGACTACGTGGAGGGCTGGAAGTTTGCCAATGCCCACCGCGACATCATCGACATGGTAGACGAGCACTACTATGAGTCGCCGGGATGGTTCATGCACCACCAGGACTACTACGACCAGTACGACCGCCAGGGCGTGAAGGTGTATCTCGGCGAGTGGGCCTCGCGCACCCGCACCATGGAGAGCGCGCTGGCCGAGGCCCTCTACCTCTGTGCCCTGGAGCGCAACGCCGACGTGGTGACCATGTCGAGCTATGCCCCACTGCTGTGCAAGGAGGGCTATGCCAACTGGAACCCCAACATGATCTATTTCGACAACGACACCATCACGGCCCTTACGCCCAGCTATCACACCCAGCGCCTGTGGGGCACCTACAGCGGCAACCGATACGTCAGCTCCACGCTCGAACTGCCCGAAAGCCTGCGCTACCGCGTAGCAGCCAGCGTGGTGACCGACACCCGCACGCACAAGGTGTACCTCAAACTCGTCAATGCCCTGCCCGCCGAGGTCAGCCTCAGCATCGCAGGACTGTCGATACCCGAGGGAAGCAAGATCGAGCGCATATCGGGCAAGGTGACCGACCAGGCCGCCACCCTCGAAACCACCACCGTGGGTGGCGCTGTTCAAAAACTACCACCCTATTCGGTCAGCGTCATCACGCTTTAACCGTTCACCTAAAACCCATCCGTGTATGTTCTATTGAAGAATATACACGGATTTTTATTTACGTTGGTACCCTTTTGGTTAAAATATATCAAAATGAGGTGAGATATGTCAATAAAACTCTAAATGTGAATATTTTTAGATAAAAACATTTGGATGTATGGGAGTTTTTTTGTTATTTTGCACACGAAATCAAGATAACAGATTTAAGATTACATATTAAATATTAATTCTAGAGAGTATGAAGAAGTTATTTACTTTGATGGCTGCCGGTTTGGTAGCTGCCTCAGCTTCTGCACAGACAGTGACAGAGAGCAAAACATTTGACAACTTTTACATTGGCGTAAATGGTGGTGTAGCCACCAAGACCACCGGTCACGCTTGGCTGAAGGGCCTCGACCCCAACGCCGGTCTGCGCATCGGCCGTTACTTCACTCCGGTGTTCGGTCTCGCTGTTGAGAGCAACGCCTATTTCTCAAATAAGCCTTGGCAGTCGGTTGGCACAACCGTTCGCGCCCTGAACACCAGTGTTCTGGGTACCGTAAACCTGAGCAACTGGTTTGGTGGCTACAAGGGTGAGCCCCGTGCTTTTGAGGTAAGCGCACTCTATGGCTTCGGCTGGGGTCACGTTTTCGGCAATAGCGACAAGTATGTGGGTTACAACTACAATCAGCCCGACCAGCTGAAGAATGCACAGGCTGGCAGCCCCAACATCGTGAAGACCAACAGCCTGACCTCTAAGGCAGCCCTCGACTTCGCCTTCAACCTTGGCGAGAAGAAGGCTTGGCAGGTATACATCGAGCCCGCCGTCATCTGGGGTCTCAATGGTCTGGGCTACGATGGTGTGGCTTACAACATCAACAAGTCGTTCGTTCAGCTCAACGCCGGTGTTGTCTACAAGTTCAAGAACTCTAACGGCACCCACAACTTCACCATCGCACAGCTGCGCGACCAGGCCGAGATCGATGCGCTGAACTCAACCATCAACGACCTGCGCAACGAGCTGGCCAAGAAGCCGAAGGAAGTGATCAAGGAAGTGGTGAAGGAAGCTCCCGCCGTACAACCTCAGGTGGTTAAGGTAGAGAACCTCGTGTTCGTGACCTTCGCACAGGGCAAGTCGGTACTCACCAAGGAGGCCAAGAAGGCCCTCGACGGTGTGAAGTCGGGCAAGCACGTACAGATTGTAGGTACCGCTTCTCCCGAGGGTTCTAAGGAGCTCAACGACCGTCTGTCTCAGGCTCGTGCCGACGAGGTGGCTAAGTATCTGCAGGCCAACGGCGTGATCGTCGACGAGGCTAGCGGCAAGGGCGTGCAGGGCACAACCTCCAACCGTCTGGCTGTGGTTTACGTGAAGTAATCAACAACACATCATTACATATCCAATCCCGCTGCCTGTCTGGGCAGCGGGATTTTTTTGTGCCGACTCATCCACCTCCTGCCCCCTCGATGCGTGCTTCCTGGCTACCCCACCACGCCGGCGCGGGTAGGCATCGGGCACGAGCCCAACAGGTGAGTGGGGTGTTGGTGGGTCGGGGTGTTGGTGAGATGGGCTGCGAGTGATGGTTGAACAACGGAGAACGCGGAGGTAACCTAATCTTGCCAAAACCACTTGCTACTTAGATTAGCGAGCAAGTCACGTCAACGCCGGGCATCACTTTCCCATACCGTCAGGTGTGTCATCGCTGGCCAACAACGCCGGTATGGTTATCCGAATCGAATAGAACCAAAGGCTGCTTCCACTCGAAGCACAGTCTGCTTCTACTCGAAGCACAGTCTGTTTCTACTCGAAGCACAGTCTGTTTCCACTCGAAGCACAGTCTGCATCCACTCGAACGACATATTAGTTTGATGCAAACCATCGCTTGGCAGATGCCTTAGCCCCCTATGAACACTCCCCAACCATCCTACCGTTACCATCCTTTCGCCCATCTGCTGGCATACTGCCTCGCGCCCAAAAGCATTCTACGAAACCAGTCTCTCTCTCGGCAACATCATTTCTTCGGGCCATAAACGGCCAAAGCACACCCCATTGCAGGTGGCAGCACCCCACTGCCGGCACACTTTGTAGCGTGTCGCAAACTCTGTGTTGCGTCACACAAAGTGCCCAAAAGGTAGAATGATTAACTTTGCATGGTGATTTCATACGGAATATCTGTTATATCAACCTTATGGAATATCATTCACAGTCAACCTAATAAAAATTCTACCTTTATGATGAAAACAAAACGTTATTGGAGCAAATTCATGGGATTTTTGCTGCTTTTTACCTTGTCATCCCTAGCTGCCGCTGCACAACATGTGGTGAGCGGCAAAGTAACGGATGCCACTGGTGAACCCATCATCGGTGCCACCATCAAAGTGGTGGGCACGACCGATGGTACCGTCACCGACCTGAATGGCCTGTTCAAGGTCAACGCCTCGCCACAGGCCCGGCTCACCGTGTCGTATGTGGGCTACCAGACCCAACAGCTGGCGGTGGAAGGACAAGACTATCTCTTGGTGGCGATGAAAGATGACAACAAGACACTGAGCGACGTGGTGGTCATTGGCTACGGCCAGATGAAGAAGGCCGACCTGAGTTCGTCGATCGCCATCCTCGATGCCAAAGAGGTGGGCAAGACACCGGGCGGACTGAGTGCCGGCCTGCAGAGCGCCGTTCCAGGCGTGCAGGTCACCAACGGCCGCATACACATCCGCGGCGTGGGCAGCATCAACAACACCGACCCACTGTATGTCGTCGACGGCATGATCGGTGGAGCCGTGCCCGACGAGAACAACATCGCCAGCATCCAGGTGCTGAAGGATGCCGCCTCGTGTGCCATCTACGGTGCCCGTGGTGCCAATGGTGTGATCGTCATCACCACCAAGCGAGGACAGGTGGGCGAGGTGAAGGTCGACTACAATGGCTACCTGGGATGGAAGGGCTTCACCCACGAGATCGACCTGCTCGACGGCCAACAGCTGGCCGAACTCATCAATGAGGAGATGTACAACCAGAACCCCTCGCGCACCGACTATATGGCCGGACTGTCAGACCCGGCCGCCATCGGCGAGGGGTATAACATGTTCAAGGCCATCACACGCACCGGCAGCTACCAGAAACACAATGTCAGTATCAGCGGCGGCTCGAAGAATGCCAACTTCCGCATCACGGGGGTGTATGGCAAAGACAACAGCCTCTATATTAAAGAAGGTGGTGAGCACTATACCGTCAACGTGGTCTCCGACTTCAGGAAGGGCATCTTCGGGTTTGGAGAGACGATGACCATTGGCCGCAACCTCACCCACAACTCCGACATGCTCAAGCTCATTGCCATCAAGTGGAGCACGGCCTGTCCCATCTACGACCCCAGCTCGCCCACAGGATATGCCGGTGCAGCCCTGGGCACCGACATGGAGAACCCCAGGGCCACAGCCGACAACACCTGGAGCCGCAGTGAGGCCAACACGATGAGTGGCAACGCCTGGGTGACGGCCGAGCCCCTCAAGGGACTGGTGTATAAGTTCAACCTGGGTGTGGACCTGTATCGTTACAACAACCGTTCCTACGATGCCGACTATACCGTGGGCGACTACCAGCGCAACTCGCCCGACACCTATTCGATGAGCAACAGCCGCAGCAACCGTTTTCTCTATGAGCATACCCTTACCTTCGACCACAACTGGGGCGCACACCACCTCAACGTCATGGGCGGCATCACCTCGGAGGAGACCCGCGGCTATGGCTTCAACGCCAGCGCAAGGGCCATGCCCAGCCAAGAAGTGCTCATCCTCGGTGCCACCCAGAAGGCCAACTCCAAGGAGGTGGGCAGCACAGAGTCGCACGCCTCGATGTATTCTTACCTGGCACGTGCCATGTATAGCTATGCCGGCAGGTATATGCTCACGGCCAATGTGCGCCGCGACGGCAGCTCCAACTTTGCGCGCCATCATCGCTACGGCACCTTCCCCTCGTTCTCGGCAGCCTGGCGTATGAGCCAGGAAAAGTTTATGCAGGGCCTGGCATAGATCGACGACCTGAAGCTCAGGGCCAGCTGGGGTAAGCTGGGCAACTCGAACATCGCTCCCTATCAGTACCAGAGCACGGTGTCGTTCAACAATGTGCGCTATTATTTCAACGACACAGAGAACACCGGGGCCCTGCCCATGACTCCCTCCAACCCCGATGTGAAGTGGGAGGCCTCTACCTCGACCGACATCGGATTCGACCTGACCATGCTCGACAACCGGCTGAGCCTCACGGCCGACTATTACATCAACAAGACACAGGACATGCTCGTCAACGTGCCCATAGCCCGCAGTGCCGGCTACCTCAGCGTGTTCCCGACGATGAACGCCGGCAGCATAGAGAACAAAGGTATGGAGCTTCTGGTGGCGTGGCGCGACCATGTGGGCACCCATTTCGACTACGGCATCAGCGCCAACCTCTCTACGGTGAGCAACACCGTGAAGAGCCTGGGGGCCAACAATGAGATCTTCGCTGCCTCGGGCATCACATGCACCCGGGTGGGCAACAGCATCGGACAGTTTTGGGGCTATAAGACCGCCGGCCTGTTTAAGACCGATGAGGAGGCTGCCGCCTACGTCAACGCCAAGGGCGAGCGGCTGCAACCCAACGCCAAGGCCGGCGACATCAAGTTCCTCGACCTCGACGGCAACGGCAGTCTGGGGGCAGGCGACATGACATTCATCGGCAACCCCATTCCCAAGTTCTCCTACGGCTTCACCTTCGATGCCTCCTACCGCACCGCGGTGGGCACCTTCGATGCCATGATGGTGTGGAACGGCAGTCAGGGCAACGACATCTACAACAACACCCGCTACTATGGCGAGGGAATGTATCACAACTACGCCTGCTTCGCCTCGACGCTCGACCGTTTTCGCGCCGAAGACATCACCTTCACCAATCCCGTGAGCGGCAAGACCACGTTCTATGCCAAGAACACCGATACCGACATGCCGCGTGCCGTCTATGGCGACCCCAACCAGAACATGCGGCAGAGCGACCGCTATGTCGAGGATGGCAGCTACCTGCGCCTGAAGAGCCTGCTCATCGGCTATACCCTCCCCTCGGCATGGTGCCAGAAGATGTATATGGAGAGTCTGCGCCTCTATGTGGGTGCCAAGAATCTGCTCACCTTTACCAACTATACCGGCTACGACCCCGAGGTGGGCGACCAGAACACCAGTGGCACCAACCTCACGCGCGGCGTCGACGGACTGACCTCATGGGATGCCACCTTCCCCAACAACAAGGAGTTCTACATCGGCTTGCAGGTAACCTTCTAACCCAACCATTAACACTACACACAATGAAATACAAGATCATGACATATTTGGCTGCAGCCAGTCTGGCCACCACGCTGACCGGTTGTATGCCCGAGATGGACCTCAACAACCCTTCAGAGGTATCTACCGAGACCTATTATCAGAAAAAGGCGCAGCTTGCCAATGCCCTCGTGCCAGCCTACCAGGCCCTCATCGGGCGCAACCAAGGCGGCTACTGCTTCAGCACGCTCTTCACGCTGCTTGCTCCGGGCGACGATTACCGGCGCACCTACAAATGGAGCAATATGTACCAAGACACCTATAACGTGCCGGCCAGCGACGATGCGGCCATGGGCCCATGGCAAGACTGGTTCAACGGCATCATGGCGGCTAACCTCGCCATCGAGAAGATCTCAGCCTTCAAGGGTGACGATGCCACGCAGGAAGAGCTCAATACCATGCTTGGCGAAGCCTTGTTCCTGCGCGGTCTGTTCTACCTCAACCTGACATCACTCTACGGCGAGACCATACCCCTCTACGACCATGCCATTGCCACCAAGGACGACTACTATCCGGCCAACGCCCAGCCCGGGCAGGTGTATGCGCAGATCGTATCCGACTTCAGCCGTGCCGCCGAACTGCAGCCCGCGCGCAGCAAGCTATATGCCGATGCTGCCAACAAGGGCAGGGCCACACAGGGCAGCGCCCTGGGCTACCTGGCCAAGGCTTACCTCTGGAGACCCTTGCTGGAAAAGGGACAGAAGGCCGAATACGACAAGGCGGTGCCGGTGCTGAAGAGACTCATCGACAGCGGCGAATACCAGCTCAATGCCAACTTCCGCGACAACTTCACCAACGACCCCGCCAAAGAGAACGGCGTGGAGAGCATCTTCGAGGTGCAGATGCACAACGGCAACAACTGGCTGGGCGGAGACCTCAGCGACTCGTGGCGCTGGTGCAACATCGGTCTGCCCGATGGCACGGGAGGCTGCTGGTGGAACCTGGCCCCCACGCCCATGGCCTACAACGAGTTTGAGAACGGCGACCCCCGCCGGTACATGACCCTCTGGTGCCCGGGCGGTGCCTATTTCACCGACGACAAGGGCAACACCGTCACCTTTGAGAAGATGAACGAGAAGTGTACCTCAGACAAAGACCTCTACGGCACCCGCAAGGCCTGCCCCGACGTGCAGCTGCCCGAGATCGACGACGACTACAACGACCCGCTGATGCGTTATGCCGACGTACTGCTGATGTATGCCGAGGCCCTGCACTTCACCGGGCACGACGGCAACGACGCCACCGATGTGTCGGGGGCCAAATACTGGATACAGCAGGTGCGCGACAGGGCCAACCATGTGGTGCCCACCGAGCAGTCGCACCTGTGGTACTCTAAGTCGCCCGGCACCATTCCCACGGTAGACGAGCTGCTGGCCTCGGCGCCCACCATCAATGGTTTCAAGATGGACAACATGATGAACATCATCCAGCACGAACGGTGCGTGGAGCTGATGGGCGAGTATTACCGCTACTTTGACCTCATGCGCTGGGGAATGGCCGACGGCAAGTATCTGGAGCCGCTGAAAAAACTCGGCTGGACCGAGCAGGCCATGTACCTGCCCTTCCCGCAGCAGGAACTGAACAACAATCCGAATCTGAAAGGTAATCAGAGAAACTGATTGTTTGATGGGTAGAAGGAGGGTAGGTCCTAGTGGCTGCCCCCTCCTTCGTACCCGTCGTTTGTCCTTGACGGGTAAATGTTTTTTCGGTCGCTGCTTTGGGGTTTGTCGGTTATTGTTTATTTTTGCAACGACGGCCGGCCGCCAGCAGCTACAACAGCATCTATTACACACCCATGATATGTATCGAAGTCTGACATCACTCCTATCCATTTTCTTTGCCTGCACCTCTGCATCGACGGTCTTGGCGCAGCAGACGTTTCCTTACCAAAACCCGCGGCTCACGGCCCATGAGCGGGCTGTCGACCTGTGCAGCCGCCTGACGCTCGACGAGAAGGCACAGCTCATGCTCGACGAGTCGCCGGCCATCCCGCGGCTGGGCATCAAGAAGTTCTACTGGTGGAGCGAGGCCCTCCATGGTGCCGCCAACATGGGCAACGTGACCAACTATCCCGAGCCCATCGCCATGGCGGCGTCGTTCAATCCCAGCCTCCTCTACTGTGTCTTCGATGCCACGAGCGACGAGATGCGGGCGCAGTATCACCACCGCATGTCGCAGGGCGGCGAGGACGAGAAGTTTCACAGCCTGTCGGTGTGGACTCCCAACGTCAACATCTTTCGTGACCCGCGCTGGGGGCGCGGACAGGAGACCTACGGCGAGGACCCTTATCTCACCGGCGTCATGGGCACTGCCGTGGTGCGCGGACTGCAAGGCCCTGAGAATGCCCGCTACCGCAAGCTGTGGGCCTGCGCCAAGCACTTCGCCGTCCATAGCGGCCCCGAGTACACACGCCACACCGCCAACCTCACCGACATCACGCCGCGCGACCTCTGGGAGACTTACCTGCCGGCCTTCAAGACCCTCGTCACCGAGGCCGGCGTGCGCGAGGTGATGTGTGCTTATCAGCGCCTCGACGACGACCCCTGCTGCGGCAACAACCGTCTGCTGCAGCAGATCCTGCGCGACGAGTGGGGATTCAAATATCTCGTGGTGAGCGACTGCGGTGCCGTGAGCGATTTTTGGGAAAACCATAAGTCGTCGAGCTCGCCCACCCATGCCTCTGCCAAGGCCGTGCTGGCCGGCACCGACGTGGAGTGTGGCTTCAACTATGCCTACCGCAGCCTGCCCGATGCCGTGCGCCGCGGACTGCTGAGCGAGCAGGAGGTCGACAAACATGTGGTGCGCCTGCTGGAGGGCCGCTTCGACCTGGGCGAGATGGACGACCCGTCGTTGGTGGAGTGGAGCCGCATACCCTATTCGGTGATGTCGAGCAAGAGCCATGCTCAGCTGGCCCTCGACATGGCCCGACAGAGCATCGTACTGCTCAAGAACGACGGTGTGCTGCCGCTGCGCCTCGCCCGTGGCGAGAAAATCGCCGTCATCGGACCCAACGCTGACAACGAGCCGATGATGTGGGGCAACTACAACGGTGTGCCCAACCACACGGTGTCGATCCTCGACGGCATCAAGGCCGCCTGCAAGGAGGTGGTGTACCTCAGGGGCTGCGACCTCACCGACACCACCGTGGTGCAGCCGCTCTTCGACCAGTGCAGGGCCGGCAGCAAGGTTGGACTGCGTGGCACCTTCTGGAACAACACCACCATGGAAGGCAAGCCCGTCAGCACCGAATACTACAATGCTCCCGTGGCTGTCACCACCGCCGGCATGCATGTCTTTGCGCCCGGCGTGAAGGTCGAGGACTTCTCGGCCCGTTACGAGACCACGCTCACGCCCAAGCAGAGCGGCGAGGTGGTGATCAACGTGGAGGGCTGCGGCCACTTCGAGCTCTATGTCAACGGCAAGGAGATGCAGAAGGTACACTCGTGGCGCACCACGCCCACGCGCACACCACTCCAGGTGGAGGCTGGCAAGCGCTATGACATCGAGGTGCGCTATGCCTTTGTCAAGACCTGGGGTGCCAACCTCAAGGTCAACATCGGCACAGAGCAGCCCATCGACTATGCCGCCACGCTGGCCCGCCTCAAAGGCATCGACAAGGTGGTCTTCGTGGGCGGCATCTCGCCGGCGCTGGAAGGCGAGGAGATGCCCGTCGACATCGACGGCTTCAGGGGCGGCGACCGCACACATATCGAACTGCCTAAGGTACAACGCGACTTCATCGAGGCCCTCAGCCGTGCGGGCAAGAGCGTGGTGATGGTCAACTGCTCGGGCTCGGCCATCGCCCTCACACCCGAGACGCAACGCTGTCGGGCCATCGTGCAGGCATGGTATGCCGGTCAGGAGGGCGGAACGGCTGTGGCCGATGTGCTCTTCGGCAAGGTCAACCCGTCGGGTAAGCTGCCTGTGACGTTCTACCGCAACAGCCAACAGCTGCCCGCCTTCGACGACTATTCGATGAAGGGCCGCACCTACCGCTACTTCGACGATGCGCTCTATCCCTTCGGCTATGGCCTGAGCTACACCACCTTCAGGATTGGCAAAGCCACGCTCACCGCCGACGGCCGCCTGAGCATCGGTGTGACCAACACCGGCAGCATGGCGGGCACCGAGACCGTGCAACTCTATGTACGCAGCGTGGCCGATACCGACGGACCACGCCTGAGCCTCAAGGGCTTCACCCGCGTGGACCTCAAGGCCGGCGAGGAGCGCACGGTGAGCTTCGACCTCAACGACCCGAAGATATTCGAACTCTTCGACATCGACACCAACACCATGCGGTCGAAGCCGGGCAAGTATATGCTCTACTACGGCACCAGCTCGGCCGACGGCGACCTACAGACACTGGAATATGAAAAACGTTAGAAAGATATGGATGACGGCTGGCGCCATGGCGTTGGCCGTACAACTCAACGCACAGGTGGTGACGACTGCCTCGGGACAGGTGGAGGGTGTACTCACCGACTCATCGCAAGTGATGGTCTTTAAAGGCATACCTTATGCCCAGCCCCCGGTGGGCGAGCTGCGCTGGAGGCGCACAGTGGCCGTAAGGCCGTGGAACGGCGTGCTCAAGGCCGACCACTTCCGTGACATCGCCCTGCAGACCGACCAAGATAAGGGGTCGTTCTACGAGCGCGAGTTCTTCCGCTTTGGCACACCCCACACCAGCGAGAACAGTCTCTACCTCAACATCTGGGTACCGCAACGGGCCCTCAACCACCCCGAGCAACGCCTGCCCGTGTGTCTGTGGATCCACGGCGGTGCCTACCAGAATGGCTATAGCTACGAGATGGAGATGGATGGTGACCAATGGGCACGGCGCGGCGTGATACTCGTGACGGTGGCCTACCGCTTGGGCCTGACGGGGTATCTCTGTCATCCCCTACTGGCCAAGGAGTATGCCGACGGCTCGTCGGGCAACTACGGCACTTACGACCAGCTGGAGGCCCTGCGCTGGGTGCATCGCAACATCGCAGCCTTTGGCGGCGACCCTGCCAACATCACATTGATGGGACAGAGCGCCGGAGGAGGTAGCGTGAAGAACCTCGTGGCCTCGCCGCTGAGCCACGGCATGGTGGCCAAGGCCATCATCCAGAGTGCTGGCGGACTGGGCAACTTCCTCTCGGGCAACGACCCCGAGGCATATATGCAACGCACGGGTAAGATGATTATGGACTCGCTGGGCTTTACCACTCTCGAGAAGATGCGCGACGCGCGGGCCGACGAAGTGCGCGACCCATGGACGATAACCCGTCGACAGAATATCAACACCATGGCGGTCTTTGCACCCCATGTGGGTGGTGAACTGCTGCCCCGCTCGTTCGACGATGCCGTCGTGGACAACAGTGTGGCCGACGTGCCCTACCTCATCGGCTACACGGCCGACGACATTCGGCCCATGGAGGATGTCATCAACCGCTTTGTCGATGTGCGCGACTCGCTGAGCAGACAGCCGGTATATTGCTACAAATTCGCAAGACGGTTGCCCGGCGACGATGCGGGTGCATTCCACTCCTCTGAACTTTGGTATATGTTTGGCACTCTGGCACGCAGCTGGCGGCCCTTCAACGCCGACGACTACCTGCTGAGCAGACAGATGATCGATTGGTGGACCAACTTTGCCAAGTTTGGAAATCCCAATGGCCCCGGCAGTAAAGGCAAATGGAAACCGTCTAAACGACGGAAGCACTACTTCCAGGTGCTGGATATCCCGCCTACTCATTGACAAGAGTGATGAAAGCATAACTATTCATTCATGATATGCACAAGATCAACAGGTTTATGATCTTGTGCATATCTTACGTATCTCGTGTTAAATCATAAGCATTTGCTTAGTTTAGCTTACAATTCATACCAAAACATTAAATTATTTACAATAAACTGTTGGAGTTTCCTATAATTTCCGTATCTTTGCATGAAAAACATATATCAAGCGTTATGAAGCATCAGTTGAGAAGTGCTGTATGCACCGAAGGCCGCAGGATGGCCGGGGCCCGCGCACTCTGGGTCGCCACAGGTATGAAACACGAGCAGTTTGGGAAACCCATCATCGCCGTCGTCAATTCGTTCACACAGTTTGTACCGGGACACACCCATCTGCATGAGATAGGACAGATTGTCAAGCAGGAAATCGAGAGCATGGGCTGCTATGCTGCCGAATTCAACACCATCGCCATCGACGACGGCATCGCCATGGGGCACGACGGTATGCTTTATTCGCTTCCCTCCAGAGACATCATTGCCGACTCGGTGGAATATATGGTCAACGCCCACAAGGCCGATGCCATGATCTGCATCTCCAACTGCGACAAGGTCACTCCGGGCATGCTCATGGCCACCATGCGCCTGAACATCCCCACGGTGTTCTGCTCGGGCGGTCCGATGGAGGCCGGGCGCTGGCGCGGCGAGAACGCTGACCTCATCACAGCCATGGTCAAAGGCGCCGACCCCGAGGTGAGCGACGAGGAGGTGCAGCAGCTGGAGCAGAGCGCCTGCCCGGGCTGTGGCAGTTGCTCGGGCATGTTCACCGCCAACTCGATGAACTCGCTGACCGAGGCCATCGGCCTCTCGCTCCCCGGCAACGGTACCATCCTGGCCACACATGCCAACCGCATCGAGCTCTTCAAGCAGGCTGCGCGCCAGATTGTGAAGAACGCGCTGGCCTACTATGAGGACGGCGACGACAGCGTGCTGCCCCGCAGCATCGCCACACGCGACGCCTTTATGAACGCCATGACGCTCGACATCGCCATGGGCGGAAGCACCAATACCATTCTTCACCTGCTGGCCGTGGCACAGGAGGGCGAGGTCGACTTCAAGATGAGCGACATCGACAGGCTGAGCCGTCACGTGCCCTGTCTGTGCAAGCTGGCTCCCAACACCCAGAAATACTCGGTGCAGGAGTGCAACCGCGCCGGCGGCATACTGGGTATCCTGGGCGAGCTCAACAAAGGCGGACTGATCAAGACCGACGTCAGGCGCGCCGATGGCATGACCATTGGCGAGGCTATCGACAAATACGACATCACCAAGGCGCAGGTTGACCCCGAGGCCGACCGTATCTACCACAGTGCTCCCGGCCACCGCTTCTCGACGAAGATGGGTAGCCAGAACGAGCAGTGGCCCTCGCTCGACACCGACCGCGAGAACGGCTGCATACGCAGTCTGGAGCATGCCTACACCAAGGACGGCGGACTTGCCGTGCTCTTCGGTAACATCGCACAGGACGGCTGCGTGGTCAAGACCGCCGGCGTGGACGAGGAACTCTGGCATTTCTCCGGTCCGGCCATGGTGTTCGACTCGCAGGACGACGCCTGCGAGGGCATCCTCAGCGGCAAGGTGAAAAGCGGCGACTGTGTGGTCATCACCCACGAGGGCCCCAAGGGCGGTCCGGGTATGCAAGAGATGCTCTATCCCACATCTTACATTAAGAGTCGCCACCTGGGCAAGGCCTGCGCGCTCATCACCGACGGCCGCTTCTCGGGCGGCACCAGCGGGCTGAGCATCGGCCACATCTCGCCTGAGGCTGCCTCGGGGGGCAACATCGGCAAGATCAAAGACGGCGACATCATCGAGATCGATATCCCCAACCGCTCTATCAACGTCAGACTCAGCGACGAGGAGCTGGCCGCAAGGCCGCAACAGCCGCTCAAGCGCAACCGGGTGGTCAGCAAGGCCCTAAGGGCATACGCACAGAGCGTGAGCTCGGCCGACAAGGGCGGCGTGAGAGTCATCGACTGAGAATGAAGTAATGTGGTTTAAATGATTTTAGGAAAAGATGAAAGCAAATACAACAGATCAGCAGACAGCCATGGCTCAAGGGCAACAGCGTGAGCAAGACGCGCCATGGTCGGGTGTACATATCGGCGAGGAATGCACAGGGTCGGAGATTCTGATGCGCGCCCTCTACCAGGAGAATGTCAAGACCATCTTCGGCTATCCCGGCGGGGCCATCATGCCGGTATACGACAAGCTATATACCTATACCCGGAAGCAGTCGCCCTGGTTCGACCATATCCTGGTGCGCCACGAGCAGGCGGCCGCACACGCCGCTGAGGGCTATGCCCGCGTGACGGGTGAGGTAGGCGTAGTGATCGTGACCTCGGGACCCGGTGTCACCAACACCCTCACGGGTGTGGCCGATGCCATGATGGACTCCATACCCCTGGTGGTCATCGCCGGACAGGTGGGTGTGAGTGCCCTGGGCACCGATGCCTTCCAGGAGGTAGACCTCGTGAACATTGCGCAGCCCATCACCAAATGGAGCTACCAGATCAGGCGCGCCGAAGACGTGGCCTGGGCTGTGAGCCGAGCCTTCTACATCGCCAGGAGCGGCAGGCCGGGCCCCGTGGTGCTCGACCTCCCGAAGAACGCACAGGTGGGCACGGCGAAGTGGCTGCCCGGCAAAACCGACATGGTAGACTCGTACATCCCCTACCCCAAGGTCGACGAGGAAGCCGTCAGGCAGGCTGCCGAACTGATCAACAACGCCAAGAAACCCATGGCCTTGGTGGGTCATGGTGTGGAGATTGGGCAGGCGCAGGCCGAGCTCATGCAACTGCTCGAGACGGCCGACATCCCGGCCGGTCTCACGCTGCTGGGCCTCTCGGTGCTGCCCACCGACTATCCGCTCAACGTGGGTATGCTGGGCATGCACGGCCGCTATGCGCCCAACCTCAAGCAGCAGGAGTGTGACGTGCTCATCGCCATCGGCATGCGCTTCGACGACCGCGTGACGGGAACGCTGGAGACCTATGCCAAGCAGGCCAAGATCATACACCTCGACATCGATCCCAGTGAGATTGACAAGAACGTGAAGACCGACGTAGCTGTGGTGGGCGACTGCAAGCAGAGCCTCGCCATGCTCAACCAGCTGGTGAAGAAGGCCAGCCACACGGAGTGGCGACAGTCGTTCGACACCCTCTACCAGGTGGAGAAAAAGCAGGTCATCGACCGCGACACACACCCCACCGAGGGCCCGCTGCTCATGGGTGAGGTGGTCAACGCCGTGGCCGAGGCCACCAAGGGCGATGCCGTGCTGGTGAACGACGTGGGACTGAACCAGATGTTCTCGAGCCGTTACTTCAAGTTCAACAAGATACGCAGCATCGTCACCAGTGGCGGACTGGGCACCATGGGCTTCGGACTGCCAGCTGCCGTGGGTGCCGCCATCGGCGCCCCCTCGCGCACGGTGTGCCTCTTCATGGGCGACGGCGGATTCCAGATGAGCATTCAGGAACTCGGCACCATCATGGAGAACCAGACACCGGTGAAGATGATTGTGCTCAACAACAACTATCTGGGCAACGTGCGCCAGTGGCAGGACCTGATGTTCGGCCACCGTCACTCCTTCACGCGCATGGTTAACCCCATGTATGTCGACATTGCCAAGGCCTACCACATCCCCTATGATGTGGTGATCGACCGGGCCGACCTAGAGCAGAAGGTGGCCACGATGCTCGCCACCGACGGTCCCTACATCCTGGAGTGTGCTGTCAAGGAGGACGAGAACGTGGAGCCGATGGTCACACCAGGCAGCGCCGTAGACGAAATGAAGTTGCATTTGGACATTTAAAGTTATGGAGCAGAAGTTTTATACCTTATTAGTATATAGTGAGAATCTGGCCGGTATACTCAATCAGGTGACGGCCGTGTTCACGCGCCGGCAGGTGAATATCGAGAGCCTCAACGTGTCGGCATCAAGCATCAAGAACATACACAAGTACACCATCACCTGCTGGAGCGATGAGGACCAGATCCAGAAGATCACCAAGCAGATTGAGAAGAAGATTGATGTCATCAAGGCCAACTACTACACCGATGACCAGCTCTTTATACACGAGGTGGCGCTCTACAAGATTTCTACGCCCGTGCTTCTCGACAACCCCGAGGTGTCGCGCGTGATCCGCCGCCATGATGCCCGCATGATGGAGGTCAACCCCAAGTATTCCACCGTGCTGCTGGCCGGACTCACCGAGGACATCGCCGACCTGTACAACCAGCTCGACGGCTTCAACTGCCTGTTGCAGTACTCCCGCTCGGGACGCATCGCCGTCACCCGCAGCTTCGAGGAGCCTGTCACCGACTTCCTCAACGAGCGTCACGTCGACTGACCTAAACCGCACACGATGAACACCGAAGACGAGAATACAGCCGCCCTGCTGCCCAAGGTGGGAAGCTATACGTTTCTGGCGGAGCCGTTCCACTGCGATTTTTCCGACCATCTCTTCATGGGACACCTCGGCAACGCCATGCTCAACGCCGCCGATTTCCACAGCAACGACAGGGAATATGGCATGCACTACCTCAACACCATCCATCGCACCTGGGTGCTCTCCCGGCTGGCCATCGAGATGGAGCACATGCCTATGGCCTACGACCGCTTTGCAATCGACACCTGGGTGGAGGATGTCATGCGCTTCTTCACGAGTCGAAACTTCGCCGTGACCAGTGCCGACGGCAAGACGGTGTATGGCTATGGCCGAAGCATCTGGGCCATGATCGACACCGAGACACGACAGCCCGTAGACCTGCTGACGGTGAAAGACGGACTTATTGCACAATACATAGAGACCCAACGGCAGTGCCCCATCGAGAAGTCGGGCAGGGTGAGAATGGACAAGAAGGCTGAACACGTGCGCACCATCAACACCTATTATAGTGATGTGGACGTCAATGGACATATCAACTCGGTGAAATACATCGAGCACGTGCTCGACCTCTTCGACCTCGACTGGTATAGCTCGCACCGCATCAAGCGTTTCGAGATTGCCTACGTGGCCGAGAGCCATCAGGGCGACAAGCTCCACTTCTACAAACAGCAGACCGGCGAGACCGAGTATGCCGTGCGCATCACCAAAGGCGAGGACGAGGAGAACGAAGTTGTAAGATGTTTGGTAAATTTTGCAAAAGAATGAAAGAATATTTGGTTAGTTGCTTTTCATTTATTACCTTTGTGCTCGAAAACAATGCATAAGTAGTTGCATATTGATAAAGAAACAGTTATTTTAACGTTATAAACAATATTTATTATGGCAGAGATGAATTTTGGTGGCGTTGTTGAAAATGTTGTCACCAACAAAGAGTTTACATTGGACAAGGCACGCGAAGTGTTGAAGAACGAGACGATTGCCGTGATCGGTTATGGTATTCAGGGCCCCGGTCAGGCTTGTAACCTGCGCGACAACGGGTTCAACGTCATCGTCGGACAGCGCCAGGGCAAGACCTACGAGAAGGCTGTGGCCGACGGATGGGTGCCTGGCAAGACCTTGTTCTCTATTGAGGAGGCTGCCGAGAAGGGAACCATCGTCTGCATGCTTCTCTCTGACGCCGGTCAGATTGCCGCATGGCCTACCATCAAGAAGTATCTCACACCGGGCAAGTCTCTGTACTACTCTCATGGTTTCGCCATCAACTGGCAGGACCGCACGGGTGTGGTTCCTCCCAAGGACATCGACGTCATCATGGTGGCCCCCAAAGGCTCGGGCACCTCACTCCGCACGATGTTCCTCGAAGGCCGTGGTCTGAACTGCTCTTACGCCGTTTATCAAGACTATACGGGCAACGCCGAGGAGAAGACCATCGCCTTCGGTATCGGCATCGGTGCAGGTTATATGTTCAAGACAACGTTCCAGCGCGAGGCTACCTCTGACCTTACCGGTGAGCGCGGCTCGCTGATGGGTGCCATCGAGGGTCTGCTCGAGGCGCAGTATGAGACCCTGCGCGAGCACGGACACTCACCTTCGGAGGCTTTCAACGAGACCGTTGAAGAGCTCACCCAGAGCCTTGGCCCTTTGTTCGCCGAGAAAGGAATGGACTGGATGTATGCCAACTGCTCGACTACGGCCCAGCGCGGCGCGCTCGACTGGCGTCCCCGCTTCAAGGCTGCCATCAAGCCGGTGATGGAGTGGCTCTACCTCAGCGTACAGAACGGCACTGAGGCTCAGATTTCAATCGACCGCAACTCACAGCCCGATTATCGCGAGAAACTCAACGCCGAGCTGAAGGAGATGCGCGAGATGGAAATGTGGCGTGCTGCCGAGACGGTGCGTCAGCTGCGTCCCGAGAACAACTAAGCGTAGCTTCAGACCTTAGCTTTTTATTAAATTAAATATGTCGGCCCCGGATATCCCAGCGATGTTCGGGGCCTTGCTGTAACGTTGCGTGCGCTTTCCGGGAGTGTATCACAATATTCTTGGGCACGGTAGTGACGGTTTGCCGCCAATTATGTACTTTTGTATATCATTCAGTGCTTTATGAAAAAGAGTATCTTTCATCGGCCGCAGTTGTCGCAAGCCATGCTGTTCATCATCCTCTTCGGCGTGGTGAGCATGTTCTCAGACATGACCCACGAGAGTGTCACCAGCATTCGCGGTGTCTTTCTCTCCATCGTCGGTGCCTCGGCGGCCACCATCGGCTTCATCTCGGGTCTGGGCGAACTGGTGGGCTACGGCATGCGCTACGTCTTCGGACGCCTGACCGACCGCACGGGTCACTACTGGCCCATGGTGATCACGGGCTATGCCCTCGAACTGGCGTGCATCCCCGCGCTGGCCCTCGTGGGTGAGCATGGCTGGCTGGCCGCCTGCCTGCTGCTGGTGGTGCAGCGTATGGGCAAGGCGGTGAAGAAACCGGCCAAAGACACCGTGGTGTCATTCGCCTCCTATCAGGTAGGGCAAGGCAAGAGTTTCGCCATTGCCGAACTGCTCGACCAGCTCGGTGCCTTTCTCGGCCCTGTGCTGCTCTATGCGGTGATGCTCTTCAAAACCCACGGCACCACCTATGAGCGTTATTCGTTTTGCTTCGCCCTGCTGGCCGTGCCTGCCGCCATCACGATGGTCCTCTTATGGCTCACCAAGCGCAGGTTCCCACATCCCGAACGGTTTGAGCCCACGCCTAAGGTGTATGTGCGTTTTCACCTCGACCGTCGCTTCGTATGCTACATCGCTGGCATCAGTCTTTTCGCCTTTGGCTTCATCGACTATTCGCTCATCGTGATGCACATGGCCCGCACGTCGCTCTTCGCGCCCGATGTCATCCCCTTGGTATATGCCGGAGCCATGCTAGTCGATGCCGTGGCCGCTCTGGTCTTCGGCTGGCTCTTCGACCTTCAAGGCACACTGGCACTGGTGCTCAGCACCCTTCTGTCGGTGTTGTTCCCCCTCCTCATCTTCACCACCCACGCCGCCCTGCCCGTGCTCTGTGGCATCGCCCTATGGGGCATTGGCATGGGCGCGCAAGAGTCGATCCTCAAGGCCGCCGTGGCCACCATGGTACCCAAGCAGAGCCGTGCCACGGGCTATGGCATCTTCGAGTGTTCGTTCGGCCTGTTCTGGTTTCTGGGCAGCTGGCTGCTCGGTGCACTCTACGATCACCGCCTGACGCTCATGGTGGCCGTGTCGGTGGCCACGCAGCTCGCAGCCATACCCATGTATGTCGTGGCCCGACGTACTACCAGATAAAAATATAGATTGCACCAGACGCATAAGGCATCTGGTGCAATCTCTATTGTTTCTTGTAGCACAGACAGGCGGCAATCGCCGCCGCTGCTTGGTCAGCCCTCGCCCGAGAACTGCTTGATGCGCTGTTCCTCCGAGAGGCTGCACACCAGCAATGTGCCGTCGTGCTCTGCCACGATATAATTGTCGAGGCCTTGTATCACCACATTCTTCTCTTGCAGGGTATGCACAATGCAGTTGTGGCTCTCTACCATCTTGATGTTCGGACCAATCAAGCTGTTGCCGTAGATGTCGCGCTGGGTTTGCAGCAACAGCGAGCCCCAGGTGCCAAGGTCGCTCCATCCGAAATTGGATGGGCAGACAAAGATTTCCTCGGCCTTCTCCATCACAGCATAGTCGATAGAGATATTGTCGCAGTCGGCGTAGCAGTCGTCGATCACAGCCTGTTCCTCGGGTGTGCCCAGCACGTTCTGTATGCGCTCAAACACCTTATTGATGCGTGGCGCATAGATACGCATGGCATTAACGATGGTCTCCACGCTCCAGATAAAGATGCCGGCATTCCAGAAATAGTTGTTCTCGCTGATATACTTCGTTGCCGTGGCCAAGTCGGGCTTCTCACGGAAACGGTCTACACGATAGATCTCCGTACTGCGCAGCGACGTGGTGGTCAGGTCCGCCTGAATGTATCCGTATCCCGTCTCGGGTCGGTTGGGCTTCATACCCAGTGTGACGATGGCATCGGTCTCGCTGGTAAACTTCATGCACTCGTTCACCACCCGCTGAAACTCCACCACGTCGGTGACGATATGGTCGCTCGGGGTGACAATGATGTTGGCCTTGGAGTCTTGCATCTTGATGCGCCAGCTCACGTAGGCAATGCAAGGTGCCGTGTTGCGACGGCACGGTTCCAGCAGGATGTTGCCCGCAGGAATATCGGGAAGCTGCTCGCGAACGATGTCGGCATAGCGCTTGTTGGTCACCACCCAGGTATTCTCGGGCAGGCAAATGCCCTTAAAACGGTCGTAAGTCATCTGTATCAAGGTGCGTCCCACACCAATGACATCAATAAACTGTTTGGGCTTTTCGACGGTACTCATTGGCCAAAAACGGCTGCCGACACCACCGGCCATGATTACTAAATGATTATTTACCCTTGTCATTCGAAACCTTTACTTTTATTATTTGCTACAAAAATAAATAAAATATCGCTGAAAAGCAAACTTTCACAAGATAGATTACTATCTTTGCTGTGTAAATTTGCACAATCGAAGAAATGAATACGCAATATCTCATCATCGCACTCATCCTGCTGGCCTGCGTAGGGTATGTGGGCTGGCGCGTGGCCTATATTATCCGCAACGCAGGCAACCCCTGCTACGGCTGCAAGCTTCATGCCTCGTGCATGAAGAAGACGCTGAAGCAATGGCAGCCTCCCAAGAAGCGCGACCATTGTTTCGCGCCCACTGACGAGGCGCAGCCACGACAGCAGAGCTAGTCGCCAGACAATGGGCCGGGCACGCAAACCATCGTAAGGGCCCGCACACCATTGGCCCGGCAACCCACTAGAGGTGATGCTCGGGCACGATGGCCAGGTACACCAGGTCGTGGTCGGTGCGGTTCTCCATGTGATGCGAGTGTCCCATCGGACAGTAGTGGACCTGTCCTGCGCGGCACTCCTCCACTCCACCGTCGTAGCAAAACGTGGCCACACCGCTGATGACCATCACCACCTCGCAGTTGCCTTCGTGGACATGCTCACCCGTGGTGGCTCCGGGCCGGAGAGTGGAATACATGATTTTTACTTTGTCATCTGCATAGTTGCGGGTATCGAGTGGCCCGCTGCCACCCTTGAATCCCATGAGATGGGCTTCGGGAATGTTGTCAAAATCAATAATCATTGTCTATACGTGTTTAATAGCTAACTACAAAGGTAAGCAATTGCATGATAATACATCTGCTTCCCTCCAATTTTTTATTATCTATGTGCCTTCAGGCGCACCATTATCTAGAAAAAGAGGTACATCCCGATGGGGAATGTACCTCTTTTTCTAATATTTGTTCTTTTGCAAGTTCGTCGTCACGCATCAATTAGCCTTATGCGAGAGATAAACCCCCACAGCCTCTACCAGGCCTTTGTAACTGGTCTTGTAGGCGAGGATGGTCAGCGTGTCGCCCTCCTTCACACCCAGGTTGCCGAAGGTGCCCTTGGCACCGTTCCAGCCCTCGGTAACACCGTAGATGTACACCGAACCTGTGGCATCGGTGAGGTTGAAGTTACCATACTGTACAAGATCGTACTTCGTGCCGCTCTCCGTAGGTGCACCCACCGTACCTGAGATGAAATAGTAGGCCGTCTTGTCGTCGGGCAGGTTACGGAAGTCGCTGATGCTGATGGTGCTGACAGCCGTCAGGCTCTCCAGCGTACCGTTTACCAGCTGGGCCACGCCCTTGTACTCGCCGCGCTTACCCACCACGGTAACAATGTCGCCCACCTTCACGGTCTTGCCGCCTACGTTGAGGTTGTAGACGTATGTCTCGCCCGTATGGTCTTTGATGTAGAAGCGACCCTTGGCGGCATCCACCACATTGGTCACCACGCCATTCAGACGATACTGCGTCTCGCTGACAGCAGCCGCATTGAAGTCGGCGACGGTCACGGCCAGGATGGCACCGGCCTGCGAGAGTGTGGTCTGCGAGGTATAATCCTTTGAGCCGTCGGTGGTGTGAAAGGTCAGCGTGGTCTTGCGGTCGCCACCGGCATTGGCGGCAGCCTTAAACTTCACCACGGCGCTGGTGCCCGACTGCTGGATCGACTGGATGCTGAGCCACGACTGTGCGTCCTCGGGAATGTCGACCGACACACCCTGACCCTTGCAGGTGAGGTAGGCCGTGGCCACACCGCCCTCAAGGGGCAGCTCGGCAGTCTCGACCGAGTCGACCTTAATAAGCGACTTGTTGATCTTGACCACCGTCACATTCACCAGCTCCACGGTAGTGCCGTAGGTGGTCTTGGGACCCTGCACCGTCACCTCGTCGCCCACCTCAAGGCCGAGGCTGGCGAAATTTTTCTCGGCACCCTTGGCATCGAGCGTGCCATAGATATAGATGGTACCGGTCTTGTCGGTGAGATACCAGTTGCCGTAGGTGGTGTTGGCAATGGCCGTCACCGTACCCGTCACCTGATAGGTCTTGCTGTCGGGACCGGCAATCACTTCGGCACAGGTGGCCGACGACACCGTGGCCAGGCCCTGGATGACGTTGATGTGCTGTGTCTTGCCATTGCTCTTGAGCAACAGCTCTGCCGTGCGACCATCGAGGGTTTTGGGGGCAGTGAGCTTCACCACCGACTCGCCGGCCGTGCCGCTCTCCTGCGAGATGGTCAGCCATTTCACCGAGTCTTTCTTGGTCATCACCTTCTCGAGTGTCCAGTCGCCCTTGGCCGTCACGGTGAAAGTGTTGTCACCGCCGTCCATGGGCAGCGAGATATACGATGACGATACCTGTACCTCGTCGAGCAGCGTAGGCGTTTCGTCATCCGAGCATCCCACGAAGCACAGAGCCACGGATGCCAGCAGCGCAGGAATGATATTTCTTAATTTCATAATGTATGATCCTTAATATTAGTTGAACATATACTTGATACCGATAGAGGCATACCAGCACTGGCCGAGCGAGTG
>CAZBQA010000014.1:0-16875 GCA_964493905.1 uncultured Prevotella sp.
GTTGGTGGGATGGTTTGTTGGTGGGATGGTTTGTTGGTGGGATGGTTTGTTGGTGAGATGGTTGACTGGTGGGATGGTTGACTGGTGGATCGGCATGCTGCTTGCTTGCAAGACGGGCAATCTACCCCGCAACCTACCAGCATGCCGATCCAACAACAAACCAACAAACCAGCCCACCAACAAACCAACCCACCAACATCCCCCCCCTTAAAATAAGTAAACAGAAAATTGCCGGAAATGAAGAATATTCAACAAAACGTATTCGTTGCGAAACACGCAATACATTGTACGACAAACCTTTAACCCAGACCCAACGCCTTTCAGTCCAGTTGCGATTTAATAAGTGTATGTTTGACATAAATCAAAAAGAAGTATTAAAAGAGTGAAAACATGCAAAATAATTTGGTGTGTCCGCGCACATTGCGTATCTTTGCAGTGTCTTCGGGAGAAGATTCACATAAAGTTTCATTAGGTTAGTAGTTTGATAGATTTTTTAAGGTAAAGATTAGGATTATGTTATTAGATTTTGAATCAGTCGTGATGCTGGTATCAGTCATGTTGATGACAGTTCTTAGTATTATTGCTTTGGTACATACCAACATCCGTTAACATTATTCTTACAAAAAGGCAGTGCGAGTGATCGTATTGCCTTTTTTGTTTGTCAGAACGCTCACACGCCACCAACCATATAGCCAAAAACCGCTGTTCACATCGCCAGACCGCAGGAAAACCACTCCCTACTCTACCTTCATCAACAACGAGTGTTGAAGAAGCACATGCTCTTTCAACTAGAAATAGAATGTGATTCGATTAGAACCTGCGCATGTTTCGAGTTGAAACAAAGTTTGCTTCGAGTAGAAACAAACGGAACATCGAGTTGAAACAGACTGCACTTCGAGTAGCACCGCCGTCCCTCTCACGCGAAAGACCCGTGCCAGACGGCCCATACCACACAACGAGAGCAAAGCAAGGGCTGAAGCAAAAGACCCCACATGGGATCTGAAAGAAGAAGGTGTGGATAATTCATTTTTTCTTTCGGTCCCCCCCGCTCGTCAGGATGTGGTGTATCATCTCATCAGAAACTTTGCATCATCATCGAACAACTGTGATAAACAACGGACGACACGGATGGCACAGAAGCCGAGACCGTCACATTCCAATCACACGGACATCGCAGCGCCGGGGCGGATAATAGTGGAAAACGCAACAAGGTCATTCGGCTGGTCCCGTCACCGCATGGCCAGACGTCGTCACCTTGCCATCACTCCTGCATGATTGCCCTACCCCATAGCGGCAAAACAGGTTGGTGGTTAAAAGTTTGGCTACTGCCATAGCAAAAGCATGGTTACCGCAATTTACGAACTCCATAGGAGTCCAACGTTTGATAAGGCAGGGTTGGAGCGCAGCGACTACCCGGCCTCGCTGGAATGCCCCCGACATGACCAACTCCATAGGACTTGAACGGTTTCCGGATATTTGTCTTATACACCCTTCTGCCTACTGTGCCCAAGATGACTACCTTGGAGAATCGTGCAGTGGTTTTTGATAGATATATTTTGCATTGTAGACGAATTGCGCTAACTTTGCAACAAGCTTTTCGGCACGCCAAAGCCAAAGGCCGTAAACAGCGTGCCGTTGATTTAGTGATATAGAAGGTAGTCCCCATCAGGCGATTACCCTAACAACAAACACAGACATGGACGATAAATTGCGCCCTGTGGGACATAACGACTTAGTACAACACCCCAAAGAGGTAGTTCGCATGCACCATCTGGCCATAGGCTATCGCGGTAAGGTGGTGGGCGAGGAGCTTGATGGCTGCATACGGAGTGGCGAGCTCACGTGCCTCATCGGCAGCAACGGCCTGGGTAAGTCGACGCTGTTGCGCACGCTGGCAGGCTTTCAGCCACCGCTGGCCGGACAGGTGGAGTGGCACGATGGCGGCACCTGGAGGTCGTTACAGGCCATGTCCAAGGCCCAGCTGGCCACACTGGTGAGCGTAGTGCTCACCGAGCGGCCCGAGGTGCAGCACATGACGGTGGCCGAGGTGGTGGGGTTGGGGCGGATGCCCTACACCGGGTTCTTCGGCACCCTCACGGCGGCCGACCGGCAGGTGGTGGCCGAGGCCCTGGCGCTGGTGGGCATCGCTCCTTATGCGCCACGTATGATCGATGCCCTGAGCGACGGCGAACGACAAAAAGTGATGATCGCCAAGGCGCTGGCCCAGCAGACGCCGGTCGTCTTGCTCGACGAGCCCACGGCCTTTCTCGACTATCCCAGCAAGGTAGAGATGATGAAGCTGCTACGCCGTCTGACCGCTGAGACCGGCAAGGCCATCCTGCTCTCCACCCACGACCTGCCGCTTGCCCTGCAACTGGCCGACCGACTGCTCACCATCGGCCACGGCCTGCGCGAGATGAGCAAGGCAGAGCTGGCGCAATATCTGGGCAGCATGGCATAGCGGGTATCCCAAAGCCCCTCCCCACGACCTGCCACAGATGGAAGCAAAAAACAAATTATCCAAAAAAAAAACGAGTACTTCAAGAAATAATGAGTAACTTTATGGTGCAATCAAGCTTAATAAGAATGAAACGCAAGAAAAGAAGCTGTCTGAAGGTGGTACTCGCTGAGAAAGGTATGACAAATATATACAACTGGCTGACATCTTGAATAAAGACTCTGCCGTTATATCAAAGTGGGTGACGAATGTTGCCCGGCCCAATGTTAAGAGTCTATCCAACCGACAAGAAAATAGGGCCAGCGTGTGGATGATTTGTTGTGGGCAAGGACTATAAACTTCTGTAAATGAATTTTTATTATGGCAAGAATATACGATAACATAGAAACAAAATTTGCAGATGGGCTGCAAGGCATTGTTACCAATGTAGGCGTGAAGCGTGTGGATTTCTGTGTGGGTTATTTCAACTTGCGCGGCTGGGGGCTTGTGGTTGATCAGGTCGATACCCTCGAGGGTGATTTCGTCTATGAAGGAGACTATCGTTTTTTTCGCAAGTGCCGACTGTTGATTGGTATGCATCAGCCTACTGAGGAGCTAATCCGACAGCTTTATACCGAGCAACCCTTGCCTGATGCCAACTTTGTAAGTCAATGTAAAATGGAAGTGGCACGCAATTTTAGGCGTCAGCTTCAGTTAGGGTTGCCCACCAAGCAGGATGAGTTCACGCTTCGCCGTCTTTCCGAGCAGATGAAAGACGAGAAGGTATGTGTGAAGTTGTATCTTCGTGAACCCCTCCATGCAAAGCTGTATCTCGCACATCGACCCGATGACAATTTCAACAAAATACAAGCCATCATGGGCAGTAGCAACCTTACTTACTCAGGGCTTACAAAGCAAGGGGAACTCAACGCGGAATTTGGCGACAGCGACAGTGCCGAGAAGCTGGCCCGTTGGTTTGATGACCGATGGGAAGACAGATTCTGCCTTGATATTACCAAAGAACTGATAGAGATCATAGACAACAGTTGGGCTGGCGAAAGAGAAATCCCACCTTATTACATCTATCTGAAAACAGCCTACCACCTGAGCGAGGAGGCCCGTTCGGGTGTCAAGGAATTTACTATTCCTGCCGAATTCAGGAACGACCTCTTTGAGTTTCAGCAGACGGCTGTGAAGATAGCGGCACGCCATCTGAACAACGACAAGAGGGGCGGCGCTATGATTGGCGATGTGGTGGGGCTGGGCAAGACCATCACCGCCTGCGCCATAGCCAAAATGTACGAAAACACCTTTGGCAGCAACACGTTGATTGTCTGTCCTGCCAACCTGCAGGATATGTGGGCAAAGTATCGCAAGCAGTATGACTTGAAGGCCGACATCATGTCGATGGCAAAACCCATTGACGTAGATAACGCAAGATACTATAAGCTCATCATTATCGACGAGAGCCATAACCTGCGCAACAATCAAGGCCAGCGCTACCGCAATATCAGAGACCTTATCCAGAAGCAGGATTGCAAGGTTCTGTTGCTCACGGCAACGCCATATAACAAACAGTATAAGGATTTGAGCAGTCAGCTGCGCTTGTTTATTGACGACGATACCGACTTGGGCATTCGCCCCGAGGCTTATATCCGTGAGCTTGGCGGTGAACGTAAGTTTGCGGAGAAGCACGAGGACTTCGTCAGGAGCATCAAGGCCTTTGAGCGGAGTGATTGTCAGGAAGACTGGCAGGAACTGATGAAACTCTTCCTGATTCGCCGAACCCGTACTTTCATCAAAGACAACTACGCGAAGACCGATCCAAAGAACGGACGAAAGTACCTGGAGTTCAAGGATGGTCATAAGTCTTATTTCCCTGACCGTGTACCCAAAGCCGTCAAATTCAAGACGATAGCCGGCGACCAGTACAGCCGTCTGTATTCAGAACAGATGATAGGGTTGATGGAGAGTTTGAAACTTCCTCGTTATGGTCTGATTCACTATCTGGATGAAAAGAAAGCTGAGGCGGCATCCAAATACGAAAGCGACCTGATAGCCAATCTTTCCCGTGCAGGAGTGCGTATGATGGGATTCTGCAAAAGTACCTTCTTCAAACGTATCGACAGCAGCGGGTTCTCGTTTTTGATTACCTTATTTCGTCATATACTGCGCAACGCCGTGTTTATCTATGCCATCGACAATAAGTTGAAGTTGCCCATCAGTGATGAGAATACCTTTCCAGAGGATTTCATTGATGATGCTGATATCAACGACATATTTACCAATGACGACGAAAACGAAGCATACGCTTCCGGAGATAATCTGATCAAGGTCCCCAACGATATGCGGGTCTATATGGATAAAGCCAAAGAATATTACAATGGCTTGATCGGCAAGACCAATGTGCAGTGGATAGATTCCAAGTACTTCAAACGCACGCTGAAACAGCAATTGAAGAACGACTGCGAGCAGCTCATAGCGATGATCGACCTTTGTGATGCATGGAATCCACAGGCTGACCAAAAGCTCAATGAACTGGAGGCCCTTCTGAATGGCACTCACCAGAAGGATAAGGTTGTGGTCTTCACACAATATTCTGATACGGCAAATTATGTGTTTCATCAACTCAAAAAGCGTGGTTTCCGGCACATAGAGAAAGTGACCGGAGGAACAAAGAGCCCCACGGATGTTGTCGACAGATTCTCGCCCATCAGCAATAAGGCTGATGTATCCACGGAGAATGAACTGCGTGTGCTCATAGCCACTGATGTGCTGAGTGAAGGTCAGAACTTACAGGATGCCCATGTCATTGTGAACTACGACTTGCCATGGGCAATCATCCGACTCATTCAGCGGGCAGGGCGTGTGGACCGTATTGACCAAAGTTCTGAACAGATCTATTGCTATTCGTTCTTCCCTGCCGACAAGGTGGAGGAAATCATCAACTTGCGCACTCGTCTGAATGCCCGTATCAACGAAAACGCAGGCATCGTGGGAAGCGATGAGGTGTTCTTTGAGGGCAACGAGCAGAACCTCCGCGATATGTATAACGAGAAGAGTGGCAGCCTGGATGAAGACGAGGATGATGTGGATGTGGATCTCGGGTCGCAGGCTTTCCAGATATGGAAGAATGCCACCGATGCCAACCCCGACCTGAAACGTATCATTCCAGAGATTCCCAATATCGCCTATTCTACCAAGAAGGCCAATACGGCTTTAGAAGACGGCGTGATTACTTACGCCCGCACCTACAACGATTTCGATGTGCTGACCTGGTATAATGCCAAAGGGGAAATCGTAAGTCAGTCGCAGAAGCGCATTCTGCAGGCAATGGCGTGTTCCATCAATGAGCCATGCCTGCCGGCACAAGACAACCATTTGTCGTTGGTGGAGAAAGCGGTCAAAAGTATCAAAAACGAAAATACCAATGTGGGCGGTATTCTTGGCAGTCGTTTTAGTACCAAGCGCAAGGTTTATGAACTACTCAACCATTATTACGAGCAGCCTCTGAACATTTTCTATACACAGGAAAAGAAAGAATTGCTGAAGTTTGCCATCGACCAGATATATAACTATCCGCTGTTGGAAAATTCCAAGTTTATCCTCGGTCGCATGATGCGTACAGGCAGTACGCACGATGATATTGTGGATACAGTGATAGAAATGTTTGAGAATGCTAACCTTTGCAGAATAGATGAAGACAAGATGAAACATAAAGACCCTGTCATTATTTGTTCTATGGGACTAAAAACCTTAGATGATGAATGAGATTGAGCTAATCCAAAGTAAGATATTTGAAGTTCGTGGTCGCCGTGTGAGATACAATAAAAGAAATAACTAAGTATGAGAAGAAATATATTCAACCAGTATATATCAGCATCCGATTTTAAGGGACTGTTCGTCAGCGAAATGTTTTGGAACAATCCTTCAGGTGCTACACAATTACCTGTGGTGACCGTTGATGAGACAACCTTTCAGATTGAGGAGATTGCCGAGCGCAACGGCTTCCAGATTCTGCAATGCCAAGTAGAGGAAATTCCCTCGTCGGCAGTCTGTAAGAAGATTGACCAGAAAATAAGGAGAAATGCAGAAAACTATATCTGTATCTTCACGCTTGCAGGCACGATGCACCATCTTTGGGTGGCACCGGTGAAGAAGGTGGAGAAGCGCGATATCGTGTTGGTGGAATACGATACACTCGAGAAAGCCGGTTTTCTGTTTGAGAAGATAGAAGGCCTGTCTTTTTCGATTGAAGATCATCCAACGATTATTGATATTATAGAAAAGGTACAGTCGGCTTTCCTTATCAACTCTGAGAAAATCACCAAGGATTTCTATGAAGGGTTCAAGAAAGAACACAGCAACTTCGCTAAATTCATTACAGGCATTGACGATTACATGGATGATAAGCAGAACAAGAACAAGCAGTGGTACACTTCGGTAATGCTCAACCGCCTCATGTTCTGCTATTTCATTCAGAAGAAAGGATTTCTCGACGGCGACGGCGACTATCTGCGCCACAAACTGGAATGGACACGCGAGCAGGAGGGCGAAGACCGTTTCTTCAACAAGTTCTATAAGGGCTTTCTGGTAAACCTGTTCCACGACGGTCTCAACACGCCCGGGCACGACCATGAGTTTGAGTCGATTTATGGCCGCATACCTTACCTCAACGGGGGCATGTTCGATGTGCACCAGATAGAACGGGAGTATGCCGAACTCGACATTGCCGACGAGGCTTTCATCAGCCTCTTCGATTTCTTTGATAAGTGGCATTGGCATCTCGACGACCGCATGACGGCATCGGGGCGCGACATCAACCCCGATGTGCTGGGCTACATCTTTGAGCAGTACATCAACGACCGGGCACAGATGGGAGCCTACTATACCAAGGAAGACATCACCGAGTATATTGGCCGAAACACCATCCTGCCTTACCTGATGGACGCCGTGAAGCGTAAAGACGAAAAACTGTTTCGTCCCAACGGTGAGTTGTGGACTTACCTGCGTGAGCATGGCGACCGCTATATCTACGATGCCATGAAGAAAGGTGCCGACCAGCCACTGCCCGACGACATCGCCGCAGGGCTCGACACCACGAAGCCTCGTCTCCTGGAACGCCGTGCCCATTGGAACGAGCGCACACCCGAAGCCCTTGCACTGCCTACCGAGATTTGGCGCGAGACCATCGAACGCCTCGAACGCTATCGCAGCATCAAAGCGAAGATAGACAAAGGAGAAATCACCGCCATCAACGATTTCATTACCTATAACCTCGACATTCGCCAGTTTGCCTACGACTATCTTGCCCACACGCAGAACCATCTGTTTGTGGAATACTTCTACGATGCCTTGCAGCATGTAACCATCCTCGACCCTACCTGTGGTTCGGGCGCATTCCTCTTTGCCGCACTCAACATTCTCGAGCCTCTCTATGAGGTTTGCATCAACCGCATGCAGGAGTTCAACGAGAAGAATCCGCACCTGTTCACTCGGCAACTGCAGGAGATAGCGCATAAGTACCGCTCCAACATTCAGTACTTCATCTATAAGAGCATTATCCTCCGCAATCTCTATGGCGTAGATATCATGGTGGAGGCTACAGAGATAGCCAAGCTGCGCCTGTTCCTGAAAATGGTGGCAGTGGTAGAGGTAGATAAGCGTGACCCGAACTTAGGACTCGACCCACTGCCCGATATCGACTTCAACATCCGCTGTGGCAACACCCTCGTGGGCTATGCCACGCAAAAGGAATTAGAACGCGACTTGGTGCAGGGCGATCTTTGGGCTATCATGGAGTTTAAAGCAAAGATTAGCGACGAGATGGATAAGGTGGCACACACCTACGACATCTTCAAGGATGTGCAGCTCCGTCAGGCAGAAGACATGGCTTCCTTCAAGCGTGCCAAGCATGAACTGCGTGAACGTCTCGCTAATCTCAACGACCTGCTCAATCACCACATGTTTGGTGCTGTGGGTACTGCCAACGACTACGATGCATGGTACCAGTCGCACCAACCGTTCCATTGGCTTGCCGAGTTCTATGAGATTATAAATGGACATGGTGGGTTTGATGTGATTATTGGGAATCCGCCGTATGTGGAATATCGTAAAATAGAATATAGTCTGAAAGAATATAAAACCATATCGTGCGGAAATATTTATGCTCAAGTATTGGAAAGGACGCACTCTCTTATTAATAAAAGTTCGCATTTAGGTTGGATTGTTCCTATATCTGTGTGCTGTACAGACAGAACTATTTCTATCCAAAAACTATTGAAAAGTAAATTTTTACGTTATGTTTCTTCTTTTGATATCTTTCCTGCAAAGATATTTGAAGGTGCCGCTCAGCGAGTGTCTATCATACTTGAACTTAACGGGAAAGGATTATTTACATCTAAGTATTACAGGTGGTTACAAAGAGAAAGAGCTCACCTTATGGCAGGTATAGCATACCATCAAAATGATAAATTTGATAAAGAAGGCTGGACTCCAAGAATCAATAGTTTTATGCAGAACAGCATACTGGAAAAGATGTCTCATAATAATACTATTTATCAATTTGTACATTCAAAATATTCAGAGCCATTGTATGTACATCGTATAATTAATAATTTCGTTAAGGCAGTTGATTTTGAGCCTTACTTTAAAAAAGGTGATGGGACTACAACCCATTCTGATGATTTTAAGCAATTATATGTTATCAACGAGTATAAAAATACCATACTATGTATTCTCAACTCAAGTTTGTTCTACTGGTATTGGAGATGCCATGGTGACGGATTTCATTGTGGTTTTAAGGACATAGACAAATTTCCATTTACTATTATAGATATGGAACAAAATTTGGAGCTTTGGAAAAATTTAAGGCAAAGACTAATGTATGATTTTAGCCTTAATTCCAAGATACGAATACGGAATCAACAGAGAACTGGAAAAGTCGAATTGCAAACTTTCTTTATTGGAAAGTCCAAACATATCATCGACGAGATAGACAAAGTCCTTGCCCGTCATTACGATTTTACAGAAGAAGAATTGGATTTCATCATCAACTACGACATTAAATATCGTATGGGTGATGAGCTGAACGAAGAATAAAATAGAGTATGGAGTCTGAAACTAAAAGAGTATTTATCTCTTACGCTTGGGACAGCGAGGAGCACAAAGAATGGGTATTGAAACTTGCAACAGATCTCCGTCATCATGGCGTAGATGCAATATTAGATCAATGGGATGTGAGATTAGGAGATGATCTTCCATTCTTCATGGAGCAAGGATTAACAGAGTCTCACCTTGTAATATGCGTGTGTAGCGATAAATATATTGAAAAAGCAGATGGTGGCTTAGGTGGTGCTGGATATGAGAAACGAATATTGGCATCAGAATTGTTAAAAGAAAGAGATAAACGTTTTATCATTCCTATAATTAAAAATTGTAGTCTGACACGGAAAGCACCTCTATTCTTGTCGGGATTAAGGTATGTTGATTTTGACAGTGGAGAATATTTTGATTGCTATCAAGAACTTCTTGAACGCATATACGATGAAGATAAAAAGAAAAAGCCATCACTAGGAAAAAATCCATTTGTTTCAACAGCTTTATCAGACCAAATAACAACAAAACTGAATATAGAGAAGATTGAGTTTCAAAATTCCAACATGGCAGGTAAAGTGTGTTTTGACTATAAAAGAAATAGTGGGTCGTATATAATTGGCGAAGGTAACAATGAGTTTATTACTCATTGGAGTGAGTGTGGATATGATTCTATCTATTGTTATAAAGACTATGTTTATAGACTGGGGTATAACCCACAATATAAACGGTTTCCTTTTCCAAATGAATTTATTAACTTTGATTTTAGTTCACGAGCAAAATCCATAAAAGTCGGTGAGGTAGTCTTACTGGAAAATAATAGCCACAAGTTTGCAGCACTTAAGGTAACTAAAGTTATCAAAAAAGATGAGGATATTGGCCATCTTTTAGAGTTTGAGTATAAAATATATAAAGAAATAGAGAATGTTTAATCAATTGTATAAAGCATGGATATAATACAAGTTCAAATGAAAGATTCTTTCATACATATAGAGAATACGCCAATTAAGTGTCCGCACTGTCATGTGCAGATAATTCCCCAATATTTATATGCATTAAACGTAGAAGCATTAGATTGCCATGTATTTAGTCAATGCACAAATCCTGAATGCAAGCAAACATTTATTAGTAGGTTTTGTTTATGTAGAGGAGAAAGAAATTTAACCTTTGCAGGCTTTGAACCCAACTCTAAACTGGATAGTATTGAGTTTAGTCCTATTATAAAAACATTGTCTCCTGCATTTTATGAAATTTACAATCAAGCATATAAAGCGCAACAATTAGAGTTGACACAAATATGTGGACCCGGGTATCGCAAAGCACTAGAGTTCCTTATTAAAGACTATATAATGTCAAAGTTAGATGAAAGTCAACGTGATTCTATTAAGAGGAAGTTATTAGCCCAATGTATTAATGATAATATTGAAAATCCTCAAATCCAAGAAGTTGCAAAGAGAGCAACTTGGTTAGGAAACGATGAAACACACTATTTAAAGGAGTGGTTAGATAAAGATATTTCAGATTTAGTTCAAATAATAGACCTGACTATTTCGTGGATTGAATATAATGTTAAAACCGAGAAACTACTGAATGATATGCCACAAAGGAAAAATAGCAGGTAAATATGGATAAAGAAGATGGCGCTAAAACTATTTGAGGAGTACAAGATGCATACTGTATGGAACGATAATTTATAAGGTAATGGAATCAGACAACAACGACAATATGCTCATCTACCAATCGGCAGATGGAAATATAAAGATAGATGTTCGGTTTGAAAAGGAAACCGTGTGGCTGTCATTAGACCAGATGGCAACACTCTTCGGTCGTGATAAATCTACTATCTCACGACATGTGAAGAATGTGTTCGAAGAGGGAGAGTTATCTCCAGAAGCAACTGTTGCAAATTTTGCAACAGTTCAAGCAGAAGGAAATAGGGAGGTTACCAGAAATATAGATTATTATAACCTTGATGTTATCATTTCGGTGGGCTACAGAGTGAAGTCGCAGCAGGGCACGCAGTTCCGTATCTGGGCAACACAGCGGCTCAGAGAATATATCATCAAGGGATTTGCACTGAATGATGAGCGATTAAAGGCAGGTTCTTCTTACAATTATTTTAAGGAACTCTTAGACCGTATTCGTGAGATACGCTTGTCTGAGAAAGTGTTTTATCAGCAGATAAAGGACATTTATAAAACAAGCATCGACTATAATCCGTCTGCCGATATGACATTGGCTTTCTTCCAGGAAGTGCAGAATAAGCTGCTTTGGGCTGTAAGCGGAAAGACGGCTGCCGAACTTGTTTATTATCGTGCCAATGCCTCGCTGCCCATGATGGGACTCACTTCTACGGAAAAAGAAGGGAAAGTTACCAAAGACGATGTCGTGGTAGGCAAGAATTACCTGGATGAAAAAGAAATCGGTCAGCTAAAACTTATCGTTGAACAGTTTCTTGCATACGCCGAGGCGCAGGCTTTGGCTGAGAAGCCGATGTATATGCGTGATTGGGTGCAGAAACTGCGCCTTGTACTCACCATGAACGAAAAGAATATCCTTGAGCATGCCGGCACAATCTCTCACAAACTGGCAGTAGCTAAAGCTACCAAGGAATATATTGCCTACAAAGAGCAGCAACGGCAAATAGAGCATCTTGACAGTATCAAGCAACTCGACCAAGACCTGAAGCGTATCGCACCGCGAAAGAACCATAAGAAGAAGGACAACGAGGAGAATAATCAGTGATGGACCACACGCAATATCTTGGCAATGAGGAACTGTTGAAACTGCAAAAGACAGCCTTCCTTGCATCGAGCACCATTTCTACGGAAACTGTACTGAAGGTGTACGACTGGGCAACGGATATGCGCAGCCGGGGGGAGTGTGTCATTAGTGGGTTCAGTAGCAAACTCGAACAAGATGTACTCCATTTTCTGCTGAAGGGCAGCCAGCCGATTATACTTGTCCTTGCCCGACGGATGTATAAAGTTATCCCTCAGGAATTACAAGAAGCGTTAGCCCAAAACCGACTGTTGATTGTTTCGATAACCCATGCGACACGCCAATCGAAGGACACGGCCATGGTGAGAAACAAGTGGCTTTGTGAAACGGCAGACAGGATATTGTTTGTCGGCGTAACCGAGCAAAGCAGTCTCTATGCATTAAAAACAGCATATAGTAATGGACGAAAACTGATTATCTTATAGTGGACCGTTGACTCGATAAGAACATATTGTTCTTGGTTCTGAAAACCGCAAGCGTATGAAAAACCGCCAATAGGTGTTCGAATGGTGTAAAAACATAATTCTACTAACAGGCGCATCATACAAACCAGCTACCGCCTCATGCGTCATGTTTTGCCACTTTTGCCATTTTGCCACTGGCAAAAGAAAAATCTAAATATTCTACATTCCCTTTATTTACTACTATTTCACTATTTTCAGCATCACTTTTGCCACTTGGCAAAATGGCAAAAGTGGCAAAACATGGGAAACTTGACAGGTTATTATATGTTTTCGACGGACTGCTCGGTAAGTGTACCTGCGAGTGCTCAGTCACCACATTCCCGGTAAGTGTGGATGTTGTTGTCGTAAACCGCATGTTTAGCAGGCGGAAACCATAGGGTTAGCCATGCTAAATGATACCGTTGTACGCGCCTTTGCCATGGTTTGGTCAGCATATAACGCTGTTTGCCCATTCTTTACCTCGTGCGCAGGCAGCCCTTGCGGGTACTACTGGTCATGGCATAAGGATTTTCTTATCCCCGTACTCAGGTTATCAACAAACGCCTCGGGCACGGGCTGGGGGCACGGTGCACGAGGCGTTGATACAAGTCGTTGGGGGCGTGGTGAAGCCCTGTCGGCGGGGTTATTCGTACAGGTCTTCCGGACGCACGATTTGCGCAAACTGGTGGAGGAAGTGGGCGTAGGCCGTGGTCACAGCCTCGGCAAAGCGGGCCCCTTTCTCGGCAGTGGACAGGCGTGGGTCGCCAATGCCGGTATCGACGGGCGAGGCGAGGTTCCAGTGACGGGGCAGCCATACGCGACCCTCGCGCAGGGCGTCGACACAGAAGCCGTGGCCCTTGCCCTCACCGGCCTCGTCGACGTTGACGAGCTCGGGGTGGTAGTGCATCATCACCGAGGTCTCGATCTCGTCGGCATGGTCACCGGGCTGGTCAAAGTATTCGTTGGCATTGGCCATGCGAAACCATTCGCCACAGGCCACCATAAAGTCGGGATAGGCTACCGAGAGGTCGCGCAGCATGTTCTTGAAGTTGTTGCCGCCATGGCCGTTTACGATGACCAGCTTGCTGAAGCCCTGGGCGCGCAGCGAGGCCACGATGTCGGTCAGGATGCCATACTGTGTGTGGTAGCTGGCGTGAATGCAAAAGGGCAGTTCGCGCTGGCCGGGGTTTTGTGAGCCGAAGGTCACCGGCGGCATCACCATGCAGTTGAGCCCATACTGCTCGTGGGCCTTGCGGGCCGCGTCGACAGCCACGTCCTGCGACAGGATGCAGTCGGTAAGATAAGGCAGATGCAGGTTGTGGGGCTCGGTGGCTCCCCAGGGCAATATTACCAAATCGTATTCTAATTGTCGCACGGTGCCATAGTTGGACACCGACAAATCGATGATTTTCTGATTCATGTTGTCTTAAAGTTTAGCAATGATGTCGCGACATAGCCCCGCCGACTTGATCATCATGCGGGGCACGTGGAAGGGTCCCTTGAAGATGTTGCCCTTGGCAGGCTGTGCCACCGTGCCGTCGCGGTGCAGATAACCATACCACTCGCCATACTCCTTGTCGGGAAAATGGCTGTAGGTCCACTCGCTGATGCGCTGATGGCGATGGAGATACTCTTCGTCGCCGGTGGCCATGTAGGCATAGAGCGAGGCGATGATGGTCTCGCACTGTGGCCACCAGAACTTCATGTCTTGCGAGTAGTCTTGCGGGGGCAGGTTGCGGCAGTCTCTGAAGTTGATGATGCCGCCATACTGCTCGTCCCATCCCCATTTCCACGACCAGTTGAAGATCTTCAGGCCCAGCTCGGTGAGGTGCTTGTCCCAGTTGCGGCGGCGTGCCTCCTCAAGAATAAACCAGGCCGTCTCGATGCAATGGCCGGGGTTGATGGTACGGCCGTTGATGGTGTCGATGAACTCGCCGTTGGATCCCACGGTCTCGAGCACGGCCTCAAACTCCGGATGCAGGAAGTGGCGCTCCAGGGCGTCGAGCGACTCGTCGATCTGCCGGGTGAGCAGCGGGTCTTGTATCACCTCGCGTATGCAGGCCGCCGTATTGATGAGGGTCATCGTGAGCGAGTGCCCCTGACATTCGAGTGCGGGCAGGTACTTGGGCTCGAGCAGTCCGGGCGTGTTCTTGTAGCGCAGAATGAGTTTGAAGATGTCGAGCGCACGATGGGCATAGCTCATGTCGCCCGTGGCCTTGGCATATTCGGCCATGGCAATGGCGGCAAACGACTCGGAGAAGAGGTAGCGGCGCATGCGCAGGGGTGTGCCATCGGCCTTCACCTCAAAGTACATGCGGCCGTTGGCGTCGGTGCAGTGGTCGATGATGAAGTCGATGCAACTCTTCGAGGCCATGAGCCACTCTTGGTTGTTGCTGATATTGTTGTAGGCATAAGCGGCAATGAAGCCGAACCTGCCCTGAAACCATACCGACTTGGTGGTGTCTATGAGCGTGCCGTCGCAATCGACGCAGGTGTACACGCCGCCATTGACGCGGTCGAGGCCGTGCTCCATCCAGAACGGCATGATGTTGTTGGTGAGGTCGTCGAGATACGACCTCTGCCAATCGGTTAGATATGTTTTAATGTCCACAGTATTTGAATTTAGAATTGATTGCAGCGCTCAAAGAAGTTGATGGCTTCCAGTTCGCTCTTGATTTGCTGTTCTTCTTCGTCGGTAAGGTTCTGGAACGGCACACGGTTGGGTCCGAGGTCGAAGCCCATGAGCTTCATGATGCGCTTGCCGGCCACGATGTTGCCTCGATGGCGGGCAATGACGTTGATGACCTCCTGCGAGAAGTTCTGGTGCTCGCGGGCAGCCTCGATGTCGCCACGCTCCCATGCCTCGATGATGGCCACGAGCTCGCGGCCGTTGTAGTTGGTGGTGCCGCCAATGCCACCCTGGGCGCCGCCTTGCGCCAGCGAGGGGAGGATGGTCTCGTCTTGGCCGTGCAGCATGTCAAACTTTCCGTTCTTGTAGAGGCGGCATTGGTTGTACTCGTACAAACTCTCGTAAGTGTACTTGATGCCGGCGAAGTTGGGAATACGGCCATCGACAGCCTTCAGCAGGTCGAGCATGGGCAGGAACGCGCCGTTGAAGGCAGGGATGTGGTAATAGTAGAACGGCAGGTTGGGCGCGGCGGCCGCGATCTGCTCGCAGTATTTCACCAGTTCCTCGATACGCCCGATCTTGGGGAACGGCGGTGCCATGGAGCCTATGCCCCATGCGCCGATGGCCTGGGCATGACGGGCCAGCTCTACGCTGTCGCGCAGGCAGCAGCTGCCCACGTGCACGATGACCTTGAACCCTTCGGGGGCCACGCTCACCCAACGCTCGGCCAGTGCCTTGCGCTCATCGGTGGTGAGCATATATCCCTCACCGGACGAACCGTTGATAAACACACCTTTCAGGCCATTCTTCTGCAACATGCGTGCATAGGCCTCTACTGGCTCCAGGTTGACATCCCCGTTGGCAAGGAAGGGGGTGAATGGAGCATCGATCAAACCAAAAATCTTTTCCATCATAATATTTGTGATTGATAATTGTCAATATATAGCGGCATCGGCAGGGCCGTTACCGCCTTGGTCATTCCATGTTGTCGGTCTTGGGCTTGAGGAAGGCCAGCTGCAGCACCAATGCCGTGGCCACCACGCCGCCCAGCAGGGCGAAGCCATAGCCCAGCTGTCCGCCATCGGCCCATTTGCCGAACACCTGGGTGACGGCTGCGCCGGCAAACACCCCGGTCATGTTCATGATGCCGTAGGCTGTGGCACGGCAACGGGCAGGCACAAACTGGCAGAGGATGGGCATGTTGTTGGCGTCGAACATGCCGAAGCCGATGCCGAAGAGCATGCCCGCGCCCACCACGGCCGCCGTGCTATGGCCGTAGCCCAGCAGGATGAGGGCGGGGATGGTGAGACCCAGACCGATGGCACCGGTATAGATGCGGCCACGCAGATTGCGTTGTACCCAATGGTCGGAGAGATAGCCACCGGCTATCACGCCGATGAACGACGAGAAGGCGATGGTGATGGTCGACATGGGTCCGGCATGCTGCATCGGCATGCCGAGGTTGTCGGCAAAGAGCGTGGGCAACCAGT
>CAZBQA010000014.1:16885-21737 GCA_964493905.1 uncultured Prevotella sp.
AGTTCTTGGTGGCCCAGCCGGGCAGGCTGGGTACGGCAAAGTAGAAGAGGATAATCCAGAAGGTCCAGTTGGACAATACCATGCCAAACTCGCTAAAGATAGAGCCCTTACGTCTCACGTCGGTGTCTGGCTGAGAGACGGGCTGCCCGTGCTTGGGATTCTCGTGCAGCAGCAACAGCAGCACGGCCGAATAGACAATGCCGATGATGCCAAACCAATGGAACGTCGACTTCCACGAGAACATCGCCGCGGCCACGGCCCCGAAGCCGCCGATGGCCTGGCCTACGTAGATGCCCGTCATGTGGATGCCGATGGCCATCGAGCGCGACTTGCCCTCGTGCCAGTCGGCCAGCAGCGACAGGGCCGAGGGGATGTAGAGTGCCTCGCTTACGCCCATGAGGCCGCGCAGCAGATAGAGTTGTTCGAACGTGGTGGCGAAGCCCATGAGCAGGGTCACGGCCGACCACACGAAGAGGCTGCCCACCACGAGCCACTTGCGGCTCACCTTGTCGGCCACCAGTCCGGCAAAGGGCGAGACGATGCCATAGATCCATAGGAACACCGCCATCAGCACGCCGAAGGCCTCGGCTTGGTTGAGTTCGGCGATATCTACCTTCATCGCCTCCTGCATGGTCGACAGCATCTGCCGGTCCATATAGTTGAGCAGGGCCACCACCCACAGCAGTGCCACGACCACCCAGGGATACACTTTCTTGTCTTTCAGTTGCATAGTATGTCTTTTGGTTAAATGATTTTATTTGTAGTGAAACGTCAGTCGATAGATGTCGGGCGTCCGGATGCCGGGCTTCAGTTCGCCTCCGATGAGGTAGACTTGTCCGTGATGGTTGACCAGAGCCGCTCCGGCGCGCGCCGTCACTTGCGTGCTACCGAGCCTCAGCCACCGCTTGCCATCGTAGAGACTCACCACAGGGTTGAACCTGTAGTAGCTGATGGGCTGCGACAGGTAGCCGGGCTGCGGATGGTTGAGGGCGTTGAGAAACACGTCTTTGTTTACCCCGCCCACAGCCAGCAAGAGGTTCTTGGAGAGGCTGATGGCAGCACCACCGCCCAGAAAGAGTGGCTCACCCCGGTCGTCTGTGGGGGCTGGCACCACGCTTTCGGCATGGCCGAAGCGGCGACCATCGAGGCGAAGCGTCGCATCGTGGTGGGCTGTCTTGGCCGTGAAGCCGCCCCACACATGGTACACGCCATCGGCAAAGCCGCCGACGGGCTGGCTCAGCTTGGGCCCTGCGGCTTTGGGCAGCGCTTCCCAGCCCTTGCGGGGATGGCGCAGGTCGAGCCTGAAGAGGTGTTCGCCATCATAGACCACCACCGCGTTGCCATCGCTGCTGCCCGTGAAATTGTCCATCGCCACCGGCAGGGCGGGCAATGGCTTCAACTGGGCGCGCCCATGCTTCAGGCGGATGACGAACGCCTGCGTGAGGCTCCCGGCATCGTTGTTGCCGCCAAGACAGAGCAGGCCGTCCTTCAGCGGTATCGACACCCCGTAGGCGCAGGGCACGGGCAGGTGTCCCACCTTCTGCCAGATGAGCACTGGCGTGTTGGTGATGCGGGCGGCATAGATGCCCTGGTAATATCTCTTGCTGCCGCCGTTGGCCGCAGGGACGGTGGGAAAATTGCAGCCCCCGGCCATAAGCAGGTGGTTTTTCGAGACTCCGGCAAAGCAGGCCGAGACACCCTTCTCGATGCCTTCTTCGTGGGTGGGAAAGCCCGACATCTTTTCGAACGTCACCGACTGCGGCGGTTGCGCCTGCAGGTGGGACGTTCCGATGATACCCATCAATGCGATTGGGCGCAGGAGATTATAGACAAACTTTATCATGGCACCAAGGATATTTCAAACGTACTGCAGGGCAACCCGGCTGCGTTCACGAGGTTGGCACGGGTGAAGGGCTGCCACGCGTAGCGCACGCTCACCGGCTGGGGCACTTCCTGAGCACCCACCGTCACCTTGTCGCCGGCAATGCGGGCGTCGGCAGGGTGATAGATGCCGTCACCGCCGGCCACCTCGAAGCCCATGAGGCGGTGGCCCGAGGCGCGAAGTCCTTCGGAATGTGCGAACGTGAGCGTCACCTCTGTGCCCGTGGCGACGGCCCCTACACACTCCGGACTATCGGCACTGATGTCGAAGGCATAGCTGTGGTGCAGTGCCTGTAGCGCAAGGCGCTCGCCCACGGGGCGCTTGTTGGGGTAGTGTACATTGAGCGAGTCGCCCAGGTCGGTGGTCACGGTCATCCAAGTGTGGGGCAGCCGTGTTGCCATCAGGCGCTGTGAATTACGGAACGAGGGCCATGAACGACGGTTCAGACTCGACAGCTGCACGGTGTAGAATGGCAGCTGCGGCTGATGGAAGAAGCCGCGCCAGCTCTGCTCAAGCAAGGGGAAGAGGCGCTCGTGAAGCTCTATGTTGTGGGCATTCGACTCGCCCTGATACCACACGACGCCCTTGATGGTGTATCCCTTGAGAGGCGATATTCCCGACGCAAACATATAGGTGGGCACGTAGGGGTGTTGTTGCAGCTTGTTGGTGGCATTGCCGATATTGAGCAAGGCGCGCTCGCGGGCCCACTGCTGACCGAAGTCGCCATGATACCAGTCGCGCAGGATGGCAGGGAAGTGCCATTCGATGGTGTTGCGGTCGATCCACGACTCGGTGGTGGTGCCGCCCACGGCGTTGCAGATGATACCCACGGGTACCTTCAGGCTGTCGGCCAGCACACGGCCGAAGTGGTAGGCTACGGCCGAGAACTGCTTTACGCGCCCTGCCGTGCAACTGGTCCATGGGCCCATGCGCTGATAGAGGTGACGGTTGACCGAGTCGCAAGCCCCGGCCGACCATGTCGTGGCATTGGTGGGATAGATGGCAGGCATGTTGAAGAGGTGCAGCAAGGGTTGGTGGTCGGCATCAGTAAGGTCGGAGGCTGCCGTGAGCGTGGCCGCCACGGGCATTTCCATGTTCGACAGTCCTGAGCACAGCCACACTTCGCCGATAAACACCTGGTTGATGGCGACGCGCCCGCTCTTGGCCTTCACCTCAGCCTTATAAGGGCCGCCGGCCGCCATCGCGGGGTAAGTGACCGACCAATCGCCGTTCCGGTCGGCCACCGTCGAGCGCTTGTCACCGTTGAAGTCGACGCTGACCTTCTCTTGGCTGTTGGCCTTTCCGCTGAACACCACCGGTTCTCCGCGCTGCATCACCATACCGTCGGTAAAGAGCGGACTCATCTGCAACCCGCCGTAGTTGCCGGTAATGGCGCTATAGACGGTGCGCGCCAAAATATCGGCGCCTTCGGGGTTGGGGTGCAGCGCGTCGGGGAAGAGGTCGGGACGTGCGTAGAGCGGCGTATGGAGGTCGATGAGTCCCACGCCAGCAGCCTGTGCCACTTGGCGGATGTGCCGCTGGATGGCGGCGTGCCAGTCGCGGGTGCCACTCTCGAAGCGCGGGTGTCGGTCGAAGATGGGCGTCATCAAGCATATCCAGATGCGGGCCTTGGGATTGGTGGCTCTGAGGTTGTGGATGAGTTGCAGGTAGTCGGCATTGAACTCATCACCATATTCGGGCCAGTTGCGTGGGTCGGAATCGTTGAGGCCGAGATGTACAACCATGATGTCGGCCTTGAAGTCGAGGGCCTCCTGATAGGCTTTCTGCTGGGTGTAGGGGCGATGTCCGTGGTTGAGCAGGGTAGCGCCCGAATGTCCAAAGTTGCGCACCTCGTAGCCGTCGCCCAGCATCTGCTGCAGCCTGAACGGGTAGCTCTGCGTCTCACGGTCGGGCAGTCCGTAGCCAAAGGTTACGCTGTTGCCGATACAGGCCACGCGAAGACGGTTGCCGGCCGAGGCAGGCAATAATAATGAAATGAAACACAGAAGTAATAATACCTTTTTCACCATGCTATTGTTTAAGTTGTTGCTTCAAGGTTTTTGGCTCTGCAGCACCTCATGGGGCAGACTTACTGTGCGCTGGGCATCGTAGCGAACACCCGTCAGCGCATGGCGTCCCTCCAGGTCGGTGAGCACGAAGGTAAACATCCACTTGTTAAGCCTGATGCCCTCAGCCTTCCGGTTGGGCAGCATCATCACCACGCGGTTCCAGCCCTTGCGTAGTGTGAGGCGCAGGGGCGGCCGTCCGGTGAGGTTCTCGTTGGCCAGGTCGGTCTCGTTGTCGACCTCCTTGCCGTTGTGTACCCATAGGGGTGGGGCCAAGCGCTTGCCGTTCCACCAAATGAGTGAGCCTTTGCGGTCCCAGTTACCGTTCACGGGGGCCTTGTCGTGTTCAGAGCGACTGTAGTTCTGCAGCTCCACCAGTGCTCCGGCTTCCTGTTCCTTGGGTGAGTAGATGGATGTCCACACATAGGCGGTGTCGCCCTCGTGGCGGTTGTCGTAGATGGCGGGAACAGTTTTCTTCCAGGTGTGTTGCAGGTAGATGCCGGCACCACGCACATAGTCGACGTTCTTGGGATGACTGCCCTGCGGGCGGGTCGTGGTCACGGCCCATGCCACCTGCGTCTGTTTGACGTAGGGAATAGGCTCCTGGCTCAGGCAATGGTCTTTATGAAAGAGAAAGCGAGCTTCCCAGTCTTGGAAATCGTCGAACTCGTCGCCATCGTTGGGGAGCATCACTCCCCCCTGCTCGATATATTGCTTGCCGCCGCCCTGCCAGGCCCTGGAGGCCGATGCAATGACGTTGGCGTAGAAATTGTTTTGCCGCAAGATGGCCTCGTCGTCGGCCAGCTTGTGGTCGTTCCACAGGGCACACACCTCACCGGCCACCTCGGGTGAACCCTGCTGCTGATAGTAGATGTTGCTCTTGTAGATTCCCACCACGTCGGCA
>CAZBQA010000014.1:21837-41608 GCA_964493905.1 uncultured Prevotella sp.
TGAACCCTGCTGCTGATAGTAGATGTTGCTCTTGTAGATTCCCACCACGTCGGCAAACACATCGAAATGGTTGATGTAATTGTATCGGCAGTCGATATTGGGGATGCCGGGTGCCTTTCTCCCCGCCGTGCTCCACAACTGGGCCATGTCGGCCTTGGCAAAACGGGCATGGTTGGGAATCCAGACCACCGCCTTCTTGCCTTCCTCCCGCACCGCATTGGTCATGATTTCGAGGAAATGTGGATAGGTGATCTGTTTCTCGTCGCCACCGATGTGTATGTAGGGTGCCAGGGGGAAGGCCTCGGCCACCTCTTTCAATATGGTCTTGAGTTCGGCCACTCCCTCGTCTGTCTGCATGCTATGGCCCATGGCCCTCTCGAAGGCAGCACTGTGGCCGGGCATGTCGATCTCAGGAATCACGACGATACCATACTGCCGGGCGTAGGCTTCGAGCTCGCTACACTGCTGCTGCGTGTAGTACCGTCCGGCCTGCCGGGTCATCGTCGTGTCGGCTGTGAGCTGTGGAAAAGCCTTCACCTCGAAGCGCCAGGCCTGGTTTTCGGTGAGGTGCCAATGAAAGGTGTTCACCTTGAAGTGGGCCAGCAGGCGGATTTCTTTCTTGAGTTCGTCGAAGGAGATATACGACCGTCCCGTGTCGTGCATGTATCCTCGCAGTTTGAACGCAGGATAGTCGGTGATGCTCACGGCCTCGACCATGGGCTTTGCATCATATCCCTCGGCCAACTGCTGCAGGGTGGCCACGGCACGCACAACGCCAACCGGGGTTACGGCAGTGATGGTGATGCTGTCGGGAGACACCCGGAGTCGATAGGCTTCATCATCATAACCGTAGAGGGGATAGTCGGCAGTAGCGTCCATCGACGCGCTGAGCTCCACACGTACCACCGCCTTGGCGTTAGCTGTCACGGCACATCCATGGTCAGCAAGAAACGATTGCAGCATCAGGCAATGCGTGGGGTCGTGCAACTGCACGTTGCGCTGAAGCATGAAAGCCCCCATGCGCAACGTCTCCACCTGCTTGGGGCGGGGCAGAAGGTGCGCCACACGGGCTGATGACGAAAGGATAACTGTGAGCGTCAGCATCAACAGAATGGTGAGTCTCTTTTTCATTCAACGCTTGGTGATATGTTACAATGCTTGGTGAGATATAAAGGATGTGCGGTTATCATGAGCCATCCATGCAGGCTCGCGTCCAGTGGGTATCAATCCGATTGGCCAAGGGCCTCCGTAACCGTAAGTGGTTTCCGGGGACGCTTGGCCCAAATCGGTAGGTAAGGAGCGGGGGCAACAGCTTACGGACAGGATGCCTCCGGCGTTGCTGCCCCCGCTCTCAGCTCATCAACAGAATGGTTCTTCTCGGCCCATTTACCATTGTTCCTCTTCCTGGTCGCCGGTGGCATAGCCGGGTGTCTGCTTCAGCAGCGGGTCGTTGCCGAGGATGGTCTTGTCGAGCGGCCACAGCACCTTGTGGGCTTCGGTAGCCTTGTTGAGGATGGGCAGGTTGCCCAGCACCGACCCTTCTTTGCAGAACACGAGGTGCTCGCCGCCCTTGGTCAGCGTCATGCGGTTGAGGTCCCACCAGCGCTGTCCTTCCTGCACAAACTCCTTGTCTTTCTCGTGGAGTATGGCCAGCGTGTTGGTGGTGTAGTCGCCTGCGGTGTACTGATACGCCGCACTCCAGTTGCTGCCGTAAGCGCGCTTGCGAACAAGGTTGATGTATTTCTCCACATCACTGTTGTTGCCCTCCTCGTTGGCTATTTCGGCCAGACTGAGGTAGACCCACGGCAGGCGGTAATAGATGTCGTCGCCGTCGAACACCCGGTCACCCGTGGCATTGATCTTGCCGATGTTCTTGCAAGCGGGCACGCCCACGAGCGAGTCGGGCTGTTGGGTGGTGTTGCTCATGAGATAAGCCGGAGTCATGGTGGCCAGCCTTCGCGAGTCGGTCTTGTCGTAGGTTCTGAACAGGTCGAGGGTGTACTCATAGCGCTGCACGTAACCGGTCTTGAGTCCGAAGGGGTCGTCGTTCCAGCTGGCTCCGTTCTCCTGATAGGCCTTGGTGTGAAGCTGTCCGGTGGTCATGCTGTAGGTGTAGTAGGGCCATCCGCCGTTGGTGGCCTCACCCTCTACATAGCGGATGGCGAAGATCACCTCGTCGTTGCTCTTGTGGCTTTTCGAGTCGAAGACATCGGCAAAGTTGTCGAGCATCTTCAGTCCGTAGTTGTTGACGAGGTTGAGCAGATGCTGCTTGGCAACGGTCAAGTCGGCGGGAGTGGCCTTCTGGTCTCCGATGGTGACCTTGGCGTTCCACATATATACATCGGCAGCCAGGGCCTCGGTGGCCGCTTTCGACCAGTAGGCCTTCTTTCCCCGGTTGTAGGGGTCGAAGTTGTTGACATCGCCAAAATACTCGAGAGATTTTGCCAGGTCGCTCTTGATTTGAGCCATCACCTCGCTGGGTTTGCTGCGACCCATATAGAGCTTGGTGGGGTCGGTCTCGCCGTCGACCACGGCCACGTCGAGGCGCAGGGGCACGCCGCCGTAGACACGGTAGAGGTCGTAATAGTAGAATGCGCGCAGACCATAGGCAATGCCCAGGTAATAGTTTTTCTTGGCCTCGGGCACATAGTCGGCTGCCGTCACTCGCGCGATGAAGAGGTTGCAGTTGGTGATGCGTCCATAGGCTCCTCCGAAGGTGCTCACACCTGTATGGTCGGCATCGAAATTCTGGTTGACGATGTCGAGGTTGGCCAGCGAAGAGCCGTCGGAGCCTACACCATTATTGTATATACCGCTGCGCAGCTCGCCGAATATCACCTGGTGTGTCCAGTCGTAATCGCGCAGATGCTTGTGTAGTCCGTCGATGTAGCCATCGACCTGAGCCTCGGTCTTCCAGTAGTTCCCACTGCCGAAATAGTCGATGGGACCCAAGTCGAGTTTGTCGGCACAAGAGGCCATCATCATGGTGGTGACTCCCATCACCAGTCCATATTTTAATATGTTCGATTTCATAGTTGTTGTCTTTACTGAGATAGAATTTAGAACTTCACGTTAATGCCGAAGAGAAGGGTCCGGGGCAGTGGGTATCCAGTGCCAGAGGCAACGCCTCCCGACCTCAGCGTCTCGGGCACGGCCACCTTGGCCGATGTGAGATAGCCCAGGTTCTGACCGGTGATGGAGAGGTCGATCTGCTGGCAGGCCAGTTTTTGTGCGATGGCCTTGGGCAGGGTGTAAGCCAGCGAGAGCTCGCGGAAGGCCAGATAGTCGCCTCGGTGCGCAAAGAGGGTCGAGGTGCGATAGTAGTTGCCAGCACCAAACTGGTCGGCCCATACGTAGCGCGGATACTTGGCGTTGACATTCTCGGGCGACCAGGTGTCGAGCACCTCGGTGGTGGCGTTGTAGGTACCCTGCATGTCGCCGAGGAACCAGGGCGTGGTGTTGTCGTAGTTCCAGAATCCGAGGGCGAAGTCCATGGCGGTGTAGAGTGTGAATCCCTTCCAGGCGAAGGTGATGTTGAGGCCGCCTATCCAGTGGGGCATGGTGTTGCCCACCACCACCTGGTCGAAGCTGTCGATCATGCCGTCGCCGTTGATGTCTTTCCATTTGGCGTCTCCGGGCTGCAGGGCAATGGCACTTTTCTTCTGTGCGTCGGTGAGTGCGGCATAGGCCGTGGGACCGTAGATGTAAGCACCCTTGTCGTTACCCGACTTGACGACGAGGTTACCGGGTATTTCGTCCATCGACCTGTAGATGCCATCGAAGACGTAAGCCACGATGACGCCGGGCTCCTGGCCTTCCTGGTAGCCACCCACCCATTTGAGCTCATCGCCGTTGCCGGTGTAGATCTGCTGTCCGCCCTGACGGTTGTTGTCGAGGCCATTGTAAGGCAGTTTCACGATGGTGTTTTTGTTGTAGGCGATGTTGGCCCCTGCCTTGAGCAGCATGTCCTTGTTCTTGATGATCTCGCCCGAGAGCTCGAACTCCAGTCCGCGGTTGCGGAACGAACCGTTGTTGTTGGTGATCGATGAGAAGCCGGTGGTGCTGGGCAGACTCATGGCTGCGTGCTTGTCGGACGTCAGACGATTATAATAGGTGATGTTGGCATTGACGCGGTTGTTGAGGAATCCCAGGTCTACGCCCACCTCGGCCGTGCGTGTACGTTCCCATTTCAGGTTGGGGTTGGGTAGCGAGCCGATGAGAAATCCCACGTTGCCATTGTACTGTGCCGAACCGTAGCTTCCCTGCAGGGTGTAGGCGCCAATCGACGAGGCGTTGCCGTTGACACCGTAGCTCAGGCGCAGCTTACCGAATGAGAGTGCGGGTATGGCGTTCTTCACAAAGTCTTCCTGATAGAACAGCCAGCCTGCAGACAGTCCGGGGAAGAATCCCCAGCGGTTGTCGCCCAGCAACGACGAGTAGCCGTCGTAGCGGAACACGGCCGAGAAGAGATACTTGCTCATGAAGTTGTAGTTGGCGCGACCGAAATACGAGAGGATGCGATACTGGCTGTGCCAGGAATCGATGCTGCGCTTGCCTTCCTTGTTGCTGGTGAGCGCCAGGTCCTGGAAGTCGTCGGTGGGCGCCCCCGAACCGGCTGCGTAGAATCCGCGGGTCTTGAGGTCGTAGTATTCGGTGCCGAGCATCACGTCGATATTATGGTTTTTGGCCACCTCACCGTTGTAGTTGATGACCATATTATAAGTCTGCGAGAAGTCGCGACCAAACTCGTCGCTGGTCGAGCGGTTGCGGTTGTAGGAGCCGTTGTTATTGGTCTTGAAGTCTTTGGTGAAATTCTCGTAGACACCTTCTGAGTAGTACCAAGTGCCCATGGCCTTGAGGGTGAGCCCTCTCATGAGCTTGGCCTCGAAACTCTGCGACATGGTAAACTTGTCGGTCTGGTTGTCGATTTGCCATTTCTCGGGCTGGTAATATTGGTTGCCGTCGCCCACGCTGGTACCCAGCACGGGATTTCCCTGCTCGTCAACAAATCGGGCCGTGTGGGGGAGAGACAGCAGACGGCCGAAATAGTTGGCCTCACTGCTTTGCGACCCAGGCATCGACTGCCAGTTGGCTCGGTTGTAGTTGAAGTTTGAGATGCTCTTCAGCCAGTTGTTGATCTGGTAGCTTCCGTTGAGCACAAAGCTGTAGCGCTTGTAGAACGACTTTACCGGAATGCCTTCGCTTTTGTTGTAACCCAGACCGGCATAGTAGTTGCCTCTCTCGTTTCCGCCCGACATGTTGATGTTGTAGTCTTGCGTGAGTGAGGGGTTGTTGAAGGCATAATCTGAGGGGTTGGTGTCCTTGAAGATAATCTGCTTGGTGGGGTCGAGGGGGTCTGGGGTGAGCTCCCATCCCTGTTCGAGCAACTGCTGCTGTGTGGCATCTGCGGGGTCGTAGCCCATGATGTTCCACGACATCTTTTCGTTGTATTTGTTGCCCGTTCCTATCGGTGTGGCTCCCGTCAGGCTACTGGTGCTGGCCCAGGCGGCATTGGCATAGGCCAGGCGCTGGTACTTGATATAGTCGCGGGCACCGATAAACTTGTGAGGAGTGTGGATGTAGTTGAGTCCTAACTTGGCCTTGAGGTTGATCTCCGAGTGTCCGGCCTTACCGGTCTTGGTGGTGATGATGATCACACCATTGGAGGCGCGGGCACCGTAGATGGCCGTGGCACCGGCATCCTTCATGACGTCCATCGACTCGATGTCCTCGGGGTTAATGTCAGAGAGCGAGCCACGGAGCTGTCCGTCGACAATGACCAACAGCGATCCAGAGCCGTCGAGGTTGGTACCTCCACGGAGCACCACCGTGGGAGCCGCGCCAGGATTACCCGAGCTCTGGATAACACGCAGGCCCGACACCGCGCCCGAGAGGGCTTGGGCTGGATTGGAGAACACACCCACCTTGAAGGTCTCGTCTTTCACCTTGGCAATAGAGTTGGTGACGTTCACGCGGCTCTGCTTGCCGCCGTAACCCGTCACCACCACCTCGCTGAGGGCGTTGGAACTTTCGGTTAGCGTCACATTAAGGCTTGAGCCCTTCCACACCATTTCGGCTGGGTTGAAGCCAATGTATGAAATTTGAATCACTGCGCCCTGTGGCACATCGGACAGCGAGAAGGAGCCGTCGAGGCCGGTCACGGTACCATTCTTGGTACCCTTCACCACGACGGAGGCACCGATGATGGTCTCACCGTTTTTATCTCTCACCACTCCCTGGCAGTCGCGCTTCTGCTGTACTGCCTGTGAAAGGGCGCTCGAAGGGGCCGCTGTGCTGAGGCTGGTACCACAGAGCAACAACCCAACTGCAAAGTTAAAGATTTTAGGCATAAAAATTAAAGTTAAATTAGTACTCGATGATTCTTTTATGGCAACTCACCTTGATAGCAGGCGATTAGGTTATTTATAAAACTAGATTTGATAAGATTTCACATCCTGCCGAAAATTTAAGTAATTTACGCGAATATAAAAAACTTTCTGAAGAAAACTTTCTGAATTTACCAAAATATTTTTATTATCATGGTTAATAATGAATAATAAACTAAGGATATGTAGGCCAACAATACCCAGCAGGTAGTTTTCATGCAGCCATCAGGCAGCTCTCCACCCCCCAGAGCTCCGCGATGCCACGAAGTGATTGCCGTCGGGCCGTCATACTTCAACTCGAACCACACCCTGCTTCAACTCGAACCACACCCTGCTTCAACTCGAACCACACTCTACTTCGACTCGAACCACACTCTACTTCAACTCGAACCACACTCTACTTCAACTCGAACCACACATCGGGAAGCATGCGCAGCATGCACCTCAGCTACCGTATCGCGGCTTAGAACACATCGTATCGGCTTGCATGAACCAACAACAGGATACACAGCCCGGGCACTCTCCACATGGGCGTCAGGTCATTGGCGGCTCAGTACAGCGGGGTGAGGGATACATGAGCTGCGGCTCAGTATCAGGATGTAGGAATATGGATTGAGAGGTCTGAGATACAGGTTTCAACAGGATAAAAAAGATGAGAAGAAAGAGATGGAAACAAGTTGTTGCTGCCTCATTCACTTACTATACAACATGCTTTCACAGAAAAGACAACACCGACGGCAATCCACAACACGCGTGGATGTTGCCGGCAGCCTGAGTTGTCTTTGTTTTGTCGCCGTGGCGCCTTACCGGTGTGCCCTCACTATCTTGCGGATGTCGGTGGCTGTGCCGCTGAAGGGCCCGTGGTGCTCGAGCTTGAGGGTACACATGGCGGCGGCAAACTTGCCCGCCTCCTCGATGCCGGCACCCTGCATGCGCATCCACAGATAGCCGGTGGAATAGGTGTCGCCACAGCCTGTGGCATCGACAATCTCGGTGGGCTCGTAGGCCGGAATCTCGTAGAAACGACCGTCGGCATAGATGAGCGAGCCATAGCTGCCCAGGGTGATGATGACCTCGCGCACACCCATGTCGGTCAGCTGCAAGGCCACCGTGCGGGGGTTGCCCGACTGGGTGATGACCTCCATCTCCTTCTCGTTGAGCTTCAGGATGGAGGTGCAGGCCAGGATGTCTTCCTTGTCTTTCCAGTCGATGGGGCGCACCGTTTGTCCCACTACTTCGCGCAGGTAGCCCTGCACGTCGATGGAGATAAGCCCCTTGGTAGAGAGATAGCGCACCACCTCGGGGGGGAAGTCGTCGTTGAGCAAGCTGCCCAGGTGGAAGACCTTGGCCTCCAAGGGTTTCATCTCGTCGATGGTAAACGGGTCGGCCTTGGCCAGCACACGCTGACTGCGGTCGTTGGTGTTGTGACCATATTTGTTCTCGAAGAACACGGTGTGGGCACTGGGGTAGCGCAGCACGTCAACGCCGGCCTGGCGCATGCGCTCCACCTCGGGCATCTTGCCGTCGGCCACCTTAGTGACAAGCTGGAAGCTCACCTGGCGAGGCAGCCTGCTCATACCGTAGGCCATGTAGAAGGCGGTGCCGCCGGTCATGTCGACCTCCTGCCGGGGAGTGATGATCTTGTCCTGGGTGAGGTGTCCGATGCAACAGATATCTTTCGTCATGCTGTGTTTTTATTTGCGTGCAAAGGTAGCAAATAAAAACGGCATTGTCATCAGAATGAAACGATTAATTTCGGTAGGCCTCGGTGGTGGTGCCTACCAGCCGGAGGAATGTCTGCCTAAAGTTGTCGACCCTGCCATAGCCCAGCGTCAGCGACACCTTGGCGTCGCTGAAGCCTTGTGTCACAATCATCTGCTTGGCCAGCTCGACGCGGCGTAGCTGCACATAGGTGGCAAAGCTCTTGCCCGTGGCATGACCCACAAGGTCGGTGAGGTAGTCCTCGCTGTGGCCTATGCCGGCAGCGAAATGGCAGGCGCAGGGCATGCCGTAGCGACGTATCATGCCCTGGAGCATATAGCTGTCGATCAACTGGCATAGTTGTGCGAAGGGGTCGGCACCAGCATCGTGGCGCACGATATACTGCCGGTGGTGATAGCGGCTGCAGTAGTTGAGCAGCAGCTCGATGGCCGTGGCCAGGATGGTGGCACTGTAGGTGTCGACGCCACGCCGCAGCTCGCCGTCGATACCGTCGAGCACATGGCACACCACCTCGAGCTCGCCGGCCGAGAGGTGCAAGGCCTCGTGGTCGGCATAGCCAAAAAAGCCATACTGCCCGATGCGGCGACCCAGAGCGGTGCCGATGAGCAGGTCGCGGTGGAAGAGCAGCAGCCGACCGCTGACGGGCTCGCCATGACCATCGACAAGCGACAGCTCGCGGCCGGGAGGCCGGGCCACCAGCGTGGCGGCGGTGAAGTCGCAGCCCAAGTGCCCGTAGCCTTGGGTGGTGGCACCGGGCGTTATAAGCATCAGACTGTGACTGTCGGGGGTGAGCCCATGGTGGTAGCCGGCGGCGGGCAGGTCGACCACGGTGGCCAGCGGGTGCAGGGTTTTGGCACCCAGCAGCTGGTTGCATTGGCATATCGAACTCATGTCATGGGGCTTTCGTTAGATGGCGGCTTCCTTACGATACTGCGTAGGCGACATACCGACACTCCGTTTGAAATAACGGTTGAAATGCTGGCTGTATTGGAACCCGAGGCCATACGCGATCTCGCTGACGGGACGCTCGCTGGCCAGCAACTCCTCCTTGGCCAGCCCAATGAGCTTGGCCTGTATGTGCTCCTGTGGCGAGAGACCGGTCTCCTTCTTCACCAAGTCACCGAAATAGTTGGGCGAGAGAAAGCAATGCTCGGCAAAATATCTCACCGAGGGCAGCCCCTCGCGCTGGGGGCGCGAGCCGTCGAAGTAGGCATCGAGCAGGGTCTCAAACCGGGTGAGCACATCGGTGTTGGCCGCCTTGCGCGTGATGAACTGGCGCTCGTAGAAACGCATGCAGTAGTCGAGCAGCAGTTCGATGTTGCGGCAGATGAGCTTGCGACTGTGGTGGTCGATGGGGTGCCCGAGTTCCAGCTTCACCTTCTGCAGGCAGTCTTGGAAGATTGCCTTTTCGTCCTCGCTCAGATGGAGAGCCTCACGACTGGAATAGCCGAAGAAGCCATACTGGCGGATGCTCTGGCCGAGCGACGTGCCGCGGATGAGGTCGGGGTGGAAGAGCAGGCCCAGAGCCCGCGGCTCATAGTCTGGGCGAGGCTTGAAATGTACCACCTGCCCCGGAGCAAAACTGGTGACGGTACCCTCCTGGTAGTCGTAGGGCTGGCGGCCGTAGGTGATGTCGCCACAGTAGGTCTGTTTCAGCCAAAGGGCATAGACGCCATACTCGGTGGTGCGCTCCTGAGTGGCCAGCTCGGGGCGAGCCTTCTGCATGTCGACCACGGTGACCAACGGGTGCAGGGTCTCAAGCCCCAGCAGGCGGTTGTACTCGTCGATATTGTCGATCCGCACGATGATATTGTCTTCCATCTTCCTGTCGATAATTGTTCTTGTTGATGTGGCAAAAGTACGAATATTTTTTCATCTGGCACTTACATAGATTACAGATTTATCAATCACTTTTACCTCTCACCGCTCATGGCCTCCGCCCTCGCCACTCGCCACTAAGCCCCTTTATGTTCTTTAGGCAAGCCATTCCTAACCTTCGCTAGGCTTTTCTAACTTACAAGGCTCTTACCAACTTTTTATCCGAAAAATTTGTGCCGTTCGAAAAATCGTAGTATCTTTGCACCCAAGTTTTCAACAAACCACAAACTGCCCAGATGGCGGAATAGGTAGACGCGCTGGTCTCAAACACCAGTGCCGCAAGGCATCCCGGTTCGAGCCCGGGTCTGGGTACAAAGCGAAAAGCTAAGTAGTTGACCATTCAACGCTTAGCTTTTCTTATTTTTCAGCTTACCCAAAGTATTCTCGATCCATACTGCTAGGCCCACCAGAGATGATAACAACTGGGAATATAGGGGCATCACTCCTCAGAAACCATGTACTGGCTGTATTCATTATTCTCTTTGACAGAGGTCGTTTTTGTGTTAACATGTGTAAACGACTTGTAAAAAAAAAAAAAAAACGACCTCCACTTTTGCTTTTGCATTGCTCCAGCATACTTTTTGACTATTTTTGCAACGTCAATAAGTTTGAATAGAGTACAATACTATCGAGTTCTAAAATTGCTACAATAAGCATGTCGACACAATAAATTGCCACAATACAAAGACCGATACAGTACGAAGACTATTTCTGACACGACACATTCCTGCCACACATCAAAAAGCAGGACTTGAGACTATCGTTAGTCAATGAGACATTCAATCAAGCAACAAACTATGGTTTTATGTGTAAGAACCACAGTCATCAGCAGATGAATACTAAGCGACTTGCAAGTAACAAACATAAAAAATAAGTTATCACCAACACTTTCTTACAAACATGTACCACAAAGTATTATCCACGTTGGCGGCGTTGATGTTCACAGCATCGACCTTCGCCGCAGTAACAATCACAGAGAACCCGGCAGGAACGGTTACCATCGCTGTCAGTGGCGACGCCGGACAAATAGGAACTTATACGGGTGGGTGGCCTGCTTATTCTTATTCAACAAGTTTCACCGATGCCAACAAGGCAGCCATCAAGAATGCCACCAAACTGGTAGTGACCGGAAACATCAACAGCACGGACATCAAGACACTGGTAGATCAAAATCAAAGTGGCAACACCTGGACAATCAATACGCTCGACTTGGGTGGAGCCACCATGTCGACCATTAAGGTAGAGGCCAGTGGCGCTTGGAGCATCACCTCTCACGATTTCCTTCCCCAGACCTATTACAATATTGCCTGTACCAACTTCACCGCACCTGTTGTCGCTGATGGCATACTGCCGGCCTATTTCGGCTCTTGCTTCACAGGAGTACTTGCTACCGTCACCTTACCGACGGGCTATACGTCGATCGGCAATTATGCATTCAGCGGCAAGGAAAGTTTGACTACCGTGAAACTCCCATCGGGCGTGGTGTCCATTGGAGATGGTGCATTCTATCAAAACAAAGCACTTAAGAGTATAAACTTCCCCAACAGCTTAGAGACAATAGGCAATGAAGCATTTCAGCAGACCAAGCTTACAACTGTGGTATTTCCCCAAAACCTCAAAAGCATTGGTGCTGGAGCTTTTAAGCTCACCTATCTCTATGACGTATATTTCCTGGGATTGGAAGCGCCCGTTGTGGCATCTGACAGTTTCGACGACGCAACCTACAAAGGCAACGGAGGCTTCTCGCCAACAGACTATAGCGCTGCAGAACCTATTGGTGATACAGACAACGGCTACGCAGAGCGTCGCAACTATGTGAACGGCGGAAATGTATTCGGCATGATGCACCTGCGCTCAGACCTTACCAATGAGCAAAGAGCGAAATATACGGATATCACGCGTAAGTACGAAGTAAAAAGACCTGAAGGCGGCGGTAATTATCAAGCATTCAATGACCTTTACTATGGGTCACAAATAGTATGGCCAGGTCAGTATTCTTATGAACACACTTACAACGACGCCGTAAATGGTGTGCTGTGGGACGGCGTTACCACCTACGACAAGGCAAAATATATGGGTCTGCACAAGTTTACTCTGACCGCATCGAATGTGAACTTCACCGACACCGAGACATGGACCTTTGGTAAGAAAGGACAAAACTGGTGGACCATCTGTCTGCCCTTCAACATGACCAAGGCGCAGATTGACGCCACCTTTGGACCCAATACAGAGGTTTGCCGACTCAGCGCAGTAATTAGAAATAAGGAACAGAAGCGTATCACGCTTAAATTCCAAAACGATGTATATGCCAATGCCACCACTGACGATGCCATCGTTATAGAAGCCCACCAGGCTTATATGATTTACCCCACCGTGTCTGCTACCACCAATATCCAGTTCAGTGGATTCCAAGTGGTGTCAGGAAGTCCGCTGCCCACCATTGTCAAAGCCACCAATGAGGGTAACGTAACCAATGACCATAGCTACACCTACCGCTTCATTGGCAACGATCTCACCCATTGGGAGCAGAGCGTCAACAACGGAGTGGCACAGGCTATCACCATGCCGCAGTATTCCTACTTCCTTGGCGCACAGGGCGACAAGCATGTGTTCTTCTATCAGACCGGCGCCTCCGGCAAGTGGAATCCTTACACAGCTACCGTACAGGCCTTTGATAATGACACCTCCACAGGTCAGAAATTCGCAGGCGAAGACGACTCCTTCATTTTCTCCTCCGGTGCCAAGATGTCTTCGCTGTTTGGCAGGTTTGCCGATGAGGTCACTGCTGTGGGAAGCATCCTGGCCGACAAAGCCTTACATCCGGCGTCACAGGCTATCTACAACCTGCATGGACAGCTGGTAAGCCAAGATGCATCCGAACTCAACAACCTGCCAGCTGGCATCTATCTTGTGAACGGTAAAAAATATATTGTCAGATAAAGGAGTATCATTATGAATAGAACAACATACTGCCAGCCGCAATGCAAAACGATATATGTCAAGGCTGAAACCTGCATGCAACAAACGAGCAGAAATAGTGAAGTAGGAAACTCTTCCTCATCCAATGCCAACAAAGACCACTACAGCGACCCCACCGGCCCCATACAAAGCATTGATGGCGGCGAGTCGCTGAGCAAACGGTCGGGCATCTGGGAAAGTATGGAAGACTGACCATTCAAAAAAGTTCATCGTCGTCATCCCAACCTGTTCATTCTCGTTTTACCAAAGCCACTTACGGCTACGCGATGAAATGCCATTGCGTAGCCGTAAGTGTTTTAACAGCCTGACCACACGTGCTCTGATCAACTTCTCAGGATACGCATGGCGTTGAGCACCGCCAGCACCATGACACCCACATCGCCGAAGACGGCCAGGCCCATGCCGGCCAAACCGAGGGCGGCAAGGATGAGAATGCCCACCTTGACCGTGATGGCAAACCACACGTTTTGCCGGGCGATGGCGATGGTGCGGCGAGCGATGCGGATGGCCACGGCAATTTTCGAGGGCTTGTCGTCCATAAGCACCACGTCGGCCGCCTCGATGGCAGCATCGCTGCCCAGCGCACCCATGGCAATGCCCACATCGGCGCGGGCCAGCACAGGAGCATCGTTGATGCCGTCGCCGACAAACACCAGACTTGTTTGCGCCGTCTTTGCCGCAAGCAGTCGCTCCACATGGTCTACCTTGTCGGCGGGCAACAGTCCCGCATACACCTCGTCTATCCCCAGCTGTCGGCCCACCTGCTGTCCCACCAGGGCCTGGTCGCCGGTGAGCATCACCGTCTTCTTCACCCCGAGCTGCTTCAGTTGTGCCACGGCCTCCTTAGCATCAGCCTTCACCTGGTCAGAGATGACGATATGTCCGGCATAGCTGCCATCCACTGCCACATGGATGACCGTGCCCACGTGCTCACGGCAACGCTCACAGGGCTTGACCACGGCACCGGCCGCCTGCATCATCTTCTCGTTGCCCACGCATACCACCCTGCCGTTGACGGTGGCGCGCACGCCGTGGCCTGCCAGTTCCTCCACTTGCCCGATTACGCAGTCGTCGTCCTCGTGGGCGTATGCCGCCCGCAGGGCCGCTGCGATGGGGTGCGACGAATGGCGCTCCACATGTGCCGCCAGGTGCAGCAGTTCCTCCTCACTGAGCTGACTGGGGTGTATGGCTGTGGCGGCAAACACGCCACGCGTCAACGTTCCTGTCTTGTCGAAGACCACCGTCGAGGCCTTGGCCAGCGTCTCCATATAGTTGCCGCCCTTGATGAGGATACCCTTGCGCGAGGCACCGCCGATGCCGCCGAAGAACGTCAGGGGCACCGAGATGACCAAGGCACAGGGACAACTCACCACCAGGAACGTCAGCGCGCGGTAGAGCCATACGGGGAACGCCGTGGCGTAGCTGTCGTAGAAGAACGGCGGCACCAAGGCCAGCGCCAGCGCCAGGCCCACCACGATGGGCGTGTAGACACGCGCAAACCTGCGGATGAAGGCCTCGCTCCTCGACTTGTTGGCCGAGCTGTTCTCCACCAGACTGATGATCTTCGAAGCCGTCGACTCGCCGAAGGTCTTGCTCACCCTCACCTTGATGAGTCCCGAGATATTGACACATCCTGAGATCACCTCATCGCCGGGTTCCACGCTGCGGGGCATGCTCTCGCCCGTCAGCGCAATGGTATTGAGGCTTGAGCGCCCCTCTACCACCTCCCCATCCATGGGGATGCGGTCGCCGGGCTGCACCACGATGGTCTCGCCCACGGCCACCGTGGCGGGGTCTGTCACCGTCTCCACGCCCTTGCGCAGCACCCGCGCGGTGTCGGGACGTATGTCCATCATCTCGGCAATCGAGTCGCGGCTCTTGTCCTCGGCATAGTCTTCAAACAATTCTCCCACCTGGAAGAACAGCATCACGAAGACTGCCTCTGGAAACTGCGGCTCAGCCCCCGGCAGAAAACCGATGAGCAGCGCGCCGATGGTGGCCACGGCCATGAGGAAATCCTCGTCGAAGGGGTCGCCCTCCATCACGCCTTCCACGGCCTCGGCCAGCACATCGTAGCCCACCAGCAGATAAGGCACCATATAGATAGCCAGCTGCCAGCCCATGGGCAGCGCATTGTCGCAGGTCAGAAAATAGGCCACGGGCAGCAGTACGGCCGCCGCGATGACCCTCCATAGTTTTGTATTCATTGCTCTTTTCTGTTTACATTTGCTTGTCGGGAGAAACATTCTCCACCTTAATATTATGGTCCAGCATGATTATTGCCAACCATGGTGCAAAGGTACACAGAATCATCTGCAACCTGGTTGCAAAGTTATGGGTTGGCAACCATCATGCCAACCCTTTCCTGTCTTTGCCCACGCGCTCCGTCGTCAGTACAAGTGGGTAATCCCGCTGTGTTGAGACTATCGCAGAGTCATTCCCCCGTGCCACTGGCCTTGGCCTTCGCCCTGTATTCTGACGGGGCCATACCCGTCTCTTTCTTAAAGCACTTGCTGAAATATTTGGGATCGGTGAACCCCACGGAATAGGCGATCTGCGAGAAGGGCTCCTTGCTGCGGGCCACGAGTTCCTCGGCGCGCTGCATACGCACGTGGCGCACAAAATCGACGGGCGTCATGCCCACGATGCTCTTCACCTTCTCGTAAAACACCGTGCGCCCCAGGTTGACGGCCACGGCCAGGTCTTCGATCCTGAGCTCCGGATTACCGATATTGGCCTCCAGATACTTCATGAGCCGCTGCATCATCTCTTGGTCGGCATCCACAATCTGCGGCGAGGCGAGGCGGTAACGCGACGGGGCGACCTCCACCTGCCCCTCAGGAGCGATCTGCTGCAGGAACGCTTGCTGCAGCGTGTGCCGCTGGGCGATGATGTTCTCGATGCGCCGCTTGAGGTAGGTGGCACTGAAGGGCTTGGTGATATAGTCGTCGATACCCTCCTTGAGGCCCTGCAGGCGGTCGTCGAGCGAGGCCTTGGCCGAGAGCACGATGACGGGGATATGGCAGATGTCTTTGTTCTGCTTGATGAGATGCACCATGGTGAGTCCGTCCATCACGGGCATCATCACGTCGGTGATGATAAAGTCGGGCAGGTTCTTCTGGGCCATCTCCAGTCCCACCTTGCCGTTTTCGGCGGCCAGCACCTCATAGTCGTCTTGCAGGATCTCGGTGAGAAACAGCCGCAGGTCGTCGTTGTCTTCCACCACGAGCAGTTTCTCGCGGTCCTTGTCCGTCGGCATGCCGGTCTCCTCACGGCCGTGCTCTCCCGCTGCGGCCACACGGCCGGCAAACACCGGTGCCGTGGCATCGTCCACCAGATAGTTGTCGGCGGTGTTGTGTACCAGCATACGGTTCACCAGGTCGAGCATGTGTCGCGCATTGCGCTGCACCATCTCCATCTGGATGCGTGCCCGGTTGCTCAGCTGTTCGGTGCCCAGCACCTCGGTCACGGGCCCGCCGATGAGTGTCAGCGGCGTGCGCAGCTTATGCCCTATCTCGGTGAAGAAGCGCGTCTTCATCTCGCCCATCTCCTTGTCGAGCTGTGCCCGCTTGCGCAGCGAGTAGGTGTAGAGTATGCCCCACAGCAGGGCCAGGGCCAGGGCTGCATAGAGCAGCTTGGCCCAGACGGTCTCCCAGAAGGTGGGATGGGCATACACCGTGAGCACCGCCACATTGTCCATCCACACGCCGTCGGCGTTGGTGCTCTTGACCAGCAGCCGGTGACGGCCTGCGGGCAGACGGTTGTAGGAAGCATTGTGGTCGGTGCCCACATAGTTCCATGTTTTGTCGACGCCCTCCATCATGTAGGCATAGCAAATGAGGTAGTTGTCCTGATAGTCGAGGGCCGCAAACGAGATGGTGAGGGTGCGGCGCGAGGCCGGCACCTCCAGCTCATTGGTGTAGAGGATGGGCTGCGGGGCGGCCTCGCCCTGATACTGCACGCTGGTGAACACCACCCTCGGCTTGTAGCTGCTCTTCGTGAGCGCCGAGGGCCTGAAGGCCACGATGCCGCCCATGGCCCCCAGCAACAGGCGGTCGCCCTGTGCGTCGTAGCAGGGCTTGGCCTCCGAGAACTCCACATTGTTGCCCAGCTGGGTGATGCCGCAGGTGCTGAACTCGCCCGTCAGTGGGTTGTAGCACTCCAGGCTGTTCTCGCGTGGCAGCCACAGCATGCCGTTGCGGTCTTCGGCGATAGAGAGGATGATGCCGCCCAGCGAGTGGGGGTTGTCGATTGACCGGAAGACGGCATTGCCCTTCATCAGACTGCCGCGGGTGAGCAGCTGGAGCGGCCCCGACATGGTGACCACGTAGATGCGGCCGTCGCGCGCCACGTGGGTCTGCAGCACGTCGCTCGTGGCGAGCGAGGTGGTGTCGCCGGCCACATGGCTGGTGGCATGAAACACCACCTGGGCCGGATGGTCGAACCGTGCGTCGAAGGCCAGTATGCCATCGGTGGTCGAGGCAATGAGTGTGCCGTCGGGCGTGGCGGTGATGCGGCGCACGTCTTGAAACAGGTCTTTGGGATAGCGCCTGAAGGCCGTCCCCGCGTTCATGAACCGCACGCTGCCGTCGGCCTGCGGCTGCGCCAGGCTGATGCCGGCGCCATAGGTGGCCACCCAGATGCGGTGGCGGCTGTCTTCGTAGATGTCGTACACCTCGGCATGGCTCAGGGCGTGCGGGTCGCGGGCATCGGGCATGAAGTGGCGCAGCGGCTTGCCGGGCTCGCGCAGGTAGATGCCGTCGCCCTTGGCCCCAATCCACTGCCGTCCCCGGCTGTCGAGCAAGAAGGCATAGGTGCGATTGGTAAGCGGCACAGGCCGTGGCCCCATCGCCCCAGTGGCGTCGAGATACGACGGGCTGCCGCCTCCCGGCGCGATGAAAGCCAGCGCGCCATTGTCGAGGCCGCCCACCACCCTGCCGTCGGGCAGCAGGGCCACGGCCCGCACGTCGCGCTTGGCCTCGATGGGCAGCGTGGTGAAGTGGCGCACGTTAAAGTTGACCCGGGTGAGGTCGTGGGTGCTGGTAAACCAGAGGTTGCCCTGCGCATCGAAGAAGCGCTTGTCGATGGTGGGCTCGTTGGCCCCGCCGTGGGGGGCAGAGCCCAGCACGTAGGGCACGAGGGCATCGCGACGGGCATCGTAGTAGCTGAAGGTACCGTGCGTGGGGACGACCCACACCGTGTGATGGCGGTCTTCGAAGAAGAAGGGTGTCAGCGACCGCGTCTCGTCGGCGGTCGACGCCGCCTCGGCCGTCATCCAGTGGGGCTGCAGCCGGCGGTCGATGCGTGTCACGCCGCTGCCGTCGGAGAAGGCCCACACGTTGCCGCGGCTGTCGAGGCAGACCCGCCTGGCCAATGGCGAGGGCTGCGAGGGATTTTGCAGCGACACCACGCGCGAGGTGCCCGACGGCTTGTCGTAGAACACCACGCCCCTGTCGGTACCCAACACCAGCGTGCGACGGTCGCGCTCCACCATGCCGGTCACCTGTCGCACGCCGGCCGGCAGCCGCAACGGCCGCACATCGGCCATGCCGCGGGCATAGCAGCCCAGCTGTCCGTCGCGGGTGGCGAAGTAGACCATGCGGCGCCGGTCACGCCCACTGATGACGTGGCGGCTCTGCACCATATACTCGTAGTTGCGCCTCGAGGGCATCAGCCGCTGTGGGGTCTGTATGCCGCGGTCGGTGAAGACCCATTCGTTGCCGTCGAGGTCTTGTTCCACCTTGCGCACCTTGTCCTTCAGCGGGTGGCCTCCCACACCGAAGAGCTCGATGCCTTTGCCGCTCTTCACCGCCCTGTCGTCGATGCGGAAGTTATAGTTTTGCTTGTTCTTGCCCGTGATCCAGGTGTGCCCGTTCTTGAGCGTATAGAAGTGGTTGAACTCGAAATCGATGCCCAGCTCGCGCTTGATGATGGCCGTGACGTCGATGAAGCGGCACTGCTGGCTGTCGAAGAGAAACACGCGACGGTCGTAGGTGGCACACCACACGTCGCCGAGGGCGTTGGCCGAGATGGTGAGCAGTCGGTTGGTGGTCAGCACGCGGCCCATGCCCAGCCGGTCGCGGAAGGTGGTGAAGCGGTAGCCGTCGAAACAGCAGAGCCCGTTGCGGGTGGCAAACCACATCAGTTGCCGGTTGTCTTGCGCGATGCTGGAGATGGAGTTGGCGGCCAGTCCGTCTCTCACATTGTACGTCCGTACATCGCAATAGGGCTGTGCCGACACCGTCAATACGGCCAGCACCAACCATAATATAAGTGTATAACCACGTTTTGTCATGAGGAGTAGATGAGTTCAGGCAATAGTTATCTGTTTGCAAACTTACTGTTTTTTTTCGAGGTAACAGCCGTTTTATCCGGAAAAAGCAGCCTCGCCGCTATGCGTAACTTATGAACCGGTTGCACCGTTCGCCATATTACGCATGGTGGATTGGGCAGAAACAAGATGAGATTCGAGTGGAAACAGAGTCTGCTTCGAGTGGAAACAGTGTCTGCTTCGAGTGGAAACAGTGTCTGCTTCGAGTGGAAGTAGGCTCTGCATCCAGTCGAAGGAGATGAGCCTAGTGGAACCCTAAGCGCAGCAAGGCGTTGCTGACGCAAGAGCAGAGCATTGCTGTTGGGGTGGATGAGCACAACCATGCCAGAGGATGAGCACAACCATGCCAGCAGATGAGCACAATTTGGCAGGACGACAAGACACGACATCATGGGCGAAAGAGCACCCGCACAAGCCTATAACCACAAACTCTAAACAAACTTAAAAATAGAACTATAAATCAATATTTTAGCTA
>CAZBQA010000014.1:41708-54807 GCA_964493905.1 uncultured Prevotella sp.
AACCACAAACTCTAAACAAACTTAAAAATAGAACTATAAATCAATATTTTAGCTAATAAACGAACGAAAGACGCACAGAATTGAATATTTCTAAGTAAATTTGCAGCTAAATTCTAGAATTTTCGCACAATGACCAAGAAACTATTGTCCCTTGTCACCATAGCATCATTCATCGTCACATTGACATCTTGTTTGGGCGATGGCAACGACAGTGGCACTGTTTACTACGACGACACCGCCATCTCGGCCTTCTCGTTGGGCACGCTCAACATCGAGAAACACACCACGGCCTCTGACGGAGTGACCGACAGCACGTACAAGTCGACCTATTCGGCCAGCTCGTACAAATTCTATATAGACCAGCAAAGACAACTCATTTACAACCCCGACTCGCTGCCCTACGGCACCGACGCCAAACATGTGGTGTGCTCGTTCTCGACGAAGAACAGCGGCACTGTTGTGCTCAACCTCAAGGATGCACAGGGCGCCGACTCGCTGGCAGCGTATGCCAGTACCGACTCGCTCGACTTCAGCGAGCCCATCCGCGTGCGCGTCTACAACATGTCGGGCACGGCCTACAGGCAGTACACCGTCTCGGTGAACATCCACCGGCAGACGGGCTACGAGATGACCTGGGCCAGCACCTCATACAGCGCGCTGGGCCTGGTGGGCAACCGCCGCATGGCCTACAACAACGGACAGCTCTATCTCTTCGGCGAGCAGGGCGGACAGACCGTGGGCTATAAGCTGGCTGGCAACAGCTGGCAACAGCTCAGCAGCAGCATGCAGCTCGCCGCCGATGCCTACCGCAGCCTCATCGCCAAGGACGGCTACCTCTATGTGCTGAGCAACGGCAGCGTGCTGCGTTCGGCCGACGGACAGACCTGGAGCCAGACGGCACAGGGCACCACACTCACCCAGCTGCTGGGCGCGAGCGATGCCGCACTCTATGCGCTCAGCGCCGACGGCATTGCCAGCTCGAAGGACAACGGTGCCACATGGACTGCCGACGCCCTCGACGACGCGGCCGCCAACCTGCCCTCGACGAATGTCAACCTTGTGTGCATCCCCTCGAAGACCAACGAGCTCACCAACGACCTCGTGGTGGTGGGCACGCGCGATGGTGTCACACGCGTGTGGCGCAAGGTGGAGGAGAATGCCGACAACGCGCAGGCACAGCCCTGGGCCTTCTATCCCGACGACGAGTACAACAAGAAACAGCTTCCGGCACTGGACAACCTGCAGGTGGTAGGCTACGACAATGGCCTGCTGGCCCTGGGCGGCGACTTCTCGACCTTCTATTACAGTCCTGACGAGGGGCTCACTTGGACGGCCGACAACAGCTATAAGCTGCCCACGACCTTCGGCCGCACGGCCACGCCCTTCGCCATGACCGTCGACGCCAGCAACTTCATCTACATCAGCACGGCCGCCAGCACCGACACCTGGAGCGCACGGCTGGCCCGACTGGGATGGACCACCGACCAGAAGGAATTCACGAAATAGGCCCGCATGAAAAGACTGCTGACTTCCATGATGCTCATCCTGGCCCCTGCCATGCTCGCGCATGCGCAGGACGACCCTGAATATCGCATGGAGATTGGCGCGGGCGTGGGACTGGGCGGCTATCTGGGCGACTTCAACGGCAGTTTCACCAAAGACCTGGAGCCCATGGCCAGCATCGTGGGGCGATATGTCATCAACCCTCACATGGCCCTGAAGATGGGCGTGGGCTTGGCCAAGATGAAAGGCTCGTCGGCCGATGTCACGACCTACTACCCCGACTATGCTGATGCCCCCTACACGTTCGACAATAAGTTGTATGACGTGTGCCTCACCTACGAATACAATTTCTGGCCCTACGGCACTGGTCGCGACTACCGCGGCGCCAAGCGATTCACGCCCTTTGTGACGGGCGGCATCGGTGCCACCTACGCCGACACCGCCGACAAGGGCAAGTTCACCTTCAACATACCCATCGGACTGGGAGCGAAATACAAGCTGAGCGAGCGCGTGAACCTCGCACTGGAATGGGCCCTGCACCTCAGCCAAAGCGATGAGCTCGACGGCGTGAAAGACCCCTATTATGTGCAAAGCAGCGGACTGTTCAAAAACACCGACTGCTACACCACCCTGCAGCTCACGCTTACCTACAGCTTCATGGCCAAATGTGCCACCTGCAACAAAGAGTAGCACCACGGGCCACCCCACACCGGACATCACCCTCGCCCACAGCGACATGCACCGCGGACACCCGCCCACAGCGACAGACCGACGGCGAACAACGAATAAAAAAAAGCATATATTAAGATATGGCAGAACTAGACATGACACGCATACCGCAGCACATTGCCATCATCATGGATGGCAACGGGCGCTGGGCCATGCAGCGCGGTAAGGAGCGCAGCTACGGCCACCAGGCCGGTGTCGACACCGTGAGGCGCATCACCTCAGAGTGTACGCGGCTGGGCGTGAAATACCTCACGCTGTACACGTTCTCGACCGAAAACTGGAACCGGCCCGAGACCGAGATTGCCGCCCTCATGGGACTGGTGCTCTCGTCGCTCGAAGACGAGATCTTCATGAAGAACAACGTGCGCTTCCAGGTAGTGGGCGAGATGGGACGTCTGCCGCAGATGGTGCAAGACAAGCTGCAGGAGACCATGGACCACACCGCTGCCAACACGGCCATGACCATGGTGGTGGCCCTGAGCTATAGCGCACGCTGGGAGATCACCAAGGCTGCACGCGACATCGCACAGGAGGTGAAGGAGGGTAGGCTGGCCGTCGACGACATCGACGAGGACACCCTGAGCCGGCACATGGCTACGAGTTTCATGCCCGACCCCGACTTGCTTATCCGCACCGGAGGCGAGCTGCGTATCTCCAACTACCTGCTGTGGCAGCTGGCCTACTCTGAGCTCTACTTCTGCGACACCTTCTGGCCCGACTTCGACGAGGCCGACCTGCACACGGCCATTGCCGACTTCCAGTGCCGGCAGCGCCGTTTCGGCAAGACCGAGGCACAGGTAGAGGGCAACGACCAGTGATGCCACGAAAGAGAAAATGAATCTAACACGAGTAATAACCGCGACTCGGCATCGCGCACCGGAGGCTTGCGCCACGGCAAGAGATGGGCAGAGTTCAACGTTCAAAGTATAACGATGCATCATAACAAAAACAAGATTTTCGCTGCTTTCGTCGCCATGGCATGTTGCATGGGTGCCGAAGCCCAGGACAAAATCATCTTCCCCGACGTCACCTACGCCGCCACACCGCGCGACGTGGTCATCGGAGGCTTCAACGTCTCGGGCATGCAAGGCTATGAGGACTATATGCTCACCGGCATCTCGGGACTGGCTGTGGGGCAGCATATCACGCTGCCCGGCAACGAGATCACCGAGGCCGTGAAGCGATATTGGAACCACGGACTCTTCTCCGACGTGCAGATCTCGGCCGACTCGCTGGTCGGCAACAAGGTGTACCTGCACATCGCCCTGAAGCCGCGGCCCCGCGTGTCGCAGATCAACTATGTGGGCCTGAAGAAAACCGAGCGCGAGGACATGGAGCAGAAGCTGGGCATACTCAAGGGCGGACAAATCACGCCCAACATGATAGACCGTGCGAAGATCCTGGCCAAGAAATACTTTGACGACAAGGGATTCAAGAATGCCGACATCAATATCCAGCAACGCGAGGATGTGAGCGGAAAGAACGAGGTGATACTCGACGTCATCATCGACAAGAAACAGAAGATGAAGGTGCGCAACATCATCATCGAGGGCAACGAGAAACTCTCGGCATCGAAGATCAAGGGCGGTCTTTTCAAGAAGGGTGCCTTTGCCAAGACACACGAGGCAGGCAAGCTGTCGTCGTTCCTCAAGGCCAAGAAATACACTCCCGAACGATGGAAGGAGGACAAGGAGAAGCTCATCGAGAAATACTATGAGCTGGGCTTCCGCGATGCCGCCATCATCGAAGACAGCGTGTGGAACAACGACCCCAAGCACGTCAATATATATATTAAGGTGGACGAGGGTGAGAAATACTACATCCGCAACCTCCACTGGGTGGGCAATACGGTCTACAACTCCGACTTCCTCACTGCCAAACTGGGCATGATGCCGGGTGATGTGTACAACCAGAAGCTCATCAACAAGCGACTCACCGAGGACGAGGATGCCGTGGGCAACCTCTACTACAACAACGGCTACGTGTTCTCGGGCATTCAGCCCACCGAGGTGAACATCGTGGGCGACTCGGTAGACCTGGAGATGCGCGTCACCGAAGGACCGCTGGCACACCTCAACCACGTGCGCATCAACGGCAACACGCGCCTCTACGAGAACGTGGTGCGCCGTGAGCTGCGCACCAAACCGGGTGACCTCTTCTCCAAGGAGGCGCTGATGCGTACCGCCCGCGAGCTGGCCTCGATGGGACATTTCGACCCCGAGAAGGTGGTGCCCGACGTGAAGCCCAACCCCGAGACGGGTACCGTAGACGTGAACTGGAACCTGGAGCAGAAGTCGAACGACCAGATTGAGTTCTCACTCGGTTGGGGACAGACAGGTATCATCGGGCGCGTGGGCCTCACGCTCAACAACTTCTCGATGGCCAACCTCTTCGGCAAGAACAAGGAACGCCGCGGCATCCTGCCCGTGGGCGACGGCGAGAAACTATCGCTCGGCGTGCAGACCAACGGTACCTACTACCAGAGCTACAATGCCAGCTACTCCACCAACTGGTTTGGCGGCAAGCGCCCCATACAGTTCTCCTTCGGCGTGTTCTACTCCAAGTCGACCGACGTATCGAGCAACTACTACAACTCGGCATGGCAGAACAGCTACTACAACTATATGCTGGGTTACAACAGTTATGGGTACAACTACAGCAACTACGAGAACTATTACGACCCCGACAAGTATGTCAAGCTCTTCGGTGCCAACATCGGATGGGGCAAACGCCTGCGCTGGCCCGACGACTACTTCACGCTCTCGGTGCAGCTGTCGTACACCCGCTACATGCTGAAGAACTGGAGGTACTTCCTGCTCACCACCGGTAACTCCAACAACCTGAACCTGGGCCTCACGCTCAGCCGCTCGTCGGTCGACAATCCCCTGTTCCCGCGCAGCGGCTCTGAGTTCACAGCCAGCGTGACGGTCACCCCGCCATGGTCGAAGTGGGACGGCAAGGACTACAAGAACCTGGCCACCGATGCCTACTCACCCAACTACGTGAAGGAGCAGCAGGAAAAGTACCGCTGGATTGAGTACCATAAGTGGAAGTTCAAGTCGCGCACCTTCACGGCCCTCACCAACTCGCAGAAGTGTCTGGTGCTCATGACCCGCTTCGAGTTTGGCATCCTGGGCAGCTACAACAAGTACAAGAAGAGCCCCTTCGAGACCTTCTATGTCGGCGGCGACGGCATGAGTGGCTACTCCACCAGCTACGCCGAGGAGACCATCGGACTGCGTGGTTACGAGAACGGATCGCTCACGCCCTACGGCTACACGGGCTATGCCTACGACCGTATGTCGCTCGAACTGCGCTACCCGCTCATGCTGGGCAACACCACCATCTACGGTCTGACCTTCGTCGAGGGCGGTAATGCCTGGACCGAGACCAAGAACTTCAACCCGTTCAACCTCAAGCGCTCGGCCGGTGTGGGTGTCAGAATCTTCCTGCCAATGGTGGGCCTCATGGGTATCGACTGGGCTTACGGCTTCGACAAGGTGTTCGGCACCAAGGGCGGAAGCCAGTTCCACTTCGTGCTCGGACAAGAGTTCTAAGTCATGCCAATGCCCCGACGGTGGCCAAGGCTGCCTCGGAGGCGACGCCTGTGCATGTCTTGACACACAGCAAAGCGACAGCTGAACGAAGACGGGCAGGCGGCTGAATACTTAAAAAATGATAATCAAGTAACTATTACAATCCCTTTCACGTCTTTAGGGTTGTATAGTTTAACAAAAAAAAGAAATGATGATGAAGCATACAGCAACCCTTCGCAAGATGGCCTCTGCCAGGCTCTTGTCGATGCTCTTCGTGCTTGCGCTCCTGCCCCTGCAGGCCAGCGCCCAGAAGTTTGCACTGATCGACATGGAGTATGTCCTCAAGAACATCCCCGCCTACGAGCGTGCCAACGAGCAGCTCAACCAGGTATCGAAGAAGTGGCAGGCCGAGGTCGAGGCCCTCAACACCGAGGCCGGCACCATGTACAAGAACTACCAGAACGAGGTAGTGTTCCTCTCGCAGGAGCAGAAGAAGGCCAAGCAGGAGCAGATCATGCAGAAAGAGAAGGAGGCCGCTGACCTGAAGAAGAAATACTTCGGTCCTGAGGGCGAGCTCTTCAAGAAGCGCGAGAGCCTCATGACACCCATCCAGGAAGAGATTTACAATACCGTCAAGGAAATCTCTGAGCTGCGCGGCTACAGCCTCGTGCTCGACCGAGCGTCGGACACGGCCATCATCTTCGGCTCGCCCAAGATCGATATCTCCAACGAGGTGCTGCAGAAGCTGGGCTACGGACGATAATACGCACCCCTGTGCCCTGTCAGCCCGCCAGTCGTTAGGCTAGCGGACGACACCCCGGAGCCACCGTCACAGACAACGAACAATTAACAATTAAACAATAAAAGAAAATGAAAAAACTTATTTTGATGATCATGCTGATGGCCCCGCTGGCTACTTTCGCCCAGAAATTCGGCAAGGTTAACACACAGACCATCATGCAGTCGCTGCCCGAAATCTCCAAAATCAACGGTGAACTGGAGGCCACTGCCAAGCAGTACGAGAACGACCTGAAGAGCATGCAGGAAGAGTTGCAGCGCCAGAGCGACGCCTACGACAAGGGCAAGAGCACCATGAACGCCACGGCCCAGCAGCAGAAGGAGCAGGAGCTCCAGCAGCTCTACCAGAAGATCCAGCAGACCTACTCTGACAACCAGCAGGCCCTTCAGAAGGCCCAGCAGGAGAAGATGCAGCCCGTCATCACCAAGGTGCGCAATGCCATCAGCAACGTAGGCAAGACCGGCGGCTACACCTATATCTTCGAAGAGGGTGTTGCCGTCTACACAGGCACCAACGTGGAGGATGTCACCTCTAAGGTGCAGGCCGAGATTGGCAAGATGAAATAACAACCTAACATCCTCTCTTCGTCACAAGGGAGGCAAGGTGAGGTCTCCTGGTCAGGGATAGCCTCACCTTTATCATTATGTCACCGCACCCCATTTACCCATCCCTACAAACCCCATAGCTATGAAACAACTGGCACTCATCATCATGCTGGCCCTCGGCACAGCACAGCTGCAGGCACAGGACACCACACCCATCGTGGCCCCTGCCGCCACCCCTGCCCTCCACTTCGGCTACTTCAGCTACCAGGGCCTCTTCGAGTCGATGCCCGACTATGCCCTTGCCAAGCGCAACATCGACGACCTACGTATCAAGTACGACAACGAGATGAAGCGCGTGGAGAACGAGTTCAACGCCAAGTACGAGCAGTTTCTGGAGGGTCAGCGCGACTTTGCACCGTCTATCCTGCAGAAGCGTCAGGCCGAGCTCCAAGAGTTGATGGAGAAGAATACAGCCTTCAAGAAAGAGGCCCAGCGGCTGCTGCAGCAGGCCGAGGACGAAGCCTACAAGCCCCTGCGCACCCGCCTCGATGCTGCCATACAGCAGGTGGGCAAGGACAAAGGCCTGGCCTTCATCCTCAACACCGACAACCAGGCTGTGCCCTACATCAACGCCGCCACCGGAGAAGACGTCTCGGCCGCCATACTCGCAGCCCTGCGATAAACCCCTATCACCCACACCGCTCATGACCACCACATGCTTTCCACAGCAACCCGGCCCCATCGGCATCTTCGATTCGGGCTACGGCGGGCTCACCATCCTGCACGGCATACGCCAGCTGCTGCCCCAGTACGACTATGTCTACCTGGGCGACAACGCGCGTGCACCCTACGGTCCACGCTCCTTCGAGGTGGTGTACGAGTTTACGCGCGAAGCCGTCGAGAAGCTCTTCGCCATGGGCTGCCAGCTCATCATCCTGGGTTGCAACACCGCCTCGGCCAAGGCCCTGCGCTCGCTTCAGCAGAACGACCTGCCGCAATGGGACTCCCACCGCCGCGTGCTGGGCATCATCCGCCCCACGGCCGAAGTCATCGGGCACCTCACCCGTAACGGCCACGTGGGCTTCTTTGCCACCGAGGGTACCGTCAAAAGCCGCAGCTACGACCTGGAGATTGCCAAGCTGTGGCCCGATGTCAAGGTCACGGGGCAGGCTTGCCCCTTCTGGGTGCCGCTGGTGGAGTACAACGAGTGTGACTCGCCCGGCGCTGATTACTTCGTGAAGAAACGCATCGACCAGCTGATGCTGAAAGACCCCGACATCGACACCATCATCCTGGGCTGCACCCACTTCCCGTTGCTCATGCCCAAGATCCTGAAATACACCGACCCCGGCATACGCATCGTCTCGCAGGGCGAATATGTGGCCGACAGCCTGAAGGCCTACCTCGGCCGCCACACCGACCTCGACGACCGGCTGACCAAGGGCGGACGTGTGGCCTACTACACCACCGAAAGCGCCGACCGCTTCAAGGAGACGGCCTCGATCTTCCTCCACGAGCAGGTGAGCGTGGAGCACATAGAGCTGGGCGACAGAGCACAGACACCCACACAACACAACCATTAACACAAGAAGATTATCACTATGCAAGAGACAAGACAAAACAAGATATCGCGACTGCTACAGAAAGAGCTGGCAGAGATCTTCCAGTTGCAGACACGCAGCATGCACGGCGTGCTCATCAGCGTCACCCGCGTGCGCATCAGTCCCGACCTGAGCATCTGCACGGCCTACCTGAGCATCTTCCCCTCAGAGAAGGGCGAAGAGCTCCTCGGCAACATCACGGCCAGCGAGAAGAGCATCCGCTATGAGCTGGGACGCCGCGTACACAACCAGTTGCGCATCATTCCCGAACTGCGGTTCTTCATCGACGACAGCCTCGACTATATCGACAGGATCGACGAGCTGCTGAAGAAATAAGGGCCCTCGGCAATGCCCTCATCCGCAGATGAGGGCGTTGCCGCTCCCCCGACCCATCGTCGGGAGGCTGCAAATAACGAAACACAGAGGGACCGAAAACCAGAAAGTCCCTATCGCACAAGCAGATGGAAGACAATACAAAAGATATGAGAACCGACAAGCCCACCCGTCGCCACTCCCTCCTGGGGTGGGACAAGGTGGGCTTTTTCATTGCCCGGCGCTACCTCTTCTCGAAGAAGAAGACCCACGCCATCAACGTCATCTCGCTGATCTCGGTCATCGGCGTGGCCGTGGCCACCATGGCCCTGGTCATTGTCTTGTCGGTGTTCAACGGGTTCCACGACCTCGTGGCCAGTTTCTTCACCAACTTCGACCCGCAGCTCAAGGTCATGCCGGTGAAGGGCAAGGTGGCCCCCGCCGACGACCCCATCCTCACCCAGATACGCCAGCTGCCCGAGGTGGAGGTGGCCACCGAGACCCTCGAAGAGATGGCCATGGCCGTCTACAACGGCAAGCAGGCCATGGTGACAGTGAAGGGCGTGGACGACAACTTCGCCGACCTGACGCGCATCACCGAGATACTCTACGGCGACGGACAGTTTGACCTGCACACCGCCAACCTGCAGTTTGGCACGCCGGGCATCAGACTGGCCCAGACACTGGGCACGGGCAGCCGGTGGAAAGACTATCTGAAGATCTATGCGCCCCGTCGCGAGGGTCAGCTCGACATGACCAGTCCGCAAGACGGCTTCGTGGTCGACTCGCTGCTCTCTACGGGAGTGGTGTTTGCCGTGAACCAGGGCAAATACGACAAAGGGTATATCATCACCAGCCTGGGCTTCGCCACCAACCTGTTCGACCAGCAGGGCATGGTGTCGGCGCTCGAGATCAGGCTCAAGCCGGGCTCCGACTTCGAGGCCGTGAAAAGCAAGATGAAGACCATTGCGGGCGACCGCTTCAAGGTGGAAGACCGCTTCGAGCAACAGGCCGACACGTTCAAGATCATGCAGATCGAGAAGCTCATGGCCTATATCTTCCTGACGTTCATCCTCGTGGTGGCCTGCTTCAACATCATCGGGTCGCTGTCGATGCTCATCATCGACAAGAAAGAAGACGTGGTGACACTGCGCAACCTCGGTGCGCGCGACACCCAGATCACCAACATCTTCCTCTTCGAAGGGCGTCTCATCAGTTTCCTGGGTGCCGTGGCGGGCATCGCCCTGGGCCTGCTGCTGTGTATGCTGCAGCAGCAATACGGCTTCATCAAGATGGGCAACGCCGACGGCACCTACATCGTCAACGCCTACCCCGTGAGCGTGCATTACGAGGATGTGCTGCTCATCTTCGTCACGGTCATCGTGGCGGGATGGCTGGCCGTGTGGTATCCGGTGAGGGCCCTCAGCCGCCGGTTGCTCGAAGGCGAGCAGATGGGCTGAGGGCAGAGCCTTAGTCTTGTTTCTTGTGAATGATGGTAAGACCATCGCGTAGCGGCAGGATGACCTGCGTTACGCGATGGTCTTGCTGTATATGGTCGTTGAAGGCGCGGATGGCCTGCGTCTGGTGATCGTGGCTATACTGCGGGTCGACCACGTGGCCGTCCCACAACGTGTTGTCGGCGAGAATCCATCCGCCGGGGTTGAGCATGGCCATCACCGTCTCGTAGGTCTCGATATAGGTGCGCTTGTCGCCGTCGACGAAGGCCATGTCGAACGTCATGCCCAGCCGTGGTGCATCGACATTGGCGTCGCCGATGCGGAAGTCGATGTAGGGGGCCACCGCCGAGCCCTCGATCCAGGGCCGCGTGAAGTCTTCCATCTCATCGTTGATCTCGAAGGTGACGAGCCTACGCGCCCCATCGCCCGACAGCGGCGCACCCACGGCCTCATCGACACTCCGCAGTCCCTCGGCCATGCAGATGGCCGAATAGCCCGAGAAGGTGCCCACCTCGAGGATGCGCACAGGTCTCACCATCTCAACAAACATCTTGAGCATGCGCCCCTGCAGGTGTCCGCTGGCCATGCGTCCGTGGATGGTGTGGATGTTGGTGGCCCGGTAGAGCCGGTAGAGATAGTCGCCCTCAGGCTCGCTGTAGGCGAGGATATAGTTTTCTAATTCAAAATTCAAAATTCAAAATTCAAAATGATCCGACACTGAAAAGAAGCCAGAAAGGAAGTGACGCTATTAAAAGACAAAAACGAGAGAACATCCAAATAGCGGCTACGCACTCCTCCCTCCCACGCTTCATGCTTCGTTCTTCACGCCTCACTCCACCAGCCCTCTGACCGCCAGCTCGTAGCCCTGCAGTCCGAAGCCGCAGATCACGCCCTTGCATCCGGCCGAGATCATGGAGTGGTGGCGGAAGGCCTCACGCTGGTGTACATTGGAGATATGCACCTCTACCACAGGGCATTTCAGCGAGCGGATGCAGTCGAGCAAGGCCACCGACGTATGGGTGTAGGCTCCGGCGTTGAGCACGATGCCGTCGAAGGTGAATCCCACCTCCTGCATCTTGTTGATGAGCTCACCCTCGATGTTGCTCTGATAGTAGCTCAGCTCCACCTCTGGAAACTTGGCCTGCAGCGCGGGCAGGTAGCTCTCGAACGAACTGCTGCCGTAGATGCCCGGCTCGCGCACGCCCAGCAGATTGAGGTTGGGACCGTTGATAATGAGTATCTTCTTCATTTCTTTGAGATAATATAGCTATATTTGCATGCAAAAATAAGAAATAAAATGGAGACCGACAACAGCCAGACCACAAATATTACACGCCGCTACCTGCGCTATCTCAAGCTGCAGCGCAACGTATCGGCCAACACCATCGAGGCCTACAGCCACGACCTGGGGTGGCTGCTGCACTATCTCCACGACCACGACCTCGACCCGCTGAACGTGAAACTCGAAGACCTGGAACACTTTGCCGCCTCGCTCCACGAGCACGGACTGGGCCCCAAGTCGCAGGCGCGCATCCTCAGCGGCGTGCGCTCGTTCTACCGTTACCTGGAGCTTGACGGCTACCTGGAGGTAGACCCCACCGAGCTGCTCGAGTCGCCCCACCTGCCCAAGCACCTGCCCGAATACCTCACCACTGAGGAGGTGGACATGCTCGAGGCAAGCATCGACCTCTCTGTCAACGAGGGCCACCGCAACCGCGCCATCATCGAGGTGTTCTTCTCGTGCGGCCTGCGCGTCTCTGAGCTCACCCACCTCAAGCTCTCGGACCTCTACCTCGACGAGCGGTTCATCCGCGTGCTGGGCAAGGGCAACAAAGAACGCCTGGTGCCCATCTCCGACAAGGCCATCGAAGAGCTGGGCTACTGGTTCGACGACCGCCGCCAGATGACCATCAAGCCGGGCGAGGAAGACTATGTGTTTCTCAACCGGCGCGGCCATCACCTCACGCGCACCATGATTCTCATCATGATCAAACGGCAGGCCGAGGCCGCCGGCATCAAGAAGGTCATCTCGCCCCACACCCTGCGCCACTCCTTCGCCACCGCCCTGCTGCGCGGCGGGGCCGACCTGCGCGTCATACAAGAGCTGCTGGGCCACGCCGACATCGGCACCACCGAGATCTATACCCACCTCGACGACGAGCAGCTCAGGCAGGAAATACTCCTCCATCACCCCCGAAACATCAAGCGCAACGACAGCTGAGCCACGCCCATAGCGGCCTGCAGGCACCGCCAACCCACGCACCACGCACCGTGGTTCGACTCGAAGCAGACCGTACTTCGACTCGAAGCAGACCGTACTTCGACTCGAAGCAGAGCCTACATCGACCCGAAACAGCACACCCTACAGCCACAACCGGCACACGGTATGTCACCTGCCGCACCACGGCAAACCCTTCAAGGCGATGCCAAAGGGCAGCGCCGCGGCAGGCCAAAAACAGATGGCGCGCCAATGAACTATGTTTCCGGCCGAAAAAAAACTGATTTTTTGCAAAAAACACTTTGGCATCTTCGAGAAAAAACCTATCTTTGCAGTAGTCACAAAAAAACTATTGCTGTCCGATAAAACTGGGAAAACCCTATTTCTCATCTGTAACTT